>CAYQZZ010000100.1:3289-5407 GCA_964422155.1 uncultured Dehalococcoidaceae bacterium | reverse complement strand
ATGATTAATATCTACCTGAACGATATGGGAGTCTTCCAGTCCGAGTTCGGCTTTCCCACCACCAGGCATGAAATCAACTACCTTAAGGCTAATCTGGAGCTGCTCGAGATGGGCGTACTTAAACATATCCGCCTGGGGGGATGGATTAGAGCCATCGTTGAGGACGTGGAGACCACCTTCCAGCTTATACCCGATATCAAACATCTCAACTTATCCATATCCACGTCCGACCAGATGATTAATGGCAAGTTCCAGGGGCGAAGGAAGCGTAATGATATCATAAAAGACATGACCGAGGCGGTCGATGCCGCCCGCGCTCACGGTGCCGAGTCCATAGGTGTCAATGCTGAGGATGCCTCGAGGACAGATATCAACTACCTCCTCGAGTTCGGGCTGGCCGCCAGAGAACACGGTGCCGATAGACTAAGGTACTGCGATACCCTGGGTTATGATAATCCCTTCACCATCTATGATAATGGCCGGATACTGGCAGAAAAACTCGGGATACCCATCGAGCTCCACTGCCATAACGACCTGGGCATGGCTGTAGCCAATTCTATTGCCGGAGCTATGGGAGTTATCGACGGCGGGCAGGATGCTTATATCAATACCACCATCAACGGCATCGGCGAGAGGGCCGGCAACGCCGACCTTATTGCGGTTATCCTCGCCGCGACCAAATCAAAAGATACCGCTACGAGATACCCGCTGGCCGGTTCGATAAAACTGAGATTAGCCTCGAAGATAGCCAAATTTGCTGAATACGCCTTTAAAGTGGACATTCCGATTAACCAGCCCGGCGTTGGGGCAAATGCTTTTGCTCACTCATCAGGCATCCATGCCGACGGCGTCTTGAAAGACCCGGGTAATTACGAGCTTTATAGCTATGAAGAGCTGGGGCGAGGCGACCCTATAAAGGTAGAGACCGGCCGGGAAATCATCGCCGGGCAGTATAGCGGCACCGCCGGCTTCGGCCATGTCATGGGCAAGCTTGAGGTCTCTTTCAAAAACCGGGAAGAGGCTAATGAGATTCTGGAACTGGTAAGATACGCCAATGTAGAATCGCAGAAGCCGCTGGTTGAGGAAGAACTGAAGTTCATCGCCAGATATCCGGAAATTGCCAAGAAGCTCCTTACACTGACGCCTCTGGCCTAGTGAAAACGGTCCGGCTATTTACGCAAGTCAGACGACAGGTGTTGTGGCAATGATGAACGAATTACCCGGCATAACCCTGAAAGCCATCGGCATCGTCCGCAGCGAGATAAAACGACGGGAAAGGTGTGACGCCAAGAGCGTCGTTTCTGAAATCGTATTCGACCCGAGCCTCACGGAAGCGCTGGACAATCTGGATGAATTCTCCCACATTATCGTCATTTACTGGATGCACCAGTCTCACAAGCCGGCCCCCATGAAAGTGCACCCCAGATACCGGACAGAACCTTCCCCGGTGGGCGTTTTCGCCAGCCGCTCCCCGGACCGCCCCAATCCCATAGGAAAAACCACCGTCAGGCTGCTGGAACGCCGGGATAACGTATTAAAAGTCCAGGGTCTGGATGCTATCGACGGTACGCCGGTAATCGATATCAAGCCATACATCTCGGGGCTCGACTCGGTAGATGATGCCAGAGTGCCACCATGGATGACCAAGAGCTAAACCGGATACTGCTGGATATCCACCACCGCCTTCTGGCCCATTATGGCCCGCAACACTGGTGGCCTGCCCGGGAACCATTCGAGGTAATCGTCGGCGCCATACTGACACAGTCCGCCGCCTGGACCAACGTCGAGAAGGCCATCAACAACCTGAAAAATACGGAAAAACTGTCTCCGGAAGCATTGCGTCACCTGCCCGAACTCGAACTGGCCAGACTCGTCTATCCCTGCGGCTATTATAACGTCAAAGCACGGAAACTAAAGACCTTCGCACGCTGGCTCGGGGAGCAATATGACGATAACCTGGATAAGCTGTTTGCTCAGGATATCGACTCGCTACGCCGGCAACTCCTCACCATTTACGGCATCGGTGAGGAAACCGCCGACTCTATAATACTATATGCCGGCAATAAGCCCATCTTCGTCATCGATGCCTATACCCGCCGTATTATCGGTCGCATGGGG
>CAYQZZ010000100.1:0-3189 GCA_964422155.1 uncultured Dehalococcoidaceae bacterium | reverse complement strand
TAAGCCCATCTTCGTCATCGATGCCTATACCCGCCGTATTATCGGTCGCATGGGGTTGGCTCCCCGAAGCAACAGCTATTCTGCCTATCAAAAGCTCTTCGTGGCGAATCTACCGGCCGACGCCAGGCTATTCAACGAATACCACGCCCTGCTCGTTCGCCTGGCTAAAGACGTCTGCCGGAAACAACCCATCTGCCAGCGCTGCTGTCTGAATCTGGAAGCAGTAGCCGATAGTGTTCACGCCATCGGTCAGTACCCCTGCACCACTCTCAGCCGCCGCTAGCGTTAGTGCTTGGTTGCATAAATACCCATTTCTTATAAAGAATCACCTCTCCCTTGTTGGGTTCACCCTGAAGGTTCTCTCTGAAGGGAGAGGTCGGGTGAGGGTGAAATGTAAGTCCCCCTCACCTTAATCCTCTCCTTCAGGATGAATACTTCGGGATGAATCCCACGGAGGGGAGAGGAAATTTATAGCTTTTTATGCAACCAGGGCACAGTCTTCATCCAGCCGATGGCCTACCTTACACTTTTCACTCTCCAGCCCGATTTTTACTAACCAGAGTACTTTTGAGCTGGTGAAATGAGCGCAGGAGAGAGGGGGATTAAGGGAGGTAGGGTTAAGAAAAGGTATGGTCATCAATTAAACTTCAGCAGTACCAAAGTGTAATGAAATATTTATTTACCAGCCCGTGATATTTATGTTTTAGTTACCACATTCTTGTTATTCTTAGTACGTCGTAGAGTGAAAAGGCACCCCACAGATAACTACATATATAAAAAAAGTACTGTGGACAAACAGCGGCATTATTATTTAACGAAAAGGGGAGGTTAAAACTATGTGGAGGCTAATAAAGAAAATTCGTAAAAGCCAGGAAGGCATCACCGGCCTGGAAACAGCGATTATCTTAATCGCATTTGTCATCGTTGCTTCGGTGTTCGCCTACGTCGTTCTTTCCGCAGGGTTGTTCTCCTCGCAGAAGGCGAAAGAAGCCATTAATGCCGGGTTACAATCGACCATGAGCACGCTGGAGGTAAAGGGTAACATCATCGCTAAAATGGAAAACGGTGTGGTAACGAATATCTATTTTTGCGTGGGTATCCCCGCCGCCGGTTATCCGGTTGACTTCAATCCATCTTCAGCGAATATCAGCCCCCTTGTCATATCATACAACGATGCCGATAACATGATTCCATCCATGGAATGGACGATTGAAAAGCTGAGCACCATTAACGATGACAATCTCCTGGACCCGAACGAACTATTTCAGGTTGATATAACCATACCGACAGGCAATGTCACCATCGATGCTTACCATAGGTTTTCGCTGGAGGTCAAACCTGCCGATGGCCCTGTGCTACCTATTGAACGTACAGTTCCGGGCAGAATCAGCCAGTACGTGAATCTGTACTGAGGTGGGTGAACGGGAGAAATGATATAACTAAAGACAGAAAGAACAATTGAAGATAAACAGCTATCTGATTTGAATCTAATTACAGGCAAAAGACGAGAAGTGATGCACAATGCATCACTTCTTGCTTTTTCTAGCCCATAAAATCTTGAGTATCTTACGCTTGCTATCCAGTGGCAAAGGTAAATCCTGTTCGAACAGGCCCACCTGCTCCAGAGGAATACCAGCCAGGTTCGCCAGTTCCTGCCGGGAGAGGAGGCTGGCAAGGCGAAGTCGCTTTACCTGAAAGCCAGGTGTCGACTTTGGTGTTAAAGTCGGTACTGTCGCCATACGTTTACAATGATACGTGTCTGACATAAACCGTACAATCAAGCGGATACCCTTTTCAACTGGGGGGTCTCACCCAAATAACTTGCAATCACATCAAGGAGTCTGGTAAGCTTTCAGCCAGAAGTTAAAGCAGGCAGGAAAGAGAAGTGTCCTTAGACCTATCAGTTCAATTAGCCCCCAAACATAAGAAGGGTCTGCTTCTGGAAAACCCCGTCATGACAGCCTCCGGCACTTTCGGCTACGGTACGGAATACAGCCAGCTATTCGACATCCAAAAACTGGGGGCTATCGTCTGCAAAGGCACCACCCTGGAACCCCGGGAGGGAAATCCGCAGCCGCGCCTCGTGGAGACCGCTTCCGGCGTCATCAATTCCATCGGGCTGCAGAATATCGGCGTCAAAGCGGTTATCAGGGACAAGGCGCCTGTCTGGGCGGGCTGGCGAGTGCCGGTAATCGTCAATATCGCCGGAGACACCGTTGATGAGTACAGGAAGCTGGCTCACAAACTTGATGGCGTAGCCGGCATCAGCGGCATCGAGGTCAATATCAGTTGCCCGAACGTCAGGGCCGGCGGCGCGGCCTTCGGTGCCAGTCCGGAATCCGCCGCCGAAGTCACTAAAGCAGTCAAGTCCGTCACGTCTCTGCCAATAATGGTTAAACTCACCCCAAATACCGGCGATATTACCGGGGTGGCCAAGGCTGTAGCTAAGGCAGGTGCCGACGCCATATCGCTTATCAACAGCGTTAAAGGCATGGCGATAGACATCGTTACACGATGCCCCGCCATCGGCAATATTACCGGAGGACTATCCGGACCCGCTATAAAACCTATAGCTCTTGCCCTTGTCTACGAGGTAGCCGGTGCTGTAGATGTACCGGTTATCGGTTGCGGCGGCATCGCCAGCGCCGAAGACGCGCTGGAATTCATCATGGCGGGGGCCAGCGCCGTGCAGGTAGGCTCAGCCACATTCAGCAATCCTAGAGCTTCTCTCGATGTCCTGGAGGGCATAGAGCGGTTCATGGAAAAAGAAGGGATAAAAAAACTGGGCGAGATTATCGGGGCAGCGAGAGGTAAAGCACTAAACTCTAATATCTAAACTCTAAACGTTTAGGATTTAGGATTTAGAGTTTAGATTTTCCCCCTAACATCATTGAGCATATTCCCCAGTTATAATATAATTAATAGTCGAAATATTTTCTTTGCCTGTAGGACGCGGAGGGGTCGCATAGTGGTCTAGTGCGGGCGCCTGCTAAGTGCTTACCCCGGGTAACTGGGGTCGAGGGTTCGAATCCCTCCCCCTCCGCCATGAAATCATTTACATGATAAATACTTCCCCCGAAAGGGGAATTTTATTTCCAGAGATAAAAAATATGCCAAAATACCATATCTGGACTATCGGCTGCCAGATGAATAAAGCGGAGTCGGAGCGGATTGCCAGCCGCTTCGAAG
>CAYQZZ010000099.1:0-5455 GCA_964422155.1 uncultured Dehalococcoidaceae bacterium | reverse complement strand
GGGGTAGTTCTAAATATCATCTCCTTTGCAGAGTATGATGGTCACAAACACTCATAATGTGACGTATGAAGAAACAAGAAGCCTTGGCTCGTTCACTGCTCCGTCGGCATAGGCTATTCCAAGATGGGTTAGTCCTAAAAAATTTTACCGCTGTAACCTCCGGTTACTTTCTCCATCATCGATTGTATCTCCCTAGCGGGTTTATTCCCCCAGGTAGGCTTTCTTAACGATATCGCTGTTCCTCAGGGTAGTGGTATCTCCCTTAAGTACCACTTTTCCTACCTGGAGAACGTAGCCCTGGCTGGCTACTTCCAATGCTAGATGCACATTCTGCTCCACCAGAAGCACGCTTACCCCTCTCTCATTAATATCCTTAATCACTTCCCCCAGCTGCTCCACCACGATAGGAGCTAGCCCCAGAGACGGCTCATCCATGCATAGCAGGCGGGGGTTAGCCATCAGTCCTCGACCTATAGTCAGCATCTGCTGTTCACCCCCGCTTAATGTCCCCGCCTTCTGGCTGGTGCGTTCCTTCAAACGGGGAAAGAGCTTATAGACCTCTTCCAAGCTGGCATTAATCTCGTCCCGGTTCTTGCGTAAAGTGGCTCCCAGCTTGAGGTTATTCAGGACAGTTAAATAGGGAAAAAGCTGGCGGCCTTCCGGTGCCAGGCTGATGCCATGCTTAACGATATCTAACGTCTTTTTCCGGCTAATATTTTCTCCACGGAAATATATTTCTCCGTTACGTATCGACACCAGACCGGTCAAAGCACGTAAAATGGTGCTTTTCCCCGCGCCGTTGGCGCCTATAATGCTCACGATGGCTCCCTCCGGTACTTCCAGCGAAACATCCTGGATGGCGACGGACTTTCCATAATAAACTGTGATATTCTTTATCTCAAGCAGCATGTTCACCGCCGAAATAAGCGGATATTACTTCTTTATTTTCCCTCACTTCTCGGGGCAGACCCTCACAAATTTTCTGCCCGAAGCTGATGACGATTACCCTATCGCATAAATCTAGAATCTGCATATTATGTTCCACTATCAAAATAGTGATTCCTTGCTGGCGCATTTTCCCGATGGAATTTAGGCTGAATTCAATTTCGGAGGGATTCATCCCTCCCAGAGGCTCATCTAGTAGTAGTAATTTAGGCTGGGTAGCTAAAGCTCTGGCTACTCCCAGCATCTTTTGGTAACCATGCGGCAGGTTTTTAGCCAGGTCATCTTTCACTTTTTCCAGACCTACCAACTGCAATATCCTCAGGGACTGCTCGCGGATTATAGACTCGTTCTTGCGGTAGGTAGGTGTATTGAAGTAAATATCAAAGAGACTGGAATGCGGGTGCAGGTGGAAAGAGGCGGAAACATTCTGCAGAACGGTAAAATCAGGGAACAGCGGGTTAAGCTGAAAAGTACGCCCTATGCCTAGGCCAGCCACCCGGTGGGGCTTCATTCTGGTAATATCTTTTCCCTCGAAGATAACCTTGCCGCCGTTGGGGGGATAGATGCCGGTAATTAAATTATAAATAGTGGATTTACCCGCCCCGTTCGGCCCGATTAAGCCCACGATTTCTCCTTGATTGACCTGCATGTCGAACTTATTGACCGCGGTCAATCCACCAAACTGCTTGGTCAGGTCCTTAATCTCAAGAAGCATCAGCAGTTACCTTTTCCCTTCTCCTGCCCCATAGTCTATCTAGATACCGGGATTTAAACATGAAAATAATGCCGGCCAGACCCCTGGGCATGAAATAGGCGATTATTATTAATATTACAGCGGGTATGAAAGGAGAATAGGCTCTAAGATCGGAAAAGTAATATTGCGGGATAAAATATAGAATCGGTGTTCCTATAAGGGGTCCGGCAAAGCTGTTCATACCACCTATCATTACATACATCGCCAGCCAGAGCGTGGCCGATAAATTGTAGGTTGAAGGAGTTACAATCGGGGTATAATGGGCGAATGCGGCTCCCACTAATCCGATGAAGAAACATCCTACCGCTACCACAAGAACGCGATAACGAGCTTCATTGATGCCCACGCTCGAGGCTAGCTGGTGAGACTGGGCTATTGCTTTTAAGTTAATGCCTATGCGGCTAAACTCAAACCGATACAGTGCAACCGTACAAACCAAAGCTAACACCAGAAAGAAATAATAATAAGGAACTCTGCTGGCGCTGGAAAATAACGGCTGGATTTTAGTAAGTCCTACGTAACCACCGGTAATCTTCAAAGATTGCACGATATAGGTTATCGCCACGCCGAAGAAAAGACTTCCCATTGCATAATATAATGTTCTTAATCTGGCAAATGGGTATCCGAACATTATTCCGATGATTCCGGCAGTTAACGCTCCCATTGGAATGGTAACCCATGGTGCCCAGTTCAAATAACGAGATGCCATCGCAGCGGTATAGGCTCCAATACCCATAAAGGCCGCGTGGGCCAGCGGGAACTGCCCGGAAATGGTTATGGTGCGGAAGCTAACCGCTCCTACAATATAAACAAAAGTCAGGATAAGAATGTGGAGCAGATAAGGCGAGCTGAATAAAAGCGGCAAAATGGCTAATATGATAATCAATACAACTAAAGCCGCGGAATTAGCCCATTTATTCATCCCATCTCTCTTCATGATACTTCATGCCCAAAAAATCCCTGCGGCCGAGTAAGTAATATGACAAGGATGATTGACACTGCCACAGCATCACTGGCAGCGCCCGGAAATTGCAATGGCAAAGTAGCATATAAAGCCCCCAGTACTAACCCCATGAAAATGACACCCTTAAAACTGCCTACTCCGGCAAGAATAATCAATATCAAGATTTTAATTAGCGTGCCGTTTCCCATGAACGGATCTAGAGTATACAGAGAACCCATCAGTATCCCGGCAATCGCTGCCAGAGCACAACCAAGCGCCGAGACGATAGCCGAAATCCGGTGAATATTAATACCCTGCAAAGCAGCGCCCTCCATATTCTGGGTGATGGCCTGCATTTGTTGCCCCCAGCGAGTACGGTTGACAAAGAGGATAACTAAAGCAAGGAGTACTCCTCCCAAAACGAAAGCCGCTATTCTGTCCCAGTCGACAGAATACGCACCGGCTTTAAGAGTTCCTTCCACGAAAGTGGGGATAATATACATCTGGCTGCCTATTAAAATATTAACGGATGTCTCCAAAATGGTGATAATCGCTACTCCGATCATAATCTGGCGGTTAAAATCCCCGATAAAGGGACGAAAACAGAACTTCTCTAAGAACAATCCGAAAATGGCAAACACAATAACCACTACTATTAAACCTATCCATTGATTTAAACCGATCGCCCCGATAAACAGATATGCGAGATATCCAGCCGCCATATATATAGAGCCGTGGGCAACATTGAAAATGCCCAGCATGTTAAAAAGGAAAGCGAATCCTAGGCTGACCAGTATATAAACGGCAGCCAGTACGAGAGCGTTGGTTATAGTTTGTATGAATAATTCCATTAAAATATATGAATCGTGATAGCGATTTCGATTATTATGGCGGGGGTGTTTACCCCCGCCATAATGGAATTAGAAACTTGTTCTATGAGATTACGGAGTTGGCCCCGGATCAATCCAAGGAAGGTCTTTAAAAATCTGGCCGTTCATGAACTTGTTATAAGGCTCAGGCCACGTTACACTACGGCGTGCTCCGTAAGTCTTTTCGCCACCGACCTTACCCTTTCCATAAACGCCTTCAATGATGTCCATGGATTCCCATTTAGCTTTTATCTTATCAACATCAAGGCTATTCGCTGCTTCCATAACGTTGGTTAAGACCATCAAGCAGTTGCCCAGCGTAAAGGTAAAGAATGGCGCATCCGGCTTTAGTCTTTTGATTAATTCCTTTAAGACCGGTCCGTAGCCAGGGTCATCCTTCGTATAGTTTAGGCAGGCGAAGTTCGTGGCAGCTTGAGGTCCGACCGCCGCAATCACATTGTTCGGGTCACCCGGGAATAAAGTAGAGACATAGACAACCTTATTTCCCAGCGCCCTTATGCCCCCGAGTATGCCATATACGGCAGGAGGAGCGGCCTGCGCCTGGAACATAATGTCCGGATTTATAGAATTTAACTTGCTCACTATCGGGGAGAAGTCTTGCATATCGTTAGGGTAGAGAATGGCCTTGCCGCCGTTCAGAATTGTATAACCCATACTTTGTAATATAGGCGTTACACTCGGCATCAGATAGGGTTCCGTGCCATCGTCAGGTATAATCATGACACAGGTCTTCGCATTCGGGAATTCCTTCTTGCCGATCTTAAATGTTACCGTGGCGAAGTCGAGTGCTGAATCATCCGCGCTAAAGGCATAAGGCCATTCAGGGCCCATTTCCAGGCGTGAGGTCGTGGTACAGTTAAAGATATGTAGTACTTTATTCTTTTCGAATAATGGAGTTGTCGCCGCCCCTTCAAAAGCAATTGGGCCGATGGCATACTTGACCTGGTCCTGGAAGATTAGCTGGTTGGCTGCGGCGAGGGCGCCGTCCGGGCTGCTTTTCGAATCTCTTATTACCAGCTCAATATTATATTTTTGTCCTTGAATAGTAACTCCACCCTTCTCATTGATATAGTCAGCCGTAAGCTGCAGGTCGTGAGTGGCTTCGATGTAAAACACAGATAGAAAGCCGGAAAGATCCGCCAGTATTCCGATCTTTAACGTTTTAGGTGCTGTTGTCTTACTGGAACAGCCGGTAAAGGCCAGTGTGCTTATTAATAAAAGCGCAATAACAACTAGTAAGCATCGTTTCATGGTCGTCTGATACCTCCTTTTATAACCTGATTTTTACCTAGATTGAGCAAGAGAAAAAAATCACAATACTTCTGTAGTGCAGTCGGACTTTTATTTTACTAGCCTGCTTCTTACATCCTCCTTTCTTGTTAAAACATTATCACGTTGCGTATCACACCGCCCTTTTCCATGGATGCTATTGCTTTATTAATTTTATCAAAAGGATAATGTCCTGATACGAGTTCATCCAGCTTTTCGGTCTTGATCATGGCGAAGGCCACATCCCTGTCCAGCGTGATGTCGTGGGCAAGGTAGCCCTTCTTCTTGCCGCCCTCGCCGAGGAACTTCTTGACCTGGTAACGGCCCCCGGTAAAAGAGGTAGGCTGGGAAGATGAAGATGGCTTGGCGGGTTTTACTGGTGTATTATTGAGGGGCTGGCCGCATTGTTCGCAGAATGTGCTGTCGGATGTGTTCCGATGCTTACATTGACTACAAACGACTTCTGTCTGCAGAGATTTGCCACATTTCTTGCAGAATTTAGCTTTTTCAGAATTATCAGCTTGGCAGTGCGGGCACTTCAAAGAAAGCACCTCCTACCAAATGCTGCTTAAGTCTACAACTGCGGATTACATAAGTCAATGCACTTGAAAAATAATCTTTGTATTTCCATCAGGTAACAAAAAAGTATTTTGT
>CAYQZZ010000098.1:0-5554 GCA_964422155.1 uncultured Dehalococcoidaceae bacterium | reverse complement strand
GAGGAGAGGAAGCGTATTTCCCATGAGCTTCACGACGATACCATCCAGGCCCTTATAGTTCTTTCACGGCAGCTGGACGCTCTGGCTTCCGATGGCAAGGGACTATCTGAGGAAGTCCGCCTGCGTCTGGAGGAGCTCTGGAAGCGGACGGATAGCGTCCTGCAGGGGGTGCGTCGTTTGAGTCAGGACCTGCGACCGGCGGCTTTAGACCGCCTGGGCTTGCTATCGGCGGTGGAATGGCTGGCTTCGGAAGTCACCAAGTATTCCGGTATAGCGACCAGGGTCAATATGGTGGGTAAGGAACACCGCCTGCCGGAGGAGGTGGCGATAGCTCTCTTCCGTGTCACTCAGGAAGCCCTGAGAAATGTCTGGCGGCATTCAGGTGCCACCAACGCCGAAATTACTATCGACTTCAGTGATACGAGAACAAAAATCATGGTCAGCGATAATGGCAAAGGCTTTATACTCACCGGGAAGGTCGGCGATTTAGCCAAGCATGGCAAGTTCGGACTGGTGGGAATGCAGGAACGCGCCCAGCTTGTCGGCGGGATGCTGACGGTACAATCCGCTCTGGCAGGAGGGACATCGATAACTGTAGAAGCGCCGGGTTAGAATAGTAATCGTTATATTATGTCAAATTACCCTATCGATTCGGCATTCTATGATTAATTCTTCTCTACTTCATTCTTCTTTATTTAGATGCCGGTTTTAAAACCTTTTTTCCCGTAGTAGGCATAATAACAACGGTGAAGACGGGCCTTCTAACATTCCTCCAGATTTGAGGAAAGTGAGCTAAACCCGGCGGTACGTAGATGCTCGATGATGTAGTGAATACTATTTTTTCCTGGTCTTTCCCCTCCCCTATCCAGAACTCGACCTCCGCCCCCAGGTCCCTGGGGTCTTTGGGGTCCGTCCCCAGGAACATAAAAATTTCCTCGTAGTCATGCTTATGTTTGCTAACGAAACTGCCATCCCCGATAGTCATGTCCCCCGATACAATACCGTACTCAACGATTGAATTGGCTTCAGGAACAAAGCTCTTGGAGAATATCACCATGGGCCCTGTGTCCACCGGCGTCCTCAATGGTATCTTTTCCGTCTTGGGCACCTCTTCAGAATAGTCTGCTTTAATAATGGCTGGTTTCCTCACTACGTATTTTTCATATTTAGATTTTGCCATTGATTTCTCCCTTCTTTCCGATATTTGATAGTGTTTAGCAATGGTTTGTTATCACTCCAGCCCTCCCAAAAACGTCATTCCAGCGAAAGCTGGAATCCAGAGGTTGGGATAAGGCGAGGGACTGGATTCTGGCCTGCGCCAGAATGACATTGTTAAAAACCTATCATTTGAAGCATCATATCGGCAAACGCATCAGTTTCCTGGCATTGTCCTCGTATATCTTTTTCCTATCTTCTTCGGTAATATCCATTTGCTCTATAGCGTTGATGGTCTGCCGGTAATTCCTGTCGCCGTGCTCGGTATCACCGAGAGGGAAATCGATGCCGAACAGTACGTGGTCAGGGCCGAAGAACTCATGGCCGCACTTTAACGCCGTGGGATTGCCGTAAATGGCGGTATCGGCATAGAACATGCGGAAATAATCGATGGCGTCTTTTTTCAACACTGGCTTTTCTTCTCCGATACGCATTACCTGCGTAAACTGCCGTATCCTTTCCGCGTAGAAAGGCACCATGCCGCCAAGGTGGTGCGTAACAATTTTCAGGTTGGGGTATTTTTCCATGATGCCGCTGAACACCAGGCGTGCCATGGCGGACGTAGTGTCATAAGGCCAGCCGAAGAGACTGAACATATTGTACCTGGACGTTTTTTCCGTAAGATAGTCCGGGTGGTCGACCTTTCTCATCGGGTGAATGACGATGGGAAGGTCATACTCTGCCATCTTTTCGTATAGAGGTAAAAACTCCGGTGCGTCGAGAGGCTTTTCATCTACCGGCGTGTGTAGATAGACCCCTTTGAACTTTAAGTCCTTTATTGCCCTATCTGCCTCTTTCAATGCCGCGTTCATATTATTCATGGCGAGGGTTGCCAGAGCCGCGACGAATCTATCCGGATATTTGACGACCAGTTCGGCCATTTCGTCATTGGCCCGCTTCGCCAGGTCGGCCGCTTTGGCCGGTCCGGCAACATGTTCGACGGGAACCCGTCCCAGCGTTAATACCTGCCTGATAGGCTCATATTTGTCCATGATACGGAAGCGGCGGTCAAGGTCATACAGCGGCGGACTGGGAAGAATCTGACGTTCGTACATTTCCGGGGCTACCTTATGGAGCGCTTCTCCATATTTGGGTGGGACGATGTGGGCATAGGCATCTATCTTGAGTGAGTACGGCTGTTTCATATTATTTCTCCTTCTCTTTTTTTATTTGTTGGTATACATTATGGATGCTCAGACTACCCGGCTTATTTTAGCACCTCGGCGTTCAATATTCTTCCTCACTTCCGAGAGGTCTATGGCGTCTTTGCGAAGGTTTACACCCTGCTTTTCGAGCGTCTTCCTGAGGATAGGAATATCTATCTTTCTGGGGGATACTCCCTGCTTTACCGCGATAGCTGCGGCAGTGCCGGCCGCCTGTCCCCAGTGCATGCAGGGGACCATGCCGCGGCACGGCCCGGGTTCGTGGGCCATGTAGGTCATAGAAATAGTCTGCCCGGCCACGAGTAGCCTGTCGATGTTTTTGGGAATCAGGCATCGGTACGGGACACCGAAGATGGTCTGTAAATAAGAGATGTTGCTGACCTGGCGCTGGTAAGCCTTATCTCCCTGGCTGCCGTCCGATGGATGCATTATCCAGCCTTCATCTTCGGAGACGGATATATCCGGCCAGGTAATTGTGATGAGACAGATATCATCATCGGAAGTTCTCCCTTCGGAGATATCTTTTCTTGTTAAAACATAGTCTCCGATGATGCGTCGGGAATCCTGCAATCCGATGCTATGGGGAATATCGATGAGGAAAGACGATTCGAATCCGGGCACGGTCTTTAAGAATTTCACGAATGTTCGTACGCGTTTCCTTCCTTCGAGCTCGGCCTGGCAGACATCCTCCGCATTCCAGGGAAATCGTTTGAACACGTGAATCATGTCGAAGTACCCGATGCCGCGTTTGATGGCTGAGGGAGAAACGCCCGCCAGGTTAAAGCTTTCCCTGCCCCACCCGCTCTGCCAGTCTTTAGGTAGGTCGCCCTTCTCTTTGGCTTTCTTTACCAGTGAGAACCATCCCCCCATGCCCTGTATCGATGCCATGTTTTTTCCGTCGAAATCGCCGGGAGGCACGCCCGAGCCGGGCATAAAGTCATCGGGGTGCTCCCGCGCGTAGTCCGCTATCTTTTTATAGTCGATGCCTCCCACGCGGAACAGCATTACCATAGCCATCAGATAGCCGCTTTTCGGCACTTTGTCGATAGGCACTCCGGCTCTGGCGGCAATATCGGCATCCCCGGTAGCGTCGATGACCACATCGGCCAGGATTGCCTGCCGTCCGGACTTGTTTTCGATGATAATTCCCTTGATTTCCTTATTTTTCACGATGGCGTCAACCACCAGGGTATTGGTCAGCATTTTAGCGCCCGATTCTTCCACCATATCAGAAGCTATGTTCTTCCACTCTTCCGGGTCGATGGAAATGTGGTAGGAAAGCGGGATAATACCAGTGGCGGCGGTTTGCGTTCGGTAACGTTCGAGTAGTTTCGCCGCGCCGATATCATCCAGTCTTTGTGCGAATTCCTTGGAAAAACCGGTCAGGATATCCGTGGCGCCGCCGAACCAGACTTGATATGATGCTGAAGCCTGCCCGCCCAGGAAAGAGTTGCGTTCGACGAGCAGCACGTCGGCGCCGTTTCTCGCGGCGCACACGGCAGCCGCCAGCCCGGCCGAACCGCTGCCGGCTACCACCACATCTACTTTTTTATATACCGGGATATTACGCGCTGCCTCCCTGATGAATTCACCATTCTTTTCGGACATAGCATACCTCCCTGTTTATTAAATATAGTTTGATTATTTATACGTATCAATCAGGCTGTGGATACGAAGTCGTTGCCCGGTACAGTGGCTTTGTTTAGTTCCTTCTTACCCGATTGCCGGAGAGTCCATTCACCACCGAGGTCAATAGTCTGCATGGTTACTCCCATTATTTAACCGTCGTGAACGGGTTCTAAGCCCTCTTTATAAGGCAGTGAGAAAAAGAACGTCGAACCTTTACCCTGTCTGGAACTTATCCAGATTTCCCCGCCATGAGCTTCCACCAGTCTCCGGCAGACCATCAGTCCCAGTCCGGCCCCCCTGACCCGGTCGGGCCTGTTATTCTCCAGCCGCTGGAACGGGCTGAATAACCTGGATTGCTCGTCGAGAGATATGCCTCTGCCTTTGTCGCTGACGCTTATGACCAGTCGTTCCGGCTCTGATGTGGCGGAGACTCTGATACGGCTTCCCGCCGGAGAATACTTGGTGGCGTTGTCGAGCAGGTTATACAGGATGCGCTCAACTCTCAATTGGTCGGCATTTATTGATAAAGGCCCGTCGGGGAAAAAAGTAACGAATTTATGTGAAGGTGCCTGCCTCTTTATTTTATTAATTGTCTCTCTAACCAGGTTTTTAACGTCGGTCGGTTCTGCATAGAGGGTCAGTTCTTGAGCCTGGAACCGCGATAGCTCCAGCAGGTTTTCTACCAGGTGTGATAAAGACTCACATTCCAGGATGGCTTCCTTGAGGAGTTGCTGCGCCTCGCCCACTGGCAGGCGGTCCCACTCCGTAAGCACGGTACTCAGGCAGCCGCTGATTACCGTTAATGGCGTGCGTAATTCGTGCGAGGTGAGACCGATAAACTCATCTTTTAGCTGCTCGACTTTTTTACGTTCGGTAATGTCGACAAAAGAAGCCATCATGCAGATAGGTTCGTCATCAGCATCGGCAACTAAGTTTGCCGAGACCAGCACATCAAATATCGTGCCATCTTTTCTCTTTGCTTTAATTTCGCCCTGCCACGCCCCCTCCTCCAAAATTGCCTTCAACACCGCATCTGCCTCTTTTCTATTGTCAAAGAAGACGGTGGCGTGTTTACCCAGTATCTCCTCTTCTTTTTCATAGTCCCACATTCGGCGACAGGCCAGGTTAGCGTAAGTCACCCTACCGTCCAGGTCCGCGATGGCAAGGCCGCTGATAGCTGAGGCAACGGCAAAATCCTTGACCCTTAGCTCATTTTCCGCCATCTTGCGTTCCGTGATGTCCTGCACGGTGCCGAATCCGCCCGTAAGCTGTCCCTGGGAATCGAACTCCAGCTCCGCTCTCTCGCGGACCCACTTTACTTCGTTACCTACAATGATGCGGTGCTCGATGTCGTACGGCTCGCCGCGGAGAGCCGCCGTCCACTCCCGGTCAACGTATTCCCTGTCCTCCGGGTGAACGCTGGAGAGGAAGGTCTCGTAAGTCATGGGCGTTCCCTCCGGTACGCCGAAGATGCGGTGGGTCTCATCTGACCACAAGAGTTCATCGCGACGGACGTCCAGGTGCCAGCTGCCGGTATGAGCTACGGC
>CAYQZZ010000097.1:0-5603 GCA_964422155.1 uncultured Dehalococcoidaceae bacterium | reverse complement strand
GAGTTGATACGGAGAAAACTGGAGAGGTCTGCTAACGCCAAGTTCTCCATAACATCGGTGACAAGGCTACAGGATGGACTGGAACACCTTACCCGGAACAAAACCGACCTGATTCTTTCCGACCTGGGCCTGCCCGATAGCCACGGGCTCGATACAGTCACCAAGATTCTGCTGGAAGTACCGCATATTCCGCTGGTGGTACTGAGCGGTTTCGATGATGAAGCTATAGCTATTAAAGCAGTACAGTCCGGGGCCCAGGACTATATGGTAAAAGGGCAACTGGAGGGTGCCCAGATAGAACGCTCCCTTTCCTACGCTATCGAACGGGCACGGCTGCAGATGGAACTGGAGCAGTATACGCAGGAAATATCTAAAGTCCAGGCCAATCTGCTTAAAATACTGGAGAAAAACGCCGATGCTATCGTTGTCGTCAGTGAGGATAGAAAAATTCTTTTTGCGAATCCGGCGGCTGAATTCATACTGGGGCATAAGCAAAGAGAGCTCCTGAACAAACCGTTTGAATTCCCACTGGATGGAGGTAAGACATCCGAGATTGAAATCACGCAATACAATGAGGGAAAAATCATCGCGGAGATAAACACGGTCGAAATCAACTGGGAAGGCAAATCTGCCTACCTGGCTTCTATGCGTAACATTACAGAACGTAAGCGGGCCGAGGATGCCTTGCGAGAGTCGGAAGATAAGTTCTTCAAGGCTTTCCGGCACAGCCCGGAGGTAATCGTTATCTCCAGCATCGATGACGGCACCTTACTGGAAGTCAATGACACTTTCCTGCGTCTTACCGGCTATACCCGCGAAGAAGTCATTAGTAAAAAATCTGCCGAACTCGGCATCTGGGCTATTCCGGAAGAACGCACTGAGATGATAAAGACATTAAAAGGAAAGGGAATAGTCGGTAATAAAGAATTTCATTTCCGTATGAAATCAGGCCAGATACGTACCTGGCTTTTCTCTGCCGAAATCATCAATATCAGCAACAGCACATGTATGCTTTCCGTGGCGACCGATATCACCGAGCGTAAGCAGATGGAGGAGACGCTACGGGAGAGTGAGGAGAAACTAAAGCTGGCATTAAATGCAACTCAAGATGGCCTTTGGGATTGGGATATCAAAACTAATAAGGAGTTCTTTTCACCTCGCTGGTGTGAAATTATCGGATACACATTTGATGATCCAGAACTTACGCATTCATATGATTCGTGGGCATCAAGAATACATCCTGAAGATTACGATAATGTGATGAAGTCTTTGAGTAGCCATCTTGAGAAAGGGACGGTATACGATATTGACTATCGGCATTTGCATAAATCTGGTGAATACCGCTGGCAAAATTCCAGAGGCCAAGCGATTTTTGATGAAAGTGGAAAGTCTATTCGGATGGTTGGGTGTATTCGTGATATCACCGACCGGAAAAAGGTAGAGGAGGCGCTCCGTTTCTCAGATGCCGCGTTCAGGTCCATCCACGAAAGCGTTATCGCCACAGATATAAAATATGTCATAACTCACTGGAACCAGATAAGCGAACAGATTTACGGGATTAAAGCTGCTAACGCTATAGGTAAAAAATTACTGGATGTAATCGAGATAGTGGAAAACCACCCCGGCGAAAACGACAAGCGATTCCAGATGCTTGAAGCCAACGGCTACTATCAGGAAGAACAACTGCACCGGACCAGGCAAGGAGAGATATGGGTCGACGTGAGTCTTCAAGCTATTGAGGGCAATGGAAAACGCTACGGCTGGGTAACATTGGCTTCAGCTATAACGCAACGCAAGCTGGCTGAGGAAGCGTTGAAGCGGAGCGAAGAAAAATACAGGGAGCTCATTAACACCTCTAACGACGGTATTGTATCCACCGATTCGCAGATGAGGTTTATCGTATGGAACCGGGGTGCGGAAAAAATCTTCGGCTATAAAGAAAAAGAGATGCTGGGGCAATCCATTATGAAGATTATCCCAGAGAAACACGGAAAAGCGATGACAAAGGGATTCAGTCATATCAGCAAAACGGGCTCAGGTAAGTTCGCCAACCAGATACTGGAGCTAGTTGGCTTGAGGAAGGATGGCACCGAGGTACCGATTGAACTTTCCATGTCATCCAGAAAAACCGGTGAAGCTCTCATAGCTACAGCCATAATAAGAGATGTTACGGAACGCAAAGAAGCCGAGGAAAAGCTGTGTAAAATCGACCATATGAAAACCGAATTCCTCTCCAACGTCTCCCATGAACTACGCACACCACTCCAGTCAATCAGCGGTTTTACCAAGCTGATCCTCGACGGCAAAGTGCCCGACCCCGCTACACAGCAGGAATTTTTACAGATTATAGATAGAGAAACCATGCACCTCGGCTATCTCATTAACAGCCTGTTGGACATGTCGCGGCTGGAATCCGGACGATTCCAGATTTACAGGAAACTCATACCGATAAGAGACACGATAATCGACTCCGTTAAAATGTTTCACAGTCTCGCCCGCGAGAAGAACATCACACTCAGCGACGATATACCCCCACAACTACCCGAAATGGAGGTAGATGATGAGCGTATGCGGCAGGTAATCATCAACCTGCTCAGCAATGCCATCAAATTCAGCGACCCCGGCGGCAGCGTCAATGTGAAGGTAGAAAAACGAGAGAGCGAGCTGCTGTTCCAGATTTCCGACCATGGAATGGGAATTCGCCAAGAAGCTATGCAGCACCTCTTCGAGAGATTTTACCAGGTCGAGGGTGAGATGGTCAGGGGCGGTACCGGGCTGGGACTCTATATTTCCAAGCAGATTATAGAAGCGCACGGCGGACATATCTGGGCGGAGAGTAAATTCGGCGAGGGCAGCATTTTCAGCTTCACCCTGCCTCTCAATGGCAAAGGAGGAAATGACAATGGAAAAGAAAATTCTGGTCATCGAAGACGACCCGGCGACATCGAGACTGGTCGATTACTCACTCAGGCATGAGGGTTACCAGGTAATTACGGCTTCGAACGGACTTGAAGGAGTAAGGAAGGCGCTGAGTGAGTCGCCCGACCTTGTCATACTGGATGTCATGCTGCCGGGTATGGACGGGTTCGAGATATGTCACCGATTGCGGTCTGAACCGACCACGGCGCATCTACCCATTCTCATGTTCTCCGCCAAAGCCCAGGAAATAGATAAAGAAACCGGCATCAAGGTAGGCGCCGATGACTACCTGACCAAACCCGCCGCCCCGGCGGAAATAGTCAGCCGGGTGGAAAAACTGCTGGCGAAAAAGAAGCACGCTGTACCAACTCAGGAGAAAGTGAGTGGATAGCAATATAAACAAACCTGCGACCACGGATAGAGCTTCTAAAAAGAGCCTGGGTGACATACTGGTTGAGGAGAAGCTTATTACCCCGGCACAACTGAAAAGCGCCCAGACCCTACTGCGACAACAGGGTGGGAAACTGGGCGATATCCTGCTAAAACAGGGCCTGGTCAAGGCCGAGCAACTGGCCATCGTCCTCAGCATCCAGCTAAACCTGCCACTAATCGACCTGAAGAGGCACACGGTGCAACCCCATGCACTGCGGCTCATCCCGGAAGAAATGGCCCGGAAACGTGCGCTCATTCCCCTTGATATTGTCAATGATTCCCTGATGGTCGTCATGGCCGACCCCGAGGATATCCGTACTATTGAAGACGTCAAGGCCCAGGCCAAGATGAGAGTCGAGGTAGCCCTTGGCATCCGCTCCGATATCGAGCGGGCCATCGACCTCAATTACAGGTCGAGCGGGGCTATCGCAAAACAGGTAAGCAAGTTCACTCCAGCCTTAACTGATAAAACAGAGGATACTGCCACATTGACCGCGCGGACGCCTATTGCGGAGACCCTCGACCTGCTGATTGCCCAGGCTGTCAAAGACCGGGCGTCGGATGTCCATATCGAACCTCAGGAAGATAGGCTCCGGATTCGCTACCGTATTGACGGCATCCTGCATGATATGTTTTCTTTTCCGCTCAATGTCCATTCATCGCTGGTATCACGCGTAAAAATCCTTTCTGATATGGATATTTCCGAACAAAGACGACCTCAGGACGGGCAATTCTCAATTAAAATAGGCGGCAACGAAGTTGACATCCGTGCCGCCACCATGGAAACACCCTACGGTGAGAGGGTCACTTTGAGGATTCTGGATAAGTCCCTGGCCCTTTTTACGTTGACCGAACTCGGCTTTCAATCCGACGTTCTCAATAAGTACCGGACAATGCTGAAGAGTCCGCTCGGTATGATACTGGTCGGTGGCCCCACCGGTTCCGGTAAAACGACTACCCTCTACGCATCCATAAATGAGCTCGACCGAAACGAGCGTAATATCATGACCATCGAGGACCCCATAGAATACAGCTTTATGGACATCAACCAGGCCCAGGTAAACACCAAAGCCGGTATTACCTTCGCCGGCGGCCTGCGGGCAATCATGCGGCACGACCCGGACGTCATATTAGTCGGAGAGATACGGGACAAAGATACCGCCACCACCGCCATCCAGGCCGCCCTGACCGGCCATCTGGTACTATCTTCAATCCACGCCAATGATGCCGTCGGCGTGCTTTTCCGTTTGATGGACCTGGATGCTGAAACAGCCTCTATCTCATCCACGCTTATCGGTATCGCCTCCCAGCGCATGGTCCGCCGCATTTGTCCAAACTGCCGCGCTCCCTACCAGCCGCCAGAGGGTGAGCTGGTCGCCTTTAACAAGGAGTTGGAAAACCAGGCCGTCACATTCTATCACGGTATGGGATGCAATCTCTGCGCCAATACCGGTTACCGGGGCCGCATCGGAATATTCGAGTTTCTGGTTATGAGTGAAGCCATTAGAAAGATGCTGCGCAGCCATGCCGGCGCCGGCGAGATTAGAGCGCAGGCTATCGCCGAGGGGATGGTAACAATGAAACAGGATGGAATGCTCAAAGTAAAAGAAGGGATAACATCAATCAGCGAGGTTATGCGCAGCGTATTTTCCATCA
This sequence comes from uncultured Dehalococcoidaceae bacterium, assembly GCA_964422155.1. Classification (GTDB taxonomy): domain Bacteria; phylum Chloroflexota; class Dehalococcoidia; order Dehalococcoidales; family RBG-16-60-22; genus JBGPRB01. The sequence goes on along the minus strand of CAYQZZ010000097.1, from coordinate 596 downwards.
ACTGACGAGGAAAACTCAAGAAGGAGGTAGACGATAAAACATTATTAAGGATATGACGAAGTTCATGAAAAAAGATTCGTATAATCAGAAAAAAATATTTATAAAGGAGATAAAATGATGAAAAAAGCTCTCAGTTCCGGTCTGGCGCTAATTATGTTGGTTCTGGTGCTCCCATTCCTGGTTTCGTGCAGCGGCATATCACAGGAAAAATACGATAAAGTGAATAGCGACCTTGCCGCCGCCCAGGCGCAAATACAAAAATTACAGGTCGACCTTACGGCGAAGGACACCGAGCTCAAAGCCACCAATGGAAAGCTGGGAAAGGCCAGGAATGAAATCGAGGTTCTCAACGCCATTTTCATTCCGGCCATAATGGGTGAGTTAAATAACAAGTCACCGGATGAGATGACGAGTGTGTTTCTCAGCTGGCGGGACAAAGTCAACACGATTGGAGACCCTACTCTGACAGCCAAATTTCAGGCAATTATGGACAGCGGAGGTGGCAACGAAGTGACCATGGAATTCTTCCGGTATCTCCTTGTAGACATGGAAAAAACGTTAAAGTAGCCGCTGTCTTTTTGTTAACCTGATATGCG
>CAYQZZ010000096.1:0-5799 GCA_964422155.1 uncultured Dehalococcoidaceae bacterium | reverse complement strand
GCTCCACCGCTTTGCCTCCCCAGCCATAGGAGCCGATGATAGAGGCGAATTTCGCCTTCGGCTTCAAAGCATTGGCCAGGAAAGCCGCGTGGGCGACATTAGGATGCGGTCCGGTCAGGACGGTGGGCGTGCCGATAACAATCGTAGCGGCATCTACCAGGGACATGGCCAGCTTACCGATGTCGGTTACCGCCAGGTCGAATTGCTTAATCGTCACGCCTCTTCGGGATAACGCTTCGACAAGGTAGGCGACCATCTTGCGGGTGCTGCCGTGCATTGAGATATACGGCAGTACGACGATATTTCCCGGCTCGTCGTAAGCCCAGCTGTGGTAAGCTTCCAGGATGAACTGCGGTTTGTCATGCATCGGGCCGTGGCTGGGCGCAATAATATCGATGGCATAGTCCTTTATTTTCTCCAGGTTTTTCTGGATTTGTAAACGGAAGGGCATCATGATTTCGGCCCAGTATCTTTTGGCGGCTTCGTATTCCTGCCCTGCATCTCTGACGTACATGTCCGTGGTGGCTATATGAGAGCCGAAGAAATCACAGGGGAACAGTATCCTGTCTTCCCGGAGATAGGTCAGCATTGTCTCCGGCCAGTGCACCCAGGGGGCATGGATAAACTCCAGGGTCCGGCCGCCCAGCGCGAGCGTTTCTTTATCCTCGACCGTCTTGAACCTTTCTTCGGCGACCATAAAGCGGTCGATGAGCATTCCTTTACACCTGGGCGTGCAGACGGCTTTTGCTCCTGGGTACTTTTCCAGCACCTGGGAGATTGTGCCGGAATGGTCCGGCTCGGCATGGTTGAAGATAACGTAGTCGATACGGCTGATACCCAGCTGGTCCAGGTTATTGAGCAATACATCCTTCATCGGCGGGTCTACGGTGTCGATGAGGGCTGTCTTATTGCTGCCCTTGACCAGGTATGAATTGTAGCTGGTTCCGTCCGGCAGCGGTATCAGGGAGTCGAACAACCGCCTGTCCCAGTCGATGGCCCCGACGCAGTAAATGTCTTTCCTTATCTCTCTCGGTTTCATAACCCTCCTTATATTTTCAACTATCTTTATTTATTCTACCCTTCTCACAATTGTCATTCCCGCGAAGGCGGGAATCCAGTGGAGGAGTGGTGGTCTGGATTCTCGGGTCATGCCCGAGAATGGCATTACTAAACAATCTTATATATATATTCAATCACTATCATATAAACTATGCAATTGCGAAATCATAAAATGAAAGTGGAAAACATTACAAAATTATGACATTATGCCAAATTTCCGGGAAATGGCAATGATATATTTTTGTAACTTTTCATCCCCTGATTTTATAACTTCGTTATTATCAAAGAGTTAAAATTTCATTACAGGTTTTTTCGTGTCAGCTGTTTTATCTATAACGGGAAGGCTATCTGTATACGGAAGGGAAGCTAAGATGGGAAAGCTTAAGATTGAAGGGTGTCCGCGGTGTAAGAACGGAAAATTATCCCTCGAAAAAGACTGGTACGGCTGGTATGAATATTGTCTTCAGTGCGGCTATACACACGACCTGCCGAAATTCGATAAGGCCATTGTAAAAGTTAAGCAACGCTGAATAAGTTGGGGGGAAATATGGTAACGGGAACTCTGGTACAGCCGGAAAGAAAAATCGCCAGCACGGAATTTCTCAAACTCAGTCCCTATTTTGTCGGACTTGAAGACCGTGTTCTGGAGAGAATCGGCCGGTTAATGAAAACACGGGTTGTGGAGAAGCATAAGATAGTATGGCTGGAGCAGGAACCCGCCAGAATGATTTATTTTGTGGCATCGGGGCTAATTAAATTATTTAAGACCTCACCCGGCGGCAAGGAGCAAATTCTCAGGCTGGTACATCCCGGCGATTGTTTCGGCCATGCCGGCATCTTCAACGGTGGCAGTAACCCTGAAAGCGCCCAGGCAATGGTTCCCACCGTACTTTACGGACTGACCTCCAGCGACCTTGAGGGCTTGCTCGGGGAATATCCGCAGCTTGCCCGTAATACCATAAAGCTTTTAGCCACCGAGATGCACCACTACATGACTCTGGTCGAAGACCTTTCCCTGAGGTGCGTCAGCGGCAGGTTAGCCAAGATGCTCCTCACCGATAACCATAAAAGTGCCTGCGATACCTCCCTGGTTCTCACCCGCGCCGATATGGCGGCTATGACCGGCACCGTGCGTGAGGTAATCGGGAAATCTCTTAAATCTCTGGAAGACAGGGGAGTTATCCTTTACGACCGCCATAGCATCGTCATTAAGGACCGTGAAGCGCTGAAAGAAATTATGCGTTCGGTGTAGATGTAGCCAGCCGCCCCTTTCCAGATAGCGGCATCATTTATCTTCTTATTCACTCATGCCTAAACCTTTACCTCCCCTCCAAAAAACGCTAAAATATAAGTATCAGAACATCCCCCAGAAAGCCGAGAAATCGTAGATTAGCAGGCGAGAATTTTGGATAAAAAAGTCCTCGACTGGTTGCTGGAAGGCCCCGCCTGGCTCAGGTATGCTGTAGAACTCCAGCTGCTGGACGCACGACCGGATATCACACCCGTACTTCAAGATAGCGCTATTCAAAAACTGATAAACAGGCTTAAAGGCAGCGTTACCGGTATCCCCGCCCTCAAGACCGGCAGGGTGCATTATACGGAAACCGGCAAGGCTTACTGGGACCTCTTTTTCCTGGCGGACATCGGACTCTCTATCCGTGATTTGGGACTGGACGGCGAAGCGGAAGAGGTATTCCGCTTTCAGTCGCAAGACGGTTCTTTTACTATTCCGCCGAACGTCCAGGACAACTATTTCTGCATGTCGGCAATTCTCCTTTCTTCTTTAGCCAGGATGGGCTACCGTGATGACCCGCGATTAGCAAAGTATATCCGTTTAGTCATGAATTCGCGGTGCTATGACGGTGGCTGGCATTGTTACGATGATGGTTCCGGCAGGCTGGAGATTGAGTCCTGCCCGATGGACAACCTGAACATACTCATGCTGCTGGGTCAGTATGAGCCGTACCGGCGGGACCGTGTCCTCAGCAGCGCCATCGATTTGTTGCTGGAGCACTGGGAGAGGAGAGCAAATTTGCATGGCTTCGGGGTCGGCCGCCGCTTTATGAGTCTGCAATATCCGGCGGTTAAATACGGCATCCTGCGGGTTCTCGATGTCCTTTCGCTGTTCCCGTATGCTGTCAACAGCCGGGCTTTTCAAAGTATGCTTGATTTCGTGCATGGTAAGGCGGTCGACGGTAGATATTTTGCCGAAAATACCGATATGGTTTATACTGATTTTGACTTCGCTCAGAAGGCGGAGCCGAGTCGCTGGATCACCTTTTTAATTAACCGGATAGATAGAAGGGCGGAAAAGTATAGTGGTGCTTAATTAGGAAAACAATACTCTATGTCATTGCGAGGAACGTAGTGACGAAGCAATCCATCTTAAAAAACTTGTCATTCCAGCGAAAGCTGGAATCCAGGGGGGAGAGGGATGGATTCTGACCTGCGTCAGAATGACAGAAGGCGTAGGATAACGGAAGGAAGGTATTGACTTGTATCGTATTGAGGTTTCGGTAAAAGAAGGGTTTACTGACCCGCGCTCCGAGGGGCTGCTCAAGGACATTCTCGACCTCGGTATCAAGACGGTCAACCGTGTCCGCTTGAGCAATGTTTACCTCCTTGAAGGCAAGCTGGACGATAAAAACCTGCTGACCATCTGCCGTGAGCTGCTTGCCGACCCCATTGTCGAGGAATTTTCTTACCAGGAGAGTCCCTGCCCTGATGGCGCCCGGCTGATTGAGGTCACTTATAACCCCGGTGTCATGGACCCTGTCGAAGATAGCGTTAAAAAGGGCATCAGAGATTTGGGTATCACCACCATTACCGCCGTCAGGACGGCTAAAAAATATCTGTTCTGGGGCGACTTTTCCAATGATATTCTCCAGTCCATCTGCGATAAGCTGCTGGTCAACAGCATCGTCCAGCACATCGTCGCCCGGAAAGAAGCTGTGGCATTGCCCTCAGCCACCTATAAGTTTAATCTGGAAAAGATAGACATAGCCGGTATGGACGATAATGCCCTGATGGCGCTTAGCAAGGGCAGGTTCTGGCTGAATCTTGAGGAGATGAGGATAATCCAGGACTACTTTAAGAAGCTGGGCCGCCAGCCCACCGATGTTGAACTGGAAACGCTGGCGCAGACGTGGTCGGAGCACTGCATCCACAAGACCTTCAAGGCTAAAATCACCCTCGGCAAAAAGACCATCGACAACCTGATGAAAAGCACCGTTATGAGAGTCACCCGGGAACTGAATAAACCGTGGTGCCTTTCTGTTTTTAAAGATAATGCCGGCGTCATCGACTTTGATGGACGCTACGCCGTCTGCTTTAAAGTGGAGACACACAATCACCCCTCGGCGGTGGAGCCTTACGGCGGGGCGGCCACGGGTATCGGCGGCGTCATTCGCGACCCGCTGGGAACAGGACTGGGCGCCAAACCGATTATGAACACCGATGTCTTTTGTTTCGGCCTGCCCGATTTGCCCCATGCCGAACTGCCCCGGGGCGTCTTGCATCCGCGCCGTATCTTCAAAGGCGTTCGTGCCGGTGTGGCTGACTATGGAAACCGCATGGGCATCCCTACCTCCAACGGCTCTATCTTCTTTGACGAGCGTTACGTTGGTAACCCGCTGGTCTACTGCGGCACGGTGGGTATCATGCCCTCGAATATGAGTCAGAAAGGTAAGCAAAAGGCCGGCGACCTCGTCGTCCTGGTGGGGGGCAAAACGGGACGTGATGGTATCCACGGCGTCACCTTTGCCTCCGGCGAGCTCGATAAAGAGTCCGAGACACTATCCTCCAGCTCTGTCCAGATAGGCAATGCTATCGTGGAGAAGAAAGCCCTTGATGCTATTTTACAGGCCCGTGACCTCGGTCTGTACCGGCGCATTACCGATTGCGGCGGCGGCGGGCTTTCCTCGGCAGTGGGTGAAATGGCTGAGGAGACCGGCGTACGCGTCGACCTGGAAAAAGTACCCCTGAAATACGCCGGGCTGTCCTATACCGAGATATGGGTCTCCGAGTCACAGGAGCGGATGTTGCTGGCGGTGCCACCCGATAAAGTCAAGCGGATTCTGGCAATTTTCCGGGGCGAGGACGTTGAAGCTACCGTCATCGGAGAGTTTACCGATGACCGCCGCCTCAAGCTTTTCTATAATGGCAATCTCGTTGGCGACCTGGATATGGCTTTCCTGCACAATGGTCTTCCCCAGCTTGAGCGTGAGGCCCTGTGGCAGCCGCCCCGGCACCCCGAGCCGGACTTCCCCCAGCCGCCCGACCTCAAAGAAGACCTGAAAAAAATACTGGGTTCCTGGAACGTTTGCAGTAAGGAATGGGTTATCCGCCAGTACGACCATGAAGTGCAGGGCACCAGCGTGCTCAAGCCTCTGGTGGGCGTAGCTAATGACGGCCCCGGTGATGCTGCCGTTATCCGACCGCTGCACGATTCCGATAAAGGTATCATCGTGTCTAATGGCATTAATCCCAAGTATGGGGATATAGACACCTACTGGATGGCCGCCTCGGCCATCGATGAAGCCCTGCGACAGGTTATCGCCGTCGGTGGCACCCTGGAAGAGGTCGCCCTGCTGGACAACTTCTGCTGGGGCAACCCGGAAAAACCCGATCGACTCGGCGGGCTGGTGCGGGCGGCACAGGCCTGCTACGATACTGCCATCGTCTACGGCACGCCTTTTATCTCCGGTAAGGACAGCCTCTACAACGAGTACGAGACGGGGA
>CAYQZZ010000095.1:0-5818 GCA_964422155.1 uncultured Dehalococcoidaceae bacterium | reverse complement strand
TCTTCCTGGCATCGGACGTTACCGGTTATGTCACCGGGCAGGTCTTTCACGTTTCTGGGGGTTCAGTGATGTAACAGAATAAGTCCTTAAAAAAGGTTATTTTGACCTCCCCCCGTAAACAATAGCACCGTGACTTAGAGTCTTCCGTAAAAGGTTCAAGAGTCGAACTCCACCTGAAACAATGCTTGTATCAAATCTCCCAAAGCAATTGTAGACCACGACTCTTGAACCTATCATGTTGAAAATAGTGACTTTACAGGTTGACCAAATTATCTTTGTAGGTCAGTAGAAAGTAGATAATCGCGTTTGTCCCTTATTTATGAGATAAATTTTTTATCAAATACCTAAAGATAGCTTGAGAAATTGTATTGATTTTGAGTTAGCCTCTACATCTATTCTGGTCGGAAAATTTTAAGGGAACATGTCCGGTTTGGATGCGTTGGTACGCGTGAATTTCATCGTCTTAATCTTCCATTTCCCGCCGACCTTTTTATATTCAGCCTCATTCCTTCCCTGCACCCACTCCACAGCCGGTTTAGAGAATAGCATGTACACCAGCCAAGTTCCCTTAGCAATGTCTCCCTTGACGGTGATGTCCGGTTCGATAACAAAGTGCCCTTCAGACCGGGCAGTCCTCCTGCCCAGTTTATTGATATAAATATCGGTAAGTCCCTCCTTACCTTTGAGTACGCCGGAGTTCCGGATTTCTACCGAAGCATCTTCCGTGAAAAGATCCAGGACCTCCTTATATTTGAGGTTATCCATTAAATCAATATACTTCTGGTGTAATTTCTTGATTTCCTCCAGGTCCTCCAATACCTTGACTCTTTTTTCCAGTTCTTCTGAGTTCATACGTACTCCTTTCAATCGGGATAATTATCTGGCGTTCATTATTGACCTACCCCCCATAATGATACCACTTTCTATCTCATTGCCGAAGTCAATATCGCTTCTGGTGCCGGTAGATCGTATCCTAAAGCATAGTCGAACTACACCTGAAACAATGCTCTTCTGCTATCCCATTTATTAACTTTAATAAAAAGTCATAAGGGGTACAGAGTACTTGATAAGACTTGACGATTCGGTACCGCGACTTAAGTGGTTATTAAGATTTCATGTGTAATTCTCTAATGATGCTCTTGATGCGATTTATGTCGGCCGTAAGCTTCTGTCCATGCTTTACGCAATACTGAAAAGAGGTGTATCTTACGACCCAAATTGGGAGGAGAACCGCCATCTGGCCGTGGCAAGGCGTTGACAAGTCATATAGTAATCATTATAACGTTTTTTGCAGCAATCAGGATTCCCTTAACCAGTATTCATCATTTCTCTATCTACTTTTTATAAGATATTTACATATTTATTGTCTATTTTTACATTTTGTTTATTATCCCTGTATCACCATAGGTAATAGAACGAAAGTACTGATTGTCGTGTTTGATAAGAAACACATGGGGGCACGGGTGAGGCTGGTATGTTCAGGCTATCTAAGAGAAAAAAGCGCTTCATTACCGGCTTGATTACGGTAATTGCCGTTGGACTGACATTCTGTTTGATTTCCCACCTTAACTTGCTTCACGGAATTTATCTAAAGAGCAACGACTTTCTTTTCAAGGCGGAAGATTCGAATTCAAAAGCAGACCCGGGTGAGAAAATTGTCATCGTGGCTATTGATGACAAGAGCCTGGAACAACTGGGGCGCTTCTCTTCGTGGCCACGTTCTTACCATGCCGAGTTGATAAACACACTGGCTGAAAATGGGGCACGGGTAATCGTTTTTGATGTTCTTTTTTCGGAACCGTCTATTGATGATGATGAACTGATAACCTCCATGAAACAGGCTGGGAACGTCATCTTACCAGTGGCTAACACTCTGGAAGCGCACCAGCCTGCCATGACAGGAGAGACAATTGTCTCAGGAACAATCATAAAGCCCTTAAAGCCGTTTGAGGAAAGCGCTCTGGCTGTCGGGCATGCCAGCATGGTTCCTGATGAGGACGGAATCGTCAGGAGGTTACGCCTTTTCACCCCGGATAATGAATACCAGCAGCCAGCATTAGCTTTAACGGCTATCGCCGAGTATCTCCGTCGACCTCAAATTATCGAAGCTCTTCCCCAGGATAGCTATTTGTCCTTTGCCGGTCGGTCGATTCCATTGGATAATGCCAACAACATGCTAATCAACTACAAAGTAAATCCGGCGGCCCCGCTGAGCTTTGAAGCTGTTTCCTATGTGGATGTCTTAAGGAATGGTATAAGTCCAGAAATTTTTCAGGATAAAATAGTGCTCATCGGTATCACGGCTACTGGTTTTGGGGATATCTTCTGGACTCCTATGGGGCGCGTAATGAGTGGCGTGGAATTACATGCCCAGGCCATGAACACTATCCTGACTGGCAATTTTCTAAAGCCAGCACCAGCCTCTATTACTTTTTTGTCGATTTTGTTCTTGGCGTTGCTTTGCGGCCTGGCGGTATTACGTCTCCGCATACTTTTGGCTACCTTATCCGCTGTATTTCTGAGCATCATCTATTTTCTAATAGCTTTTTATTTCTTTGACCGCGGCGTCCTGCTAAACATGCTGTACCCACCCCTGGCAGCGGCAGGCTCATTCGTAGGTGTGAACCTTCATAACGTCATGACGGAACGGCTTGAAAAAAATGAAATAACCAAAACATTTGGTCGCTACGTTTCACCATCAGTAGCGACGATGATTCTAGGCTCTTTAGATGAAGGCTCACTGAAGCTAGGTGGTGAAGACCGAACTGTGACCATATTGTTCGCTGATGTCCGTAATTTTACTGGCCTTTCTGAAGAGATGAACCCACAAAAGCTGGTCAGCATATTGAACCGTTATCTATCATTGATTATCAAGGCCGTTCTCCGATACGACGGCATGGTAAACAAATTCGGTGGTGACAGCATTATGGCGATATGGAATGTGCCGATTAATTGTCCTGAGCACGCTCTGTTAGCCATTAAAGCCGCGGTCGATGCACAGCAGGTTCTCAGAGAGTTACAGGAGAAGGTAAGGAACCTGCCCAAAATGGAATTTGGCATTGGCATCAATACCGGTAACGTAGTTGCCGGGAATATGGGCTCTGTAGACCGATTAGAATATTCCGTTATCGGCGATGCGGTAAACATCGCAGCCAGGCTGGCTGGGGCTGCCCCCGGTGGTGGTGTTTGGATTGGACACGAGACTTTTAACCTGGTAAATAGTTATGTCAATGCCATACCATTAGCGCCGCTATCGCTAAAGGGAAAACAGGCAAAATTTCAAGCATATGAGGTAACAGGTATCCGCGACCGGCAACCTGACGACCCCGTAAGCGTAATGGACTAAATCTGTAAAGGGTAAGTGTAACAAAATATGCCAGTTATATGTAATACAGTTAGAGAGGTAAAAACAGCTCAGGCAACCGCCGCCGCAAAAGCCTACAGTCAATTTGAAATTACGGCATTAGTAGAAGAGGCATCTGGCGGAAATTTTACAGCCTTTGGAAATTTATACAGTATCTATCTCGACAAGATTTACCGGTATATCTTCTATCAGGTCCACGATAAGATGACAGCGGAGGATATCACTGAAGAAGTATTTATCAAAGCCTGGAAGGCAATCGGTTCCTGTAAGGGAAAGGGGGAAACATTTTCATCGTGGCTTTATCGTATCGCTCACAATCACTTAATTAACACTTTACGCTCTATGCAGAAATTCACATCGATAGAAAAGGTCGATTTAGTTGATTTTACTGACCCAAGGCAAAAAATTGAAACGGATGCGGATTATCAGGAGTTAATAGGGAAGATGACCTGCCTGCCCCAGAATCAAAAGCAGGTAATCATCCTGAAATTTATTGAGGGACTGGACAACCGGGAAATCGGGAAGATAATGGGCAAGAGTGAAGGAGCCATAAGAGTATTGCAGATGCGGGCTCTGACGACACTCAGGCAAAAACTGGGAGAAATACAAAAATGAGAACTAAACTAACCAAAGCATTAGACGAGTGTTTGGCGATGATGAGCGAAGGCGAGTCAATCGATGCCTGTCTGGCTCAACATGAAAACGCCCAGAAACAGCTGGAGCCTCTGTTGAATACTGCCCTTTCTGTCTTCTCCCTGCCCAGAGTTGTACCTTCGGATAAATTCAAGGAAACTGTCAGTGAGCGATTGATAGCCAGGCTGCAACGAGAGGCTAACCAGGCCAAGACCGTAGAGTTAAAGCAAGGCACATCACTGCTCGATGATTTAGCTATCGTGGCGCAACGACTATGGCAGGCTGTTACCGCTGTTAAAAAAGTCGCCATTCCAGTGGCGTTTAGTTTATTAATTCTGATTGTAGCCAGCTTAAGCGCATCCAATTTTTTGTCGCCGTCTCCGGCTCTGGCTTCGGGATGCACCTTAAGTGTACTCAGTGGCAGCGTTGAGGTTCAGGTACCTGAAGGAGATGGAAAGCAAGGTGCTGACGGCATGACCTTAGATATAGGAACCCGTGTCAGGACCGCCTCTGATGCCAGCGCGCTTCTTACTTTTTTTGATGGCAGTACCTTAAAACTGGAGCCCGGCACCGATATAGAAATCCAGCAGCTTAAATATGACGAAGAAAAAGCAATTACCATTGTTCTAAAACAATGGATGGGCCGTACCTGGAGTCGCGTGGAAAAAATGGCGGACGCGGGTTCGCATTATCAGATAGAGACACCGTCAGCTTGTGCTGTCGTGCGAGGAACCCTGTTCACAACGGAGGTTGATGCAACAGGAGCCACGACGGTAGCCACGACGGAAGGACTGGTCAGTGTTGTGGCGCAGGGTGAGGAAGTCTACCTGCCAGCCAGCCAGCAAACACATGTGGAATCCGGAGCGGCTCCTTCTCAATCTTTTATATCACCTCTTCCCACGGCTGAAATTATCATCAATATCGATGCTCCCGCTATCGGCTCGGTAATCGACCCAACCGGCGCCAGTACCGGGCTCCTGCAAGGTGGGTTGTCGATTAACCAGATATCAGGTTCCCGCTCTTTATCATCACCTGAGGGTAATCAAGTGATAACTATTCCGCAACCTAAAAGCGGAGAATATACTATTGCTCTTCGTTATTTAACTGACGGAGCAGCCCATTTCAACATCCAGGGTAAGTCTGATGGCGATGTCGCTTTCGAATATGCGGGCAATTACGAAGGCCTGAATGAAAACGGTTGGCTCATACACATAAACGTGCGTGTTGAAAATGGTCGTATTATTGACAGTCAGGTGAGTGGAGTAGTGCCACTAGGAGTTGAGGGACCGGAGAAAGTAGTAAAGACTGAGTCTGCTAAAGGCAGGACAGTTTCCGTCGAATCGATAGGGCAGAACGGAGATGAAAAGTCGGGACAAGACAAAGGTGCGGGACTGAACCGGGATGCTGCTCAAAGCCAGGGCAACAGTGACCAGAGCCAGGGTAACAGTGACCAAAGCCAGGGTAACAGTGACCAAGGCCAGGGCAACAGTAACCAGGGTCAATTCCAGGACGATGATAAGGACCCGATTAGTAACCAGGGTCAGGGTAACAGCGACCAGACCCAGGTCATTGACCAGACCCAGGTTCAGGTCAGCAGTGACCAAAGCCTGGGTAAAGAGGCGGCTAAAGACGAGGCCAAAGCATCGGTAGAGGCGGCTAAGGACGAAGCCAAAGCATCGGTAGAGGCGGCTAAAGACGAGGCCAAAGCATCGGAAGAGGCGGCTAAGGACGAGGCCAAAGCATCGGAAGAGGCGGCTAAGGACGAAGCCAAAGCATTGGTAGAGGCGGCTAAGGACGAAGCCAAAGCATTGGTAGAGGCGG
>CAYQZZ010000094.1:0-5822 GCA_964422155.1 uncultured Dehalococcoidaceae bacterium | reverse complement strand
AGTACTAAGGAGCTATTGATATGGCGGCACTTGTCGTCTCTATCATATGCATAGCCATGATATTAGTCGGAGGTATGACATTGTCCCAGGGGATACTCACCTCGGTAGACACCGCTGCTACCAGCGTGCAGGAGATAAGTGTGCGAGAGGGTGAAATGATGAGGACCGACATAGATGCCGTACGCGCTGCCTACCTTGCCTGGTCAGACCTGCTGCGGGTGACGTTAAAAAATACCGGTCAGACCAAGATGGCCAGCTATGATAAATGGGATGTTATTGCCAATTATTTCGATAGCACTGGTAATTATACCTCAAGGTGGCTCCCTCATACCGACTCAACGCCGGTAGACAACGAATGGCAAAATGCCAGAATAGGCCTGAATGGGCCTACCGAGTTCTTCGAACCCGGAATATTAAATCCCGAGGAGGAAATGGTCATCCTGGCCCACCTCAATCCTCCTCCGGGGAATGCCACTGATGGTAATATAACTGTCGCCACGCCTAACGGTATTCATAGCTCGATTTCATTTTCCAATCCAGGCTATGCCCGGCTTACTCCCCAATCTGAGAATATTACCATCGCCGGCGTCAAGTATTACGAGCTGGTAGAAGCAGCCCCGGCTGACGGCGCTGCCATGACCTCCAGAGCAGAATTTACTCGAAATGAGAGCGGTAGGAAAATCCTCTATAACATAAATCAGCCTACCCGAGCGGCGAAACATATCTACCCGCTCATTGGTATCAGTGAAATTCCGTCGGCAAACTGGACGGCATATTACCGGTGCTTTACATGGGGAGGGGGCCAATTCCCGCGCCAAGATAGAGACGTTCGTTTTAATATCGATATCATGGTACTAAAAGCAGACGGCACCTTGAGGATAACAATCGCTACCGCCGTCGCCTCAGCCTATATTGATAAGGGCGATGAGGGAGTCTGGATGACTATAAACGGCAATTACGAATTCCCCGGTTATACGGTGGTCGATGAAAACGACTACCTTGAAATTGACTATTATGGCCAGACTACTCTGGGGCCCGATAGCGATTCGGGATACATGCAGTTAAGTATGGATGACAATACTCTGCCCATATCCGAACAGACCAGGATTGAAGCCTGAAAAGGAAAAGCCATGCTGGAGAAATTGGGAAAATTAAAACAATTACTATTAAGGCAGGACGGAAAAGGCAAGAAACTGAGCAAAGGCACGCTTAACTTCGACATGCTCTACCAGCTATCATACATGTCCGCTATTGCCGCCGCTGGTGTACCTCGTGACCAGATTTTCGAACATTCCGCCGAGCTCCAGTGTTCTTCTGCCGAATATTTTAAAAGAGTTGAGCTCGCCCGCACGCGACTGAAATACGATTATGCCCGGGCTTGCCGTGCTGTGGGAGAACCCCTCAAGGAAGAAGATGTAAAGGGATTCCTCCTGCGTTTCTCCAGTTCCCTCATATCCGGCGAACCGGAGGCCGATTTTCTAACGAGAGAAGCCCATGCCCAAGCCGAGGATTATGAAAATGAGTACGGGAGAAGCCTGGAATCCCTGAAAATGTGGACAGACGCCTACGTTTCACTCATCCTTTCGGCCATACTGGTGGTCGTCATTGGAATAGTCTCCACCATGATATGGAAAATTGAGAGTATTCTCATCGTCGCCATGGCCTTCATTGCCGTCGCCACCACAGCCATTGGAATCTGGCTGATATGGCTAATCTCACCAAAAGAGTCCACCGTTTTACGCTGGCCCGGTTCCAAGGAACAGAAACTCGCCGCAAAGCTCTTCAAACCTATCATAGCCATTTCGGTAATTATTGGCGCCCTCTTTTTACTGACCGGCAAGAACCTGGGCCTGGGTCTAATTATTATCTCCGCCCTGGTCTTTCCAGTTGGCTTCATTATGACGTCAGATGATAGGAAAATAGCCAAGAGAGATAATGAGGTGGGAACATTCCTGCGTTCGCTGGGTGGTGTTTGTACTGCATTAGGAACAACGGTGAACTCGGCTCTAGGCCGTATCGACCTTGATGCTATCAATGTCCTGAGGAGTTCAGTAAAAAACCTGCATACCAGACTTACCGCCGGGATTAAATCAAAACTGTCCTGGAAGAAATTTATCGACGAGACCGGAAGCGAACTGGCTAACCGTACCGTAGGTATGTTCTACGATACTATCGAAGTGGGTGGCTCAGCCGGTCAAGCCGGTCAACATGCCGCCATGTTCGCCAACAGGGTGGCACTGCTCAGGGCCCGGCGAAGAACAGTAGCCGGCCCCTTTCGCTGGCTTTGTATCACCATGCATGGTGCTATCATTCTGATACTTATTTTTATTACCGAGGTTATCGTTTCCTTCGGAAACATGGTAGCAAAAGCCCAGGAATCAATGCCATCAACATCCGGAGGTGCTTCTCTGAGTTCCTTCTCAAGTTTTAACCTCTCAGGGCTGGAACTCATGCACCACCTGATAATGCCGCTGGTTCTGATATTCACCGTAGCCAACGCTATCGTACCGTCCCTGGCTGATGGAGGTAGTAAATATAAGATTTTAAGTAACCTGGGAATAACGTCGGCTATTTCCGGCGCCGGCCTTATCATCCTGCCGTTATTAGCCAATGCGTTATTTGCATCCGTTTCTCAAATGTAAGGAGGGAACATGGACACAGAAAACAACATAGACGATGTTGAAGCCGAATTTCAGGAAGCAAGAGATGAACTGAAAGAAATACTATTTGATATTCGCTGCTATATTATGGAAGCGCTGACACCAATCCCGAACGACCTGGAAAAGGAAAAACTCCACGAAGAACTTAAATCGGAAAGGAGGTAAAACGGTATGGCAGTTGAAAAGAAACTTGAGACTTTACAAGAAGAAATCAAGTTGCTAAAGGGCGAAGTGAAGAACTCACTGGCCAGCGTCCGAGATTACCTGCTCAATATGGAACTACCATCTTCCGAATTCTCGAATATATTGGCAGATCTCAATAGCGATGGTGGTGGTACTCAGAAAGTGATCATGGATGGCAACGTCGCCAATACCAGGGGCACCGAACCCGAAAAGCCGGAAACTGAAGAAGAGACACGGAATGAAGTAGATGAGGAATCTACAGATGAATTAGAGCAGCCTGCCGAGGATGAAGACCTGCTTAACGTGGAAGAACCCCTCGAGGAAGAACCCGAACAGTTGCCGGATGAAAGCCTGATGAACGAGGATGAAAGCCTTAACCCTGAAGACGAACTACCCCCTCAGAATGAGGCCGGTGAAAATGACGAATTCGATACATCCGATGAACAGGATGAAGCCCTCACCCCTGAATCGGAGCTACCTATAGAGGAGGAACAGCCCATGGAATATGACCGGACCACTACCGAAGAAAGCCAGGCAATACCGAAAGTCAACATGCTGGCGAACCTCATCAACTGGGTTGCCAGAGCCAGGAAAGAAATAGGTTACGAACAAATACCTGTCTTTCTGGAGGTCTATGGCATCAGCGGCCACCTATCGCCCGACCTGAAAGATGTTATCATACACCTTGCTGAAATATCGAGAGAGCAGCCTGAAATGGCCAGCAATGCCGAAATATGGAGCCAGTCAATGCTAGCTCTGCATGGCATCCTTACAGGTGGCGATGCTCCGCTTCATCCCATAATAACGTCCTGGACTGATACCGCTAATGAGACACCAACATTTGAGGAAGAGATAATTGAGGTGGACAAGTCAAAAGAAAAGCCGATAAAGCTTAAGCTGGTATTTCCGAATGGTGACGGCAAGAACAAGGAGTTCTGCATTGACCTTACGCCAGAGGAGGATAATAACGGCTCTTCATCTGCACACGGTAAAAAATAATCCTCCAATAAGAAAGGTGATTAACGATGGCAAAAACGCAAAAAAAGAAAGAGTTCATAGTTACCGGCGTATCGGAAGTAGACGAAAAACTCGGCGGTGGTATTCCACTTGGTTCTCTATGTCTCATCGAAGGCCATTCTGATTCTGGTAAAAGCGTATTATGCCAGCATCTAACCAATGGTACCCTGATTACCGGCGAAATTTCTGTAGCTTACTATACCACGGAAAATAACGTAAGAAGTCTGGTAAGTCAGATGGAATCGCTGGCGATGAACGTGCTGGACCATTTCCTGGCCGACCGCCTGCGGATATATCCCCTGACTTTCCGCAGCGGCATGCAGGGTGGTCAGAAACCTTTTTACGTGCTGATACATCACTTTGCCTCCCTGCCCCAAGAATTTAAACTGGTAATCGTGGACTCCATTACCCTGCTTATCGCGCACAGCAACCCGGTAGCCATCATCGATTTCTTTTCCAGATGTAAGGGCTTATGCGACCAGGGTAGAACGATAATCGTGGTAGCACATTCTTATGCATTTGAGGAGGACATTCTCTCCCGAACCCGTTCACTATGCGATGCGCGCTTCAGGCTTCGCCTGGAGCAGGTCGGCGATAGAATGATAAAGCTCATGGAGGTACTCAAGGTACGCGGTGCCGAACGTCCGACCGGAGATGTAGTCAGCTTCGATATTGAACCAAAGCTCGGCATGAGGATTATTCCGCTTGCCAAGGCCAGAGTCTAGGAGATTAAATGCTTCACCTTCCTTTCGAAATAAAAGCCTGTCCCCAGGATTGCGGGAAGGAATGCGGGACCAACCTGGAGAAATGCCCGATATTCCCGAAACTACCCGCTGACTTTCAGGAGGCATGCAAAGTAAACCCGCATCTCCTCCAGTACCTGCATATGCTGCCGTTAGATAAGATTGACATCCCAAAGTATTACGAAAAGGTGACGCGAAAGCTGAAGGGAACAAAGGACCCTAATCTTATCTACAGGGTAAGCGGCGGAGTATTTATTCATGTGCTGGCCAACCCGGAAGACATCAGGGACTACTACATTGCCGTGGAACCAAGTATTATCGATGCCCAGAACAATACCCTTGATGATATAGAATTACGCCTTGTCGACTATGTAGAAGAACTCGAGGGTGTAGCCGAATCTTCAAAACGACTTGAAATAATCATGGAAATCGTCGAAAGGATTGTCTCTATTGATGGTCACAAAAGCCACCAACTACCCCAGGATAAAAATAGTGGAGATGGTAGTGGTGATAAAAAAGAGAAAAGGCCCCTTTTAGTCAAGCCCAAAGAAAGCAGTAAAGGGAAGATACATATTACTTCCTTCCAGTACACCAGCCTCCACTATTTACTGCGGCGCAAACTGGAAGGGATGGGAATTCTGGACCCTATGATACTGGACCCCAACATCGAGGACATCTCCTGCTCCGGGCTGGGTAATATCTTTGTGGAGCACAAGATTTTCGGCTCTCTCCGAGCCAGCATCGGCTTTGACACAAACGAAGTGCTGGACAAGTTCGTTATCGAGCTGGCCGAGAGCATCAAACACCCCGTGACCTTCCGCGAACCGGTCGTCGACGCTACCCTGCCTGATGGCTCCCGTATCAATATCGTCTACGGGACTGACGTATCTAAAAGAGGCAGTAACTTCTCCATCAGAAAATTCAGCGATACGCCTTTAAGTATAATAGAGCTTATCCAGTTCGGCGCGCTTAACTACGATATGGCCGCTTATCTTTCCATTATTATTCAAGAAGGTATGAATGTCTGGGTATCCGGGGAAACGGCTTCCGGCAAAACTACCCTGATGAATGCTCTCACCACCTTTGTTCCGCCTGAAGCCAAGATAGTAAGTATTGAAGATACCCCGGAGGTGCAGGTGCCTCATCATAACTGGATTCGCGGGGTTACCCGCGGCTCAGGCAAGTCGGGCGAAGCCTCCGAGGTATCCATGTTCGACCT
>CAYQZZ010000093.1:0-5860 GCA_964422155.1 uncultured Dehalococcoidaceae bacterium | reverse complement strand
AATAGCGGAAATAAACGAGAAAATCAAAGCGGGCAAGGCGGTGGTCTTTACTGCCGAAGAAATTATCGAGGTTGCCCGGGAAAAAGGCGTGAAAAAAGCCGCCCAGGAAGTGGACGTGGTCACTACGGGCACCTTCGGCATCATGTGCTCCTCCGGCGCCTACTTCAATATCGGCCATTCCAGGCCGCGTTTGAAACTGGGGGGCGGCCGGGCTTACTTGAACGATGTACCGGCCTACACGGGACTGGCGGCGGTGGACTTGTTTCTGGGTGCCAATGCCCTGCCCGATGACGACCCCAGAAACAGAGTCTATCCCGGAGAGTTCAACTATGGCGGCGGTCATGTCATCGAAGAGCTGGTAGCCGGCAAGGATGTACGGCTGGTGGCTACGGCCTACGGCACGGACTGCTATCCGCGCAAGCGACTGGAGACATGGATTAATATCAAGGACCTCAACGAAGCGGTGCTTTTCAACGTGAGGAATGCCTACCAGAACTATAACGTGGCCGTGAACCTGTCCGATAAGACAATCTATACATACATGGGTGTGCTGAAACCCAAACTGGGTAACGCCAACTATTCCTCGGCGGGGCAGCTTTCGCCGCTGTTTAACGACCCCTATTATAAGACGATTGGCATCGGCACCAGGATATTCCTGGGTGGAGGTACCGGTTTTATCGCATGGCAGGGCACACAGCACAATCCTGCCGTACCCCGTACCGAGAAAGGTATTCCCAGGGAAGGTGCGGCAACGCTGGCGGTTATCGGCGACCTGAAGCAGATGAGTCCGCGCTGGCTGGTGGGGACGAGCGTACAAGGTTACGGCTGCAGCCTCACTGTCGGCATCGGCGTGCCGATTCCGATACTGTCCGAGGAAATTTTACAATATACGACAGTCACCGACGCAGATATCCTGGCCCCGGTCATCGATTATTCCGATGCTTTCCCTCAGCTAAAACCGGATGTCCTGGCCGAGGTCAGCTATGCCGAGCTTAAGAGTGGTAAAATAAAGGTAAGGGGAAAGGATGTACCGACCGCTTCCCGCTCCAGCTATCCGAAGGCGGTGGAAATAGCCACCGTATTGAAGGACTGGATACAATCGGGCAAATTTCTGCTCACCGAACCGGTGGCACCCCTGCCCGGTGTGGAGTCCGGCGTAACCATTAAGCCGCTCAGGGAGCGTCCTATCGAATATTAGTGATTAAGGAAGGATGATAGATATTACTAAATAATGTCATTCTCGGGCTTCAGCCTGATTCAGCCTGAAGGCTTGACCCGGGAATCCAGACCACCAATCCTCCTACGGATTCTTCCCCTTCACTACGTTCTGGGTCAGAATGACAACGTAGTGCTGGATTCCAGCTTTCGCTGGAATGATAAAAGAGGTGTAAACAATGGTTGTTTCAAAAAGAATCGTACTGCATTTTCCCAAGCGCTTGGTAGAAAGGCCGATAATATACCGGCTGGTCAAGGACTATGACCTCGAATTCAATATTCTCAAGGCTTCCATCACCCCGGAGCAGGAGGGGCTGCTTGTGCTGGAGCTGAAAGGAAACCAGACGGAATACGACAAAGGCATCGATTTCCTGATTAAAGCCGGCGTGAAGATACAGTCTCTGAGCCAGGATGTTACGCGCAACGACGAGAGGTGCACTCACTGCGGGGCCTGCATAACTGTTTGCCCCACCGGCGCTTTCAGCCTTGAGCCCAAAACCAGGCTGGTGATATTTGAGAATGAGAAGTGCATTGCCTGCGGGCTGTGTATTCCCGCCTGTCCCCCCAGGGCGATGGAAGTGCATTTCTAACGTTACTAAAATTCCTCTCCCCTGGTGGGAGAGAGGATTCCCAATATATGAAAAAAGACACCTACCAGCCGAGGACATACCGGCACTGGATTGAAGGCAAAGACCTTGTCCCGTTCACCGTGACGGTTAAAGAGACCGATTTATATATCAGGGCAACGTCCAACCTCCAGAGAAAAGCCCGCCGCCTGGTGCTGAAATACCGCCGCCAATTAGAGCAGTACATCGAGCAGAATCCCGACTTCCTGATATCACTTAAGCCATTACCGGTCCCGGCGCGCGCCCCGCGTATCGTGCTGGATATGATAGAAGCAGGCCATCAGGCCGGCGTCGGCCCGATGGCGGCGGTAGCCGGTGCCATCGCGGAGTACGTTGGTAAAGAGCTGCTGGATTTTTCATCAGAGATAATCGTGGAAAACGGTGGCGATATCTATCTCAAAATTCTCCGAAAAAGAACCGTCGGCGTATTTGCCGGGGACTCACCCCTGACGGGCAAAATCGGACTGGAAATCAATCCTCAAGATACGCCCCTGGGGGTCTGTACGTCATCGGGCACGGTGGGGCATTCCCTGAGCTTCGGCAAGGCCGACGCTGTGGTGGTGGTGGCTGTTTCCGCATCCCTAGCCGACGCGGCGGCGACAGCTATCGGTAATAGAGTCAGCCGGCCCGATGATATCAACGGCGCCATCGAATTCGGCCAGAGTATCGGCGGCTTGAAGGGTATCGTTATTATTACAGGCAAGAACGTCGGCGCCTGGGGTGACGTAAAGCTCTGTGAAACGTCCGTATAGGCGACAGCCTCCGGTACTTATCTGGAAATTTTTAGCTCCAGCCTGTCGATGCCTTTGTCCACTCCTTTTAACATCGAGACCATACCCGTAATGGTGTTCCTGATAATTTCCACGGGGAAATAGCCGAGCGGAACATCAAGGCCATTCAAATCTATTTTCACTTGACCCTGATTATCGATGGTAAGCTCCAGGGACTTTATCTCACCGGTATCTTTCAGACTGGCGATGATGCCGCCGACGACATGGTCGACGTATCCCGCGACAAAGTAATCGAGCTTAACCGGTATGTCGTTGACAGAAAGGCTGATTTGTCTGGTCATTATTGGTTCTCCTCTCTTCGAGATTATTTAATAATGTCATTCTGAAAGAGTCCCGACATAGTCGGGACGACTGAAAAATCCGTTCTTGAGGTGAACGGTTACGGATTCTTCGCTTGCCTTCGCTGAAGCTTTAGCGCAAGCAGGCTTCGCTCAGAATGACACCGAATCATTGTTAAAGCTCTCTCTTCTGCGTTTGACAGCTATAAAAAGTATAGCATAGAGGTCGCCGATGAAACCATACCTCCCTCGTTCTCCCGCCAGTGGGAAAATCCGAGGGAGGTATATCGTTAAAATATTCTGTTAAGACTGTGAACGGCCGACACGATATAGAGCCACGCCGGTGCCTCCGAGGGCGATACCCGTGATAACCATGAAGACGCCGTTAGCCATGGTCACCTGAATAAGACCGAAGGCGGTAACGGCCATGTACAGGTAGTTCTCCAGGTTCATTGCCTGAGCGTAAGTCAAATGCTTGGGATTGGTAGCGTCAAATTTGCCACCGCCCAGGAGGTCCTGATAGGTAGGGGCTATGCCACGGCGATGCGAGGCGATGGTATCTGCTGCTTTTTGTGCATCATTCATATTATTTATCTGGGTATAGAGATTGGGGTTATTGGGGTCCAGAGCTATGGATACTTTTTCCACTTCCATCCTGTCCACGATAAGTTTGTTCTTAGCGAAGCCCTCGCCGATAAACACGCCGCCGATGACAAGTGCCGCCACTCCCAGGACTACCACCATAATTGCCAGATTGCGTACTAACTTCATAAAAATCCTCCCTTTAGTATTTATTAAAATTCTAAGAGATAAAGACATTTTTGTATGTGATGTTTATCACATGCTTTTGCACCGATAAGAGTTAATATCTTAATTGAAGATGTGGAAAATTCCACTTACTAATGAGGAGGCAATCCGATGTGGTACATGCATGAAGGTACGGGCTGGTGGATGGTTTTCGGGGGACTGTGGATGTTGTTTTTCTGGGGCGGTCTTATTGCCCTTATCGTGTGGGGAATAAACAGGTTGACCAGGCACAGCCGCTCTAACGGTAAAGAGAGTCCGCTTGATATAGCCAAGGAACGTTATGCCCGGGGCGAGATATCCAGGGAAGAGTTCGAGCAGATTAAAAAGGACTTATAACTAAGGGTATTACTTGTCTTTTCTCGGTGATAGCAGCTCATCCAGTTTGGCAGGGCTGAAACCTATCACGATGTCCTTATCATCGATGATGATGACAGGCACTCCCATCTGTTGTGTTTTCTCTATCATCTCTTTAGCGGCGTCCCTGTCTGCGGCTACGTCGTGTTCTTCGAAGGGGATTTTCTTCTGCGAAAGATACTCTTTCGCTCTGATGCAATAGGGTCAGGTCGGGGTGGAATAGAGGACTACTTTCTTATCTGCCATCTGTCTTTCCTTGCCTGAGAATTTCCACTGGTGAGCTTAATCATATAATCATATATTTAAAATGTCAACAAACCCAAGCAGCGATATGGCCAGCGTTCAATCGGCAGGCTGAATAGCATCGATATGTGATATACTTTTGTAGACGGGGAACGCATTACCGGGCACCGATGGAACATTAATCACATACATTTAATGCTATCATCGAGTAAAATGCGTAGTAATACATAAAAACAAATTAATAAGGATGTTATTTAAAAAGTTAGACCGGGAGGTAGATTATGCCAGAGGAACAGGATACGACGCTCGGGGCATTACAGACGGCTCTACAGATGGAAATAGATGGCAAGGAATTTTACCTGAATGCCAGTAAAACAAGTAAAAACAAACTGGGTAAAGAACTGCTGAAGAAACTGGCGGCGGAAGAAGACATACACCGGGAAGTTTTTCAGAATATATATAATATCATTAAAAGCAAAAAAGGCTGGCCCGACCAGGAGAAATTCCGCACTGACGGCGGACGGGGTCTGAGAACGGTCTTCGCCAGGGCACTGGAGATAATGGATAAAGATGTAAAAGCTATTCCCACGGAGCTTGACGCTGTGCAGACGGCTATGGATATGGAAAATAAGACCCTCGATTTCTATAAGAGCCGGAGCGGTAAAGCCACTTATGATGCCGAAAGACAATTATATGAGGATTTAGCTATCCAGGAAGGCGAACATTTCAGGGTCCTTCTCGATTACTATGAGTTTCTCAAGAACCCGGCGGCGTGGTTTGTCCAGAAGGAACACCATTCTCTCGATGGTGGTTAGGGGTGCTGTAAAAATAATAAAATTTGGTAAACAGAGGTACGAAATATGCTAAAAATCAAAGACCTGTCGGTAGCGGTGGAGGGCAAGGAAATCATCCATGATGTCAACCTGACCATTCAGACCGGCGAGACCCATGTCCTCTTCGGCCCCAACGGCGCCGGTAAAAGTACGCTGCTCATGGCCATCATGGGTTTCCCCAAGTACAGAGTGACCAGAGGTAGCATCAGCTTCAAGGGCAGGGACATCACCGGCCTGACCGTGGATGAAAGGGCGCGCCTGGGTATCGGCATGTCCTTCCAGCGGCCGCCGGTGGTGCGGGGCGTCAAAACGCGCGACATGGTGGCAGCCTGTCTCAAAGGGCACGGGGACGGTGAATCCGTGGAAAAGCTGGCGGAGAGGGCCGACCTTAAAGATTTCCTGGAGCGGGACATCAACTACGGGTTCTCCGGTGGAGAAATCAAGCGCTCAGAGCTGATGC
Source organism: uncultured Dehalococcoidaceae bacterium (assembly GCA_964422155.1). Lineage (GTDB taxonomy): Bacteria > Chloroflexota > Dehalococcoidia > Dehalococcoidales > RBG-16-60-22 > JBGPRB01. The sequence continues at coordinate 253 of CAYQZZ010000093.1, read as the reverse complement.
AGCTGCTGGCCCAGAAGCCGGAATTAACACTGCTGGATGAACCGGAGTCGGGCGTGGACCTGGTAAACATTGCCCTGATTGGCGAGCTCATGAACGACCTCCTGGAAAAGAACTGCCCGATACAGTACCGGAAATGCATGGGCCTTATCATCACCCATACGGGACATGTCCTGGACTATGTCAATGCACGCACCGGCTATGTCATGTGCGATGGCACTATCGGCTGTGTGGGCGACCCTCATGAAATGCTGGC
>CAYQZZ010000092.1:0-5990 GCA_964422155.1 uncultured Dehalococcoidaceae bacterium | reverse complement strand
ACCGGGCTTATCGAAGTGCCCATGGGCATTACTTTGCGTGAAATTGTTTATGGCATCGGCGGCGGTATCTTTGGCGGTAAAAAGTTCAAGGCCGTTCAGACCGGCGGTCCCTCGGGCGGCTGTCTGCCGACGAGCTTTCTCGATTCGCCGGTAGATTATGAATCACTGGCGAGCGCCGGCTCTATCGTTGGTTCGGGCGGCATGGTGGTCATGGACGAAGATAACTGCATGGTGGATGTGGCCAGGTATTTTCTGACGTTCATCCAGCTGGAGTCATGCGGCAAGTGTATCCAGTGCCGCTGGGGCACCAAGCAGATGCTGGATATCCTTCAGGATATCGTCAGCGGTAATGGCCGTAAAGGAGACATCGAGTTACTGCTGGAACTGGGCGAGGCTGTCAAAAATGGCTCTCTCTGCGCCCTGGGTGGTACGGCTCCCAATCCGGTGCTGACCACTATACGCTACTTCCGGGACGAGTATGAAGCCCATATTAACGAAAAACGCTGTCCGGCGCTGTCCTGTAAAGCGCTGGTAGCCTATTATATTGACGCCGCTAAGTGTATTGGCTGCGGTATCTGCGCCCGGGCTTGCCCTGTTACCGCAATAAAGGGCGGCAAGCAGATGGTGCATGTCATCGACCAGGGCAAGTGTACTAAGTGCGGCACCTGCCGCGACGTTTGCCCGGCGAAATTCGGCGCCGTGGCGAAAATCTCCGGTAAACCAATCGAGGCTCCCGCCGAGCCTGTGCCTGTGGGCGCTAAGGTATAAGTAAAAGGAAACTGAGGCTACTTGATGGTAATGGAGGCAACCGATGACGATAACTAGCTCGACTGTAGCGGGTGAGAAAAAACTGGGGACCATCTCTCTGACTATCGATGGAGTCAGGGTCGAGGTGCCGGAAGGGGCTACGGTGCTCGAAGCGGCGCTCAAGGCCGGTGTCTATATCCCCACCCTCTGTTATGACCCCGACCTCAAGCCGTACGGAGCCTGCCGACTTTGTATCGTAGAAATCGAGAAAATGCGCGGCCTGCCTACCTCATGCACCACCCCGGCCACCGACGGCATGGTCGTCCGTACCGAGTCGCCCCTGGTGAACCAGTCGCGCCGCATTACTATGGAGCTTATCATGGCTAACCATCATGGTGATTGCCTTACCTGCGCCAAGAACCAGAACTGCGAGCTTCAGACGGTGGCTCGTTATCTGGGCATTGAGCAGGAGCACTTCGACCGTATGCGCAAGAGTAAGAAGACCGTCCCTATCGACGATAGCCACCCCGCCTATACCCGCGATATGAATAAATGCATCCTCTGCGGCCGTTGCTGGCGTGCCTGCCACGAAATCGCTGGAGTCGAGGCTATCGACATAGCTTTCAGAGGCGATTCGGCTACGGTCAGCACCTTCGGCGATAAGCCCATTCTGGAATCAAACTGCGAGGCTTGCGGCGAGTGTCTGGAGCGGTGTCCCACAGGAGCCCTCATGTCCAGAAATACGAAGCTGCCGGCGCGTGAGGTTAAAACGGTCTGCCCTTACTGCGGCGTGGGCTGCTCTATATATCTGGGTGTCCGCGGCAATGAAATAGTCAGCGTTCGTGGCGATAAGGAAAGCCCCGTCAACAAGGGTGGCCTCTGCGTTAAGGGAAGGTTCGGCTTCGACTTCGTCGGTCATCCCGACCGTCTGACAAAGCCGCTGATAAGGAAAGAGGGCTGGAGCAAGGACGTCGAGGTCAACGGCAATTTTAAAAACATCTTCCGCGAAGCCACCTGGGAAGAAGCCCTCGGGCTTGTGACGGACAGACTGTCCAGAATTAAAGCGGAGCATGGGCCGGATAGCCTCGGGGTTTTGAGCTCGGCCAAGTGTACCAACGAGGAAAACTACCTGGTGCAGAAATTCGCCCGTGCGGTCATCGGCACCAACAATGTCGACCACTGTGCCCGTCTCTGCCATGCTTCGACGGTGGCTGCGGCGGCTATCGCTTTCGGTGATGGCGCTATGAGCAACTCCATCGCTGATTTCGCCCAGGCGGACATCCTCTTTATCATCGGCTCCAATACCACCGAATGCCATCCCATCATCGGACGGGTCGTCCGCCAGGCGGTGAGGTCGGGCAAGACCAAACTCATCGTAGCTGACCCCCGCACCATCCTCCTCGCCAAGAAGGCCGCCATTCATCTGCGCCAGAAGCCCGGGTCGGATGTGGCTTTGCTCAACGCCATGATGAATGTCATTCTCGCTGAAGGCCTGCACGATAAAAAATTCATCGAGGAGCGTACCGAGGGTTTCGAGGAGATGGCCGCGACCGTCAAGAAATATACGCCGGATTTAGCCGAAGGGATTACCGGTGTGCCTAAGGCTGATATTATCAGGGCGGCGCGCCTTTTCGCCAGTGCCGAGAAGGCGGCTGTCCTCTACGGCATGGGTATCACCCAGCATACCACCGGTACGGATAATGTGAAGAGCGTCGCCAACCTGCTGATGCTGACGGGAAATATGGGACGGGAGGGTACCGGTTTCAGTCCTCTCCGGGGCCAGAACAATGTCCAGGGCTCCTGTGACATGGGTGCTCTGCCCAACGTTTTCCCCGGTTACCAGCAGGTAACCAATCCCGAAGCCAGGCAGAAATTTGAGAAGGCGTGGAACTGTAAAATTAAAGATAAACCGGGACTGCCCGTGACGGAACAGATTGAGTCGGCGATACGCGGTGAAATCAAAGGTATGTATGTCGTCGGCGAAAACCCGATAATGAGCGAGCCCTATACGGTCCATACCAGGCGGGCTTTACAGCAGCTGGAATTCATGGTGGTGCAGGATATCTTCCCCACCGAGACGGCTGTTCTTGCCGATGTTATACTGCCGGCGACCGCTTTTGCCGAGAAAGACGGCACCTATACCAGTACCGAGCGGCGGGTACAGAGAATCCGTAAAGCCGTCGAGCCGCCCGGCGAGGCTAAACCCGACTGGCAGATTATTTCTATGCTGGCCACAGAGATGGGTTATCCGTTCCCTTACCGGAGTATTGAGGAAATCAACCAGGAGGTTACTTCACTGACGCCCATTTACGGCGGAATGTACTGTGACCGGCTGGACGGCTATGGCTTACAGTGGCCCTGCCGCGATAGAGAAGACCCGGGCACGCCCACGCTTCATAAAGATAAATTTTCGCGGGGCCTGGGCAAATTCCATGCTGTGGACTATAGACCTCCGGCGGAGTCGGTCTCTCCCGATTATCCCCTTATCCTGACCACCGGCCGCATACTGGAGCACTGGCATACCGGTAGCATGAGCCGCCGGTCCAGGGTGTTGCGTGACCTGTCTCCCAACGGCTATATTGATATTCACCCGGACGATGCCTTGAAGCTCGGTATTGTAGACGGCGACCTCGTGTCGGTGGCTTCGGAGCGGGGCAAAATAGAAGCGCCGGTCAATATCACCGATAAGACCTCCCCAGGTCTGGCTTTCATGGCTTTCCACTGGAAGGAGTCGCCGGTAAACACGCTTACAAATAATGCTTTAGACCCGGTGGCCAAGATACCGGAGTTCAAAGTGTCCGCCGTCAAAGCGGTGCTGGCGGTCCTGGACAGGGCTACCCAGGATAATGCCTTCCTCGCCCGGCTCGCCGAGAACCCGGCTCAGGCACTAAAAGAGTATGATTTAACGTCGGAAGAAAAGGTGGCCATCGCCAGCGGCGATATCCGCAAGATTGAGTCCTGGGTTGGTAAATTGGACGAGCGTCTTAAGAAGTGGCTTATTGCCCGTCTGGCGCAGGAAAAGTGGTAAGTGGATAAATGCTTTTTACGGGGGTGGAGGTTTTTTAAGACCTCACCCCCTGTGTCCCTATCTCTTTTTTCCCTCTTAGCTGTCATTCTGAACGAAGTGAAGAATCCGTCTTCTCCTGTTTGAAATACGGATTCTTCGTCACTACGTTCCTCAGAATGACAGGCAGGCTACCGGCTATTCGAAGACGCCTTTCTTCCTCAGCCGGTCTACCTCACCCTGGGACATGCCGAGAATTTTCGTGCAGATATAGTCGGTATGCTCACCTAGCAGGACGGGACGCTGCACCGCCGTTTCCACCGCTGATAGCTTGATGGGGGCGGGGTGGTAATAGCGCAGTTTGCCCATGTAGGGATGCTCTAGCTCCCGGTAGAAGTTATAATGATTGAGCTGAGGGTCTTTATCAATGTCTTTGGCATTGGCGACCAATCCCGCGCCGACCCCTTTATCCTGAAGCATTTTCTGGACCTGTTCCGGCATGTAGTCAACCGTCCACTCTTCCACCCGGATATCGAGCTCATCGCTGTTTTTCACCCGGCCTGCCGCGGTGGTATATTTTTTATCCTTTGACCATTTCGGACTGCCGATAACTTTTACAAAGCTCTGCCACTCATCGTCGTTCATCACAGCGATGGCCACCCATCTATCATCACCTTTACAGCGGTAGATGCCGTGGGGTGCGGCGTAGTCGCTCTTATTGCCTTTCAGCGTCAGCTCACGGTGGTTGACCTGGTAATCGAGGATAAGAGGAGTCATGTAGTTCAATCCGGCCTCTATCTGGGCATGGTCGATGTACTGTCCCTTGCCAGTGCGTCGGCGGTAATCAAGGGCAGCCATGATGGCCAGGGAGGCATACATCGGCGATAGCTGGTCGGTATAGTAGGTGGAGGGGGGCACCGGGGGCCTGTCCGGCCAGCCGACGATAGTATCCATCATGGTAACGGCGGTTAAAATACTGCCGAAGCCGGGCTGGTCGGCCATGGGGCCGGTATGCCCGTAGCCGCAGGTGCGGAACATGATGATTTGCGGGTTTACCTTTTTCAGGCCCTCGTAGTCCAGTCCCAGCTTGTCCATGACGCCGGCGGGGAATCCCTCAGCGACCACATCCGCCCAGGCCACCAGTTTTTTAAAGATTTCAATGGCTTCCGGCTGCTTGAAGTTCAGGCTGATATCCATTTCCGGGGCGGTGTGGGTGATGGAGAAGAAGGCGCTGCGTTCCAGTCCCACCGGCTCACCCGGTTTGTTGGTGGGAGCGAACGGGGCAAAGAGCCGAACCGGGTCCGGCCTTGTCGCAGTTTCCACGCGTATCGTCGTCGCTCCGTAGTGGCTGAGATAGTTGCACGTATAAACGCCTACCCCCGCCCAGCAGAGCTGTATTAGCTTTACTCCTTCAAAAGGCTTCTTGGACACGGTATCTTCCTCCCGGGTATTTATTGTCATTCCCACCTCCCCACAACTGTCATTCTGGCGAAGGCCAGAATCCACAACCCCCATATTGTCATTCTGACCCCGACTTGTCGGGGGAAGAATCCGTAACCATTCCCCCGAAGAATGACATTATCACTATATCACCTTTTGCTTTTTCAGAGCCTTTAGTTCATCGGCGGATATGCCCAGTTCTTTATAAATTTCCTCGTTGTGTTCGCCGATAAGCGGTGCCCGCCGCTTTACCCCGACATATCCCTGGGTCGTTACCACGGCGCCTCCGGGGTATTTGAGACTTTTACCCAGTTCCGGGTGTTCGACTTCTTTCCAGAAGTTCCTGGCTTTAAGCTGGGGGTATTTAAGGACGTCTTCGGCATTATTGCAGGGACCGAGCTGGAAGCGGTTCTCCGTCGCCAGCTTGAGCAGTTCGTCCTTGGTGTGGTTCATGAAGAATTTGCCCAGGGTTTCCATGAGCTTTTCGGCCTGCTCTCGGCTCATGTCCTCCCAGCTTTTTTTGTCCCATGCCCAGCCTTCCAGAAAGCCGATATCGATGCCGTCTTTCTTGATGTACTCCATCATGCTGAGGTTGTTCTTGGCGGCGGTGGGGTTGAGCAGGAGGTTCAGGGCGATATAGCCGTCCTTGCACGCCCAGAGCAGGGTGTTATAGAAAGTGGAGCCGTCCTTGAGCGTGACGGTAGCCCGCGCCCGACCGTGCCTGGTGGGAATCTGGCCGAACAGGGCGTAAGGCCCCTCGATTTCCGCCGAGCAGACGATGTCGAGGGCTTGCTGGGTG
>CAYQZZ010000091.1:0-6028 GCA_964422155.1 uncultured Dehalococcoidaceae bacterium | reverse complement strand
ATATTGACGGCAGCGTACCTCAATACCTTCAAGACATTCTCTTCGACCCCCAGACCTCCGGCGGCCTCCTGATTGCCGTGCCCAAAGCCAAGGCATCACGGCTGCTGAAAAGACTGCACTCAGAAGGTGTCACCGAAGCCGCCATCATCGGGGGGGTGGTTGCGAAGCCGAAGGGAAAGATAAAAGTTATTTAACCCCCCTCCACTATTTTCCTCTCCTCCTCCGTCAGTCCGTAAAGGTCATAAACGAGGTTATCTATCTCCTTATCCGTTAGTTCGATTTCTTTTTTAAGTTCATCACTTTCACTAAATGGTGTGTCGCGAATTGGTGCGAGTTTCTTGTTAAGTTCCAGCATTTTGTCAACAAGGGACACCAAATTATCTTGGAGCTTCTTTTCGGAAGGGTTATCAAGGTCAATACAGTGGATAGGGAGTTGGAGGACAGTACTTTGCCTCAAGTGAGGGAATACCTTTTTCTCTCTCTCACCAAACTTGGTGAAGTAATAAAACGATATCAGTTTTGAATTCAGTAATCCCAGTAAGAATCGGATACTTTGATTCTCGTTTTTAGGCTTAAATATATAAATCACCTGTATGACATAGAAACTCTGGCTATCCAATGTAGCTCTGATACCAGTACCGGTCTTCCTAACTATGATTTTCTCTCCCTGATACAATTCGGGAGTCTTATAATCAACAGACGCATCATTGAGTTTCAGGTATCTACTGGATAGGATGGAATATCTATCAATATCCTCCCCAACTAGAAAAGGTACATACTCAGAATCCTTCTGTTTAGAAGACACCAGTTCACTCTTCTTCCCTATTTCCACGCCTCTCGCATTATTTACTAAATCTCCAAATTTTGTGGAACCCTCTTCGATTCGGCGAATAATATCATCTATTTCAGGTCGCTGGTAGATGGTGAACAGATAATTAGTCTCATTTTCGAATCTCTTTTGAATTACCTGATACTCGTTCCATGATTTGGTGGTTAAATTCTTTATATCTGTCCTTATACAAATTGAGTTTGTACTTCTTAGCGCTGAATCCTGCTGTTTCTCAAGAATAATAATTAGAGCAGGCATTTCAACACCTTCAAAAATATGCTCGCCGACGTCGCAGATGTTCAATATTCTGGTCTTTTCCAGAAGCATTTTTCTGAACGGCTCGTAATCTGGATTCATAACAAATCTGCTGGGAACAATAAATCCTAAAATTCCTTTGTTCTTTAATAGCTGAAGTCCCCTTTCAACAAAGCCGTTGAAGATATCATACTGACCATGCATTGATTGGAAAGCTGCTTCGTAGTAAGTCTTTTCCGGGTTGTTCATTCGTTTTGATTCGACCCATGGTGGATTCCCGATTACTATGTCAAATCCGCCGTTATCCATGATATTCTTGAATTCTTGTTCCCAGTTAAAAGCCTTTTTATCTTTCCAAGCTTTCCCAAAATACTTTTTAAGTTCTTCTTCGGTGCCTGAAATAAGTGAGTTACCTTCCTTGATGTTATCTTTCAAACCGGGTAGAGTATCTCGCTTTGCCAGACTGCGTAGCAGCAGATTCAGGCGTGCAATTTCTACTGCCTGTATATCCAGGTCAACGCCGAAGATGTTGCTTTGTAATATAGATATGCGGTCGGCGGCATCAATATCTTGCTCTGACTTGCTTATCTTTTGGTTAGCATAATGCTTGAGTAATTCGTCAAAAGCCCTGATTAAAAATGAGCCGGAACCGCAGGCAGGGTCGAGTATCTTAATATTTCTAATTTCATTAGTAGAACATTCCGCCAGAAAACGCCCGACCGTTTCCTTTACAATATAATCGGTTATAAATTTGGGAGTATAGTAAATTCCGTGTTCTTTACGGCGTTGTTTTTTGGCGGTAAGCTCGATGATTTCGTCATAAGGAAGCCCTAAATCCATTTTGGCTTGTGCTACTTTAGCTTTCTGTTTGACTATATTGGCTATATGCCCTAGATACTGTTCGTAGACCGCGCCCAGTACGTCCGCGTCGATGATTGAGAAATCATAGCTTGCCATACCGCCCGGAACTTCATACAAACCGTTAATTAAATTCTCGATAGTTTCGCTTTCAACATCTACTTTATCAGTAAGGTGATGTTGGAAGAGTTCGCTATCGTAATATCCATCAAAGTGGCGGAAGATTTCACGTAGTTTTTCTATCAGTTCTCCCTTACGCTTGGTGCGCACCCATTCGTGGACTGCGCTTAGTAAAACCTTATTTTCTATTCCTCTATCCTCACAGGTGCGTATAAAAATAAGACGGTTAAAAAGCCGTTGGATAACTTCGTCAATCTGTCTGATGCTTAAATTTTTATTATATGAATGAAGTTGGGTAGATAATTCTTCTCGCCATTGTCTTAGTTGGTTGAATAATCTTTGTTCTATCCCCATCCGTTGTGGAAGTGCGCCGTATCTTTCCGCCTTTTCCGCTAGCGCGTTATGCTGGAATGATTCTTTTGACAATAACCACATGTCATCAAACGCATCGAGGTACTTGTCGCAGGTAAGAGTTATAAAAGGTTTGCCTGTCTGGGCTACATAAACTACCAGAGTTTCAAAATCAGTAAGTAATGCCCATGTTACGCCTTTATTGTAGGCATAGGTAACGGCTTGTTTGATGTATGCAATATTGGTGAGGTCAGCCCTTAACGGCTTGGCTTCCAGAAAGAATAGAGAAACATTGTTGAGCTTAAAAGCGTAGTCCACCCGCCCGCCGGAAGCTTTTTCCTCCGGTGATACCTCATTTGTATCTTCAAAATTCCAGCCTAATGCTCTGAATAAAGGCTCTATAAAACCTTGTTTTGTCTTAGCTTCGTTGAAACTCTTTACTTCAGTCGGGCTGAGAGATTCATACTTTGTTATTAACTCTGCTATCTTCTGTTTGGCTTCCTCTTTAATCATTTTCTCAGCCCCGGAACCCTTGTAAAGTATCTAAAGTATAGGAGAGTTTAAAGAGCAGTGCAAGTCCCCGCCCCACCCCCAAACCCATTTAACATAACTCTAAAAACAAATCAAAGCTACCCACACTCGATTTGTTTCCTTTTAAAAAAAGTCCTTGTTGTCGCCCGGCCTCACGCCGAAAGAAATCCCCCGTCCACCGCCACTAAAGCCCCATGAACGTAGCTGGACATATCGCTGGCAAGGAACAGGGCTACACGGGCCACCTCATCCGGCTGGCCGCCACGGTTCATCGGCAGCCTAGCCTTAAAATCGTAGCCGGTCTTTAGAAGGCTGAACTTGAACTGCGATATTTCTTTAGCCACCGCCCTGGTACCAGGAGTATTGATGCCCCCAGGCAAAATAACGTTAATCCTGAAGCCGTGCCGTCCGTACTCTTTAGCCAGCCCCCGTGTCAGCCCGATGACCCCCGTCTTGCTGATGTCATAGGCCACCAGTCCTTCGGCAAAGGGCATGATAGCTTCGATAGAGCTGATATTGATAATGACGCCGCCCCTTTTTAGCCTTCGCTTTATCATGTGCTGGCACATAAGCAAGGCCGATTGCAGATTGATATCCATCACTCTCTTGACGAAGGGCTCGTCCATTTCCAGGAAGTTCTTAAAGGGGTAGATTCCGGCGTTGTTGACCAGTATATCCGGCTCTTTGCCGCTGAGCCCCTCCCAGAGAGCGTCGATAGCTTCTCTCGAGGATATATCTACTTTGTGGGTGTTCACTTCGCGGTTGAACTGCGCCAGCTCTTTCTTCACGGCGCCCATTCCGTGGGTGTTGATATCGACCAGTTCCAGGTCGGCGCCGGCTTCGGCAAACCGGAGGGCCATCGCCCGGCCGATGCCCACCGCCGAACCGGTGATTAAAGCCCGCTTGCCTTTGAGTGAGATAAGCTCCGATAATGACTTCAGTACCTTGGGACGCCTTTTTATCGTCATAATGCCGTCACCTCAATATATATTATACAACTTATGTAAATTGAGTGTTGACAAATAATATCTGTTTCTCTAGAGTGTTCTTGAGGTGCTAAGAGAGGTTGGTAAGTGCGGACTATCAGGGAAATGCTGAATATCTCCAGAAAAATAAAAAGGATAAGGGGGACTCTTTGGGCCTCAATACAGGCGCGGCGGATAATCGAGTTCTACTACCACGGCGGCTATCGCACCGTGGAGCCGTTCGCCCTGGGGATAGTCATGTACGGCGATGCTGATAATGAATCACTACTATGCTATCAAATGAGCGGGTACAGTGACTTAAACGAGGCAGTGGGGTGGAAACTCTACCGAACCTCGGATATGGAGGATATCGAAGTTAAGCGCGAGCAGTTCAGCGGCGATAGGCCCGGCTATGACCCGGACAAAATAGACATGGTGAAAATATATTACTGTATTACCCCTGTGAAAAAAACTGAAAATGAAATAAGGGTGACGCCAAAGGAAGAGCCGAAGGTGAAATTAGCGCCGCTGCCGGCTTATGAGCTGCCCCGGGAGCTGGTGATAAGATATTTAACTCACAATGAGCTTATGAGAAGGTTCCGTTTTACGCACCCCAGCCCCATACCGGAAATTTATACCAATATTCTCTCCGGCCTGCCGGCCAAACACCTGCCAGAAAGCGTAGAATTAAAATCTGTGCCCTTAGCGCAGTTGATAGCACAATTCCCTCTGGCCGGGCAAACCGCCTGAAATTTCCAGCCACAGGACGGAATAGGAAATTTATAGCAAGGGTTTGGTGTCATTCCCGCCCCGATGAAATCGGGGTAAACTCCGGCGGGAATCCAGAGGTGGGGAAAAGGGGGTCTGGTCCTTCCTTAGAAGGACGGGTCAAGCCTTCAGGCTGAATCAGGCTGAAGCCCGAGAATGACATTATTAAACAATCTCACATATACATTATTACTTTGCTTTGTATATATATCTGGGTGTGGAGAATTTAGCGCAATTGCGCAGATACTCTATTCAAAAGTTCCTGGTCGTCCTTGACGCCGCGGACATCCAGATTCGTCTTTCGGAATGCCCGCACCATAGCCTCGATGAGCCTGGTCTTACTGAGTTTCTTACCTCCGCTGAACTTGGCGGTTGACGACAGGTTTTCCAGGTAGGCATCCTCTTCGCGGTTGAGGAAGACGGACAGCTTTATCATCGCCGATTTAGGCAGTTCGGGTGCCGGGGTGGTTTGCCTCGGTTCCGGCGGTGTCCTTCCGGGGGAAGGATGGTCGCTACCGGTGAGTCGGTCCAGGGCGGAGCCGTAGGCAAGCTCCTCGGTTATTTTAGCTCTTTTCATGCAGCACCTCTTTTATGAGTAGTCTATAGGCTTCAGCCCCTTCGGAATTCGGGGCATAGCTCAGAATGGACATCCCGGCGGCCGGGGCTTCTTTGAACCGGACGCTGATGGGGATGGTCATATCGAACACTTTTATTCTATCGCCGAAAGCTCTCTTGGTAACTTCAATGACTTCCCGGCTGTGCAGCGTGCGGGAATTGGTCATGGTGAACAGTATCCCCAGAATTTCCAGGGACGGATTGATTTTTTCCTGTACCCGGATGATGGTGGTCAATAACGTGGCCAGCCCTTTCATCGCCAGGAAGTCGGCCTGCAGGGGTATAAGGACGCTATCGGCGGAGGAAAGGGCGTTTATGGTCAGCAGTCCCAGGCTGGGGAGGCAGTCTATCAGGATATAGTCGTAATCCTGGCGTACCGGCTGGAGCATTTCCTTCAGAACCAGTTCGCGGGTAAACGCATTCACCAGGTCGAGCTGCGCCTGAGAAAGCTCGATGTTAGCCGGGACGAGGTCAATATCGGGATTACCTGTTCGCAGGATAACGTCACGCAGGGAAAACCGGCCGTTATTCCTGATGATGCTCGTCAGAGCGTCATAGCCCGTGAGCTTCTGGCTGTCCGGGTTGAAGCCCAGGCTAATGGTAAGGCTGGCCTGCGCGTCCCAGTCGATAAGGAGTACCCGCTTATGGTGCTCGCTTAAGCCCTCGGCCATGGCGGCAACCGTGGTGGTTTTACCGACGCCGCCTTTCTGGTTGGCAATGCAGATTACAGACATAG
>CAYQZZ010000090.1:0-6202 GCA_964422155.1 uncultured Dehalococcoidaceae bacterium | reverse complement strand
GTGCCGGTCGTCAGGGCGACCCCGGCTGCTCGCGTTTCTATATATCCCTGGAGGATGATATCATGCGCCGTTTCGGGGGCGACCGCATCAAGACCGTCATGAGCTGGGTAGGCATGGATGAGGATACGCCCATCGAGAATAAGTTGATTACCAACGCCATTACCGATGTGCAGAAGCGTGTCGAGGGGTATCACTTCGACGTGCGTAAAAACCTCGTCGAGTACGATGACGTCGTCAACAAGCACCGCGAGCTTATCTATGAAGAACGGCATAAAATACTCGGCGGCGCCGACCTCAAGACAAATATTCTGAAAATGGCCACCGATGAGCTCAAGGGTATCGCTGCCTCCCGTCTGGCTGGCCAGTACAGTGAGGGCTGGGACATTGCTAACCTGCTGTCCGATGTCAATAGAATTTTGCCCGTTCCCCCCACCCTTAACGATAAAGCCCTTGCCGCTTTAGGGGCTAAAGAAATTGAAAATAAGCTGATTGAGATGGCCGGGAGTCTCTACGAGCAGCGGGAGAAGGAAATGGGCGCTGAAAAGATGAGGCTGCTGGAGAGGCTGGTGATGCTCCAGATTATCGACCGGCTCTGGGTGGAGCACCTGACGACCATGGAGCAGGAACGGCTCCAGGCGGGATGGCAGACCCTCCGTCAGATAAAGTCCGCCGATGCTTACAAGCGTTCCGGGTACGAGAAGTTCCAGATTCTTCTGGATACCATCCGGCACGATGTGGCTAATACCATCTTCCATGTGACCATCGTTCAGAAGGATACCAAGGCGCCGGAATCGCCGATGGCTAAAGCGGGTCTCGGCTCGAAGGGCAATAGCAAGCCCCGAACTGCTGCGGCAGCCGCCGGCAAGAAAGTTGGCCGCAACGACCCCTGCCCCTGCGGCTCTGGTAAAAAGTATAAGCACTGCTGCGGAAGGTAAGAGGAAATGACTATCACAACACTTAATCCAAACAGAACAAGACTTGATATCGGGTATAAAAGAACCTGCGATTGTGGACATACTCATATTAATTGTATGTCCCCGAAGGAATGGCTAAAGAGCCAGCTTGGTGTCTGGCAATTTAGATATGAAGCACGAGATATTCGTGATAAGAAAATTCATCCTGCAACATTTCCTATTTCATTAACAAAGAAAATTATCGAGCTCTTCACTCATGAGGGAGAACTCGTATTAGACCCATTTGTTGGCAGTGGTACTACCTTGGTGGCGGCAAAAGATACCAACAGAAATGCTGTTGGGTTTGATCTGAAGAAAGAATACATTGACCTTTGTGGAGAGCGTCTTGCCCAAGCAAGTTTTCTGGGACAGGCTAAACAAATAGCAATTCAAGATGACGCTAGATATATACCAGAATACCTCAGACAGGAGACAGTTAGCTTAATATGGACTTCTCCGCCTTATGCAAATCTTCTTAATAGAGCACGCAAAAATAAATCACGAAGGTTAAGAAGTAATGAACAGCTTGGTAAGATAGAGCAATATTCACAGGATCCACGAGACCTCGGCACTATGCCACTTGATGAATATACTAATGCTATGGGAGAAATATATGGGTCTCTACTGCCAGTTCTTAGGCCAAAAGGTCATTGTGTGATAAATGTGCCCGATATGTGGTGGGAAAATCAAAGAATTACAATTCATATTGCTTTGGTCGAGGAGTTGAGAAGACGAGGATATGAACTACGAAATATTATCATTTGGGATAGGACTAACATTGTTAATAGAATAGGCATATTCGGTTGGCCAAGTAATTACATAACTATGGGTGTAACATTTGAGTATCTACTAGATTTTTGGAGACCTCCGAAATGAGGCTATATACAAAACAGCAGCTTATAGAGACAATGCGCGAGATTTTCCGGCAGGGTTGGCATAGGAGCGTAAAAGAAACTCGCGATACACGCAACGATGGCGCAGTGGGAAATACTTTAGAAACACTCCTGGGTCTCAAGGAAAACAACTTGCCGATACCGAATGCGAGAGAGTGGGAACTAAAAGGACAAAGGTCGCATACTGGCTCATTAGTTACCCTCAAGCATATCGAACCTTCACCGACTGCCGTAAGAATAGTAAGTCACATATTATTACCTTTTTACGGATGGAAACATAAATCCGCTGGCATCAAATACCCAAGTACAGAGATGAGTTTTAGATCAACAACCTCAGCAACGGAATATACATCAAGAGGATTTACAATACTGGTAGATAAAAAACAACAAAAAATAAGGTTTGTATTTGACTCATCAAAAGCTAAAATCAGCAATCCAGAGATTGCGGTTTGGATGAAATCAGTAGAAAAAAGAGCGGGTCTTGGTCCTATCGTACCTGAACCTTATTGGGGGATTGAAGATCTTAGATATGCCATAGGTGAAAAAATAAAAAATAGTTTTTATGTTATTGCCGATAGTAAGGTTGAAGCTGGGCGAGAGTTTTTCCTTTACAAGGAATTATATATTCTCTCCGGTTTCTCATTTGAAAAATTTATCAAATGTATTGAAGATGGTGTTGTACTAGTAGATTTTGATGCTAGGACTGGGCATAATCATGGTACTAAGTTCCGAATTAAGCAAGGTCATTGGAAAGATTTATTTTCTGACATTAAACGTGCAATTTGAATTAATAGTTAGAAGAAGAATACCATGACCAACATAGAAATCGCTGCTATATTTAATGATATCGTCGAAATGCTCAAGCTCAAGAAGGAAAACATCTTCAAGATACGGGCATACCAGAAGGTCGCCCGCGCCATCGGGGAGCTGACCGTGCCTGTCGAGCAGTTGGTCGCCGAGAACAGGCTTAAAGAAATCCCCGGGGCCGGCGAAGCCATCACCAAAAAGCTCACCGAGCTGGTAACTACCGGGAGGCTCGCTTATTACGAAAAGCTTAAACAAGAATTCCCGGAGCGGGCCAGTTCGGCGTAAGGGCAGGATGTGGCATGGCGAAGGAAAGTAGTCGGCTGTTTTCCCTGGAATCCATCCCTTTAGGTGATACCGAGGCTATAAATCATCTCAAGCAGGCTATCGCCGGCGGCCGGCACTGGTATCTCGCCCTGCTCGGCGCCATCGGACTCTGGACCAGCGCTGAAGAAGTTTATGATGACCGCACTTACTGCTACCTCATCGACGGCGAGGCTTTCGACTGGCTTTTGCTGGCGGAGCGACTCTGCGAGACGGTAGACAATCTTCTGCCGGAAGATGAGAGGGACGCCCTGCTCTTTCACGGCATACCCCCCCTTGAACTGACCGCCAGTGAAGTCAAAGAGCTTATCGGCGATAAAAAGTACGGCCAGTATCTTAACTATTTCTACGGCATTACCGTCGAGGAAGCCCTGCTCCTGGCCGTCCAGGAAGAGATAGACAAGGAAAGGCGGGTGCAGGGCTTACGGAGCAAAAGCCAGTCCTCCGATGAGGTTTACCTCAGGATATATGATGTCGCCAGAGGGGAACTTCTAAAGCAGTTCCGGCAGGAAAAGAGCCACGCTCAACTGAAGTCTATTACCCTCGCCGAGTTGAAAGAGTTTACCTACTGGCTGTTTAAATACAGACTCAAGCAGTGTGAAAAAGCCAGAATCGCCAGCGATACCAAGAAAGCGCTGGATTATCTGAAGCGGCAGTGGCAGCAAAAAGGCGTTTTTAAGGTGCTGGCCGCCGATTTAGCTCCGTATGATAGGGCTTGATTGTGACTGGAATGTCATTCTTGAGCGAAGCGAAGAATCCGTAACTATTCTCCTAAAAGACGGATTCTTCAGTCGTCCCGACTATGTCGGGACTCTTTCAGAATGACATTTCTCAACACCCTCAATGAACAGGAAATTAGGCGGCTATTCGTTGATGGTGCCCTCTGGCGCTCGTACCATGAGTACCGGTATGCGGGACCCTCTCAGTACCTTATCGGTAATGCTGCCGAAAGCCAGGCGGCGCACCCCCGACCTCCCGTGCGTGGACATGGCGATTAAATCCGCCTTGATTTGGTCGGCGGCTCGAAGAATCTCATCAGCGGCATTGCCGGTGCTGACGATGGTCTTGATAGTGACTCCCTTGCTCTTCAAAGACTCTCCACTTTTGGTGAGGTAGTCCATGACCCTGTCTCTGATAATTTTCAGTTCCTCCTCCGTGTAAGAGACCGGCGCGCTCGCCTCCCCCACCACCACCCAGTGACGCAGCAGTGTTATTACCCCGATAAGGGTAACCTCTACCTTTGTCTCGGGGGCCAGCTTGTCGACGAGTTGCCCGATAACCGGCAACGCCGCCTCACCTACTTTGGAACCATCCAGCGGAACCAGCACTCTCGAGAACATTGCCTCACCTCCTATAATCTGGAGCTCTGTTGCTTCAGTTTTTCCAGCTTATCATTCAGAGTATAAAGTTTTTGTTGTTCCTTTTCAACAACGGACGCGGGTGCCTTGGTCAGAAAAGCCTTGTCTTTCAGTCTGGTTTCAAGTCGATTTACTTCGGCCTGTGTCTGTTCCAGTTCCTTCTCTATTCTTTTTCTCTCCGCATCCAGGTCGAACATGCTGGCCATGGGAATGACGACCGTCGCCTGTGCCAGAGATAATACCAGGGTGTTGTCTCCGGCTTTCTCGCCGGGTTCGCCTTTCAGGAAAGTGACGGGATTGGCGCGCGCCAGCGTCCTGATGGACCCGGCATAGCCGGAGATAGTGGCGTGCCTGGAAGCATCGGTGTGTATTTTTGCCTCAATCCAGCGGCTGCTCTCCACTTTGTATTGAGCGCGGATATTGCGGATGGAGCGTATTATTTCGGTGACGGTTTCGATTTCCCCCTCGGCGGCCGGGTCGAACATCACTTCATCGACCTCCGGGTAGGCAGCGACCATGATAGACTCGGACTCAGAAAGCTTCATGTGCTTTTTCAGGTGCTGCCAGAGTTCCTCGGTGAGGAACGGCATATAGGGGTGTAAAAGGCGTAACGATTTTTCCAGGACATGCACCAGCACCGGCAGCGGCGAGCTGTCGTTTGCCTGCAACCTTATCTTGGCTAACTCGATATACCAGTCGCAGTACTCGCCCCAGAGGAAGTCATGTATCTGCCGCTGTGCCTCGCCGAACTGGAAGTCGTTCATGAGGCTTACAGCGCTGGCAATTGTCCGGTTCAGCCGCGAGAGAATCCAGCGGTCTTCCACCAGTAGCTTGTCCCGCTTTATTTCCCCACCCATCGCATTCCCCGACTCAAGGCTCCTGATGACGAACCGGGTAGCGTTCCACAGCTTGTTGGCGAAGTTGCGGCCGGCTTCCAGCTTGGTGATAGACAGCTTGCTGTCGTTTCCCGGTGACGTCCCCATCAGCAGGGCAAAGCGTAAAGCATCGGTGCCGTATTCTTCAAGCAGGTCAAGCGGGTCGACGACATTACCCCTGGTCTTGCTCATCTTGTCACCCTTGTCGTCGCGTAAAAGACCATGGAAGTAGACGGTGTGGAAGGGGATATCGCCGGTGTCCTCGATGCCCATCATTATCATCCGGGCCACCCAGAAAAAGATAAGGTCGTAGGCCGTTTCCATGACCGATGTCGGATAGAAATAGCGCAGGTCTTCGGTGTCGTCCGGCCAGCCCAGTGTGGAGTGAGGCCACAGGCCGGAGCTGAACCAGGTATCCAGCGTGTCCGGGTCCTGCTCGATACTGGTTGAACCGCATTTCGAGCAGGCTGTCGGCGTCTCTACCGCCACTATCAACTCGCCGCAGTCCCGGCAGTACCAGATGGGTATCTGGTGGCCCCACCAGAGCTGGCGGCTGATACACCAGTCGCGGATATTGTCCATCCAGTTCAGGTACACTTTGGTAAAGCGTTCCGGTAAAATTCTGATACGCCCTTCCCTGACGGCGTCGATAGCCGGTTTAGCTATAGGTTTAGCCTTAACGAACCACTGTTTACTGGCGATAGGCTCGACGATGGTCTGGCAGCGCTGGCAGTGGCCTACAGCATGGAGGTAATCCTCAATCTTCACAAGCTGCCCGGCTCTTTCCAGGTCGGCTATTATAGCCTTACGGCAGTCGAAGCGGTCCATACCCTTGTACGGTCCGGCGTTCTCGTTCATGGTAACGTCGGCGTTGAGGATATTTATCAGGGGCAGGTTCTGCCGCTGGGCCACCTCGAAGTCGACCGGGTCATGCCCCGGAGTGATTTTCACGGCGCCGGTGCCGAATTCCATATTCACCGCTTCGTCGGCGACGA
>CAYQZZ010000089.1:0-6480 GCA_964422155.1 uncultured Dehalococcoidaceae bacterium | reverse complement strand
TTGTTTGAGTTCTAGAAACAACTAGTATCTACTTGGAAAGAGGGCTGGGGGGTTGCCCCCCAGCCCTCTTTTTGTGCCTATTACACACACCAGGCGACCGTTATCCAACAATTGCCTCTAATGTGACCCTCGGTGCACTTTTTACTTGTATATTACTTATGAAGATGGTTGATGTAATTTGATCCATCAGGAGCTATGATAAACCTGACGGGTTCTGGAGAAGTGCACATTCTACTGGGGAGTCAAAAGCTGCCCCGCCGTCAAGATTGCTTCCCGGAATTTTAAAGGGCCCGATTTAGGAAATTGGGGGGTCATTATCAGACAAGTCACGAAATGGGTAACGTGACAGAATGTAAAATGCTTATCGGCCAGTAATTGACTTGAGAATTTTATTTACATCTCTTGAAATGTTGTCTAAGTCTTGTTGATTTGGGCGTCCCCTGATGTCTCCCAATCTGCCCTTGGTGCTGTTTTCTTCTGAACTATGGAACTCGCCGACGATGTACCATTCTGCAGCCACTTCAAACCCCAGGTGTTCCAAGAACTGCCCGAGATATTTACCCACGGGTACGGCTTCGGATATTCCTGTATGCGGCCCGGAATAAGTAACGAAGACTACCGCATTTTTCCCGGGCACCTTAGGGGCGCATAGTTTTACATCGCCGCGTTTCCTGTAATAGTCCATTTTTCCCTTGACATATTCCAGTACTGGTGCCGGCGGTTGCCACATGAAAGAGGGTGAGCCTATAAAAAGTAGGTCATATTCGTATAGGTCTTCCTCTCTGGCTTCTTCCACACGTTTTAATGTTGAGTTGATGCCACTGAACTGCAGCGTGTTGTGAATAGTCTCCGCTACCCTTTTAGTATTTCCCGTGCCCGACCAGTAGATAATAAGTGAATTCATGAACTCTACTCCCCAAATTCAGGATTTCTGAGCCTCTTTGAACAGTTCTGCCTTGATTCTCTCGTCCCGTTCCATGAATTTCTCCCGGCCATCGGTATATGCCGGAAGGACCCATTCCATTTCCTTAAGGTTCCGCGCAATAATCGGCAGCCAGTTATATGGGATGGCTATCAGCACCCAGCCTTCCGGAAATACCTGCCTTGATTTCATGCCGAAACCCATCCCGGTGACCACGTAATTAACCTTGCCGCTGATAAAAGGATACACGAAAAGCCAGGAGCATGCCCCCACGTTTGACATATTACTGGAGTAGATTTCTCCTGTGGAGTAGCTCATGGCCCTCATCACGATTTCCGCCTGGCTAACTGTAGCCATTAGGAACAGGAGGTCTGGTTCGAAGGTCAGCTTATCCAATGGCGAAAAGACGACATATTTAATACCGCTCGCCATTTTCGGCTGCTGCTGGTATATTTTACGGTTAGCCCGGGCATCCTCAAAAATACCGAACTTGACGCCTATTTCGCCGCTGCCCGCAGATGATGGCGCTGGCTCGTCAAGCATGCCCAGGGCAGCTTTACCGGCACAATTCTCATTCTCTTTAGTGATATAAAAGGGAGTCCCTCTCTGCTGTGATTCCTTAATCATCTCACATATCGGCATAATTTTATCAAGCTTATTAATGTCTTCCGGTTTGATATACAGGAACTTGACACACACGGGCGGGTTTGTAAAGATGAATTTCTTGAAGATGGATAAATCGGTCTTAAGCGGTTTCATATTAGCCTCCATCTAATTTATTCCATTCCGGATTCTCTCAACGCTAACACGATAGTCTCTTTGCTGGGGCAGAAACCTATTATCTTAATCATCTCTTCGATGACTATTGCCGGGGTTGCTGTCAGGTGGTAATCGTCAGATAGCGCATTTTTACCCTTGTGGGAGATAATCTCCACCTTATCGCCGAACTCATGCGCAATTTCTTTAAGTAGTTCGGACAAAAACACGTCATTAGAGTCGTTGGAGATTGAGAAGAAAGCCTCGAGTTTTACCTTACTCACAGTCCGGCCTCTTTAAGGGCGTTATCCAGAGTAGTGTAACTGGGACATATCCCCTCAATTCGTATTGTCTCGTTAATTACGATGGCCGGCGTACAACCAAGCTTACATTCCTCGAACCTGGCCATGGCCTGTTTCCCGATTAACTTAATGACTTCCAGTTTGCCTTTGTATTTTGCGGCATACTCATCGGCCAGCGCTAAGACATCTTTACATGCCGGGCAGGGAGGATCGCCGCTGAACACTTCCATTATCACTGGCATAGGTCTATTCCATTTCCCTCTTAATCATTTTCTCGATATCATCATCAGTGGGCACCTTGCCGATGGATACAACCTTATCGTTAATCACTATAGTAGGTGTCATCAGGATACCATACTTATCACCTTCGGCTGATAAAGCATCGAAATGGGTTACGGAAATCTTGCCCGGAAACTTCTCCGCAACCTTGTTTGCCCGCTTGGTTACTTCTTTGCACTTGGCACACGGCGGAGTGGTGCCGAAAACTTTAACCTCTATCATCTTACCTCCCCCTCTGATATACTCTTTATCTTTTGGATTCGATTTCAATCCAGGCTTTTATCTCTTCTTTGGACGGTACATAATCCATGGACTTAACCTGGCCGTTGACTACCAGGACGGGAGTCATCAGGAATCCCAGTTCTTTAGCCTTCTTTTTCACCGGAGCGAGCACTTTCTCCAGTTCTTTCAGCTTGGCGTCAATGAGCTTCTCATTTTTTTCTTCGTGAGCTTTCAAGGCATCCAGGTCGCCGAGCAATTTCCTCATGCTCTCAAAGTCTGGCTTGACCTTGCCAGCCTCTCCTATAACGTGACCACCTTCGACCTTCCCGTATTTCTCCGCTTCCGGCGTGTGTATGGCGGCTTTCTTGACCACGATATCCTGAGAGAATTGTTGAGCTACTTCCTTCGCTCGTTTAAAAGTGGTGTGACAGCGAATGCACGGCGGTTCTGTTCCTATTACAACGATTTCCATGTTCTACCTCCTGTTATTTTTATAAATTATATCAGATTTATCATTATAACTCCGTCCCGGGAGCTCAAACCAGGGCTTTCAATGGTCTTCCCCAGAAATGGTTGCTTTGACCTGCTTGTCCAGGTAAGTCTTCAGAAATTGAAGAGCCGCTTCAGAGTCTTCATCCAGCAGGATGCGTTGAAGCTCCATAAGTTCTTCATCGTTGAGTACCAGAGTGATAGATTTCTTCATTCATTTTCCTTGAAGTTTATACTGTAGCTATCGACTTCCCTGTGAAATACCTTCGCTGAAAGTACAGAGCTACATTTACCAGGCTTATCAGTACCGGCACTTCCACCAGTGGTCCAATAACCGCGGCAAACGCCTGCCCGGAGCCGATGCCGAAGACGGCCACTGCCACCGCAATGGCCAGCTCAAAGTTATTACTGGCGGCAGTAAAGGCGATGCTGGTAGTCTTTGAATAGTCAGCTCCGATCTTCTTGCCCATGTAGAACGAAACAAGGAACATTATCACGAAATAGATAAGTAAAGGCACCGCTATCTTTACCACGTCCAGCGGTATCTGCACGATAAGCTCGCCTTTGAGCGAGAACATCACCACGATAGTAAACAGCAGCGCCGCTAGCGTGATGGGGCTGATTTTGGGGATAAATTTCCCTTCGTACCATTCGCGGCCCTTCGCTTTGATGAGAAAGAACCTGGTCAACATACCGCCGAAGAAGGGGATTCCAAGATAGATAAACACACTCTTAGCGATTTCTCCCATGGTAACTTCAACCGCTGAGCCTTTGAGTCCGAACCATTGCGGTAATATGGTGATAAAAATCCATGCATAGACCGTATAAAACACAATCTGGAAAACGGAGTTGAAGGCTACCAGGCCGGCGGCGTATTCATGGTCGCCCTTGGCTAGCTCGTTCCAGACGATGACCATAGCGATGCAGCGCGCCAGGCCAATCATTATCAGTCCGTACATATAGTCGGGATAAGGCCAGATTTTGCCGAGGAACAGCACTGCCAGTAAGAACATCAGGATAGGCCCGATGACCCAGTTTTGCACGAGCGATAATAGCAATACCCGCCAGTTGCGGAAGACCGATCCCATTTCCTCGTATCTTACCTTGGCTAAAGGCGGGTACATCATTAAAATAAGCCCGACGGCGATAGGTATGGATGTAGTGCCTATCGAGAAATAGTCGATGGCGTCAGCAACGGCCGGAATAAAATACCCCAGCCCCACACCCAGACCCATCGCCAAGAAAATCCATAGCGTTAAAAACCTATCGAGGAAGGAGAGCCTGCCGGTTACAGTTTTTTGTTGTTTACTCACTATCACTCCTGACATCATTTTTTATTTTGTACGCTGGATAAATCCTTCCACCGGGTTGGCGGCATCCAGGTGTGATTTCAGCTTGCCCTGCTGGGAATATAAAATACGGTCATAGACAGCTTTTTTAACAAACTGCAACGCCTCTTTTTCATCGTTATCAATGATAATCCTTTGCAGTTCCAAAATATCTTGCTCGTCAAAGGAGACAGCAGTTTTCCTCGCTTCAAGCATCTCACATCTCCTTAAAATAGATAGGTGATAAGATATATCCCTACCCCAATCAAAATTACCCCCGCAACTTTCTTAGAGTAATTGGAGAAATTGGCGATCCCCTTTGATGCCAGCACCTTCTGGGCAAAGCCCGCCGAGATACCGGCGCCGAGCACCAGCACCCAGTGTCCCAGGGCATAAGCCAGCAGTAACCCTCCACTATAAGCGATATTCTGCTTGGTGGCGGCAAACGTAAGTATTACCGCCAGCACCGGAGTGGCACAGGGAGAGGCTACAATTCCAAAGAAAAGCCCTAATAGAAAGGCTCCGAGAAGAGCTTTTTTCTTGGGTAAAAAACGCTGGGGAAGGCCGATATTGAAACTCAATTTATCGGCAAACAGGAGGTAAAGCCCCAGCAGGATAGCGACTGGCGGCAGAATGTAATACCAGAATTGACCCACATCCCCGAACAATCTGCCCAACACGCCGGCAATCACTCCCAGGATGGTAAAAGTGATAGTCAGCCCCAGCGTGAACATCAGTGAATACTGGACGGCTTTCTTCTGCGAGCCTTCCGCGTAGCCGCCAACATAGCCGATGACCAGCGGTATCATCGCCAATACGCACGGACTGGCGCTGGAAACAATGCCCCCGAAGAAACAGGCTGGAAAAGCCAGCCATCCCTGGGTCTGTAGAAGCTCGCCGATATAATTAGATAACCATTCCACGCTACTTTGTTCCTATCTCCGCAAGTTTTGCGACAATATCTTCCTTCGCCCAAAAGCCTACATGTCGGAATATCTCTTTACCACTGCTGTCAAAACCTATTTGGGTGGGTATCGCCATCACCTTATAGAAGTTTGTAAGGTCGCGATATTCATCCACACTGACAATACATACATTTAGCCCCTCCTTATAATCCATTGCCAAGTCTTCCAGGATGGGCTTCATCTGTTTGCAGGGGATACAGGTGCCCCGTCCGAACTCTGCCAGCGTTGGCTTGCCGCTGGATAAAGCTTTCGATAGAGGTATTGAAGTTAATGTCGACTCCTGTGATTGGGAACCCCCGATTTCAACGAGCTCAATGTCAAAGGTCAGGTCCTGGCCAGCCAGGGGATGGTTGGCATCTAATTGTATTGTCGTTTCAGTTACGTCGATAATCGTTATAATTCCTTGACTTGTCTGTAGTTGCATACCGACTTCCGGGATAATGTCCGGTGGAAGTTTGTCTCTGCCGACTTCTACTATAAGATCATCACGGCGCGGGCCATAGGCTTCATCAACAGGAATGGCAATTGTTTTAGATTCCCCGACCTTCATCCCTATCACGGCCTTTTCAAAGCCGGAGATTGTCTGGCCTTGTCCTAGGGTGAATTCTAACGGTTCACCACCGATTGATGTATCAAATTCCGTGCCGTCCGTCAGCCTTCCGGTGTAATGTACCCTGACGGTATCGCCGCTTTTAGCTAATACCGGACCTCCGCATCCATTCACTAAAATTATGCCCAGCAGGATTACAATTGCCAGGGCAAAATAATTTTTCTTCGTCATTAAACGTATCCCCTGCATTTTATTTTTTCGGGGTACTAAAATTACGAATAGCAGTTAAAGAAGAAACAACTTCCTTTACCAGCTTACAGACCTGTTCTTTTATCTCGTCCCTTATCTTCCTGACCTGTTCCAGGGTTTTTCCCTTTCGGGTCTTCCAGTGCCCAGTCTTCTGTCCTCGGCAATCTGGCTGCGCCCGGAGTTATGTACGCAGACGAAAAGGACTGTCTTTATCCTTTTATTCATTTTGGGGCTCCTAGCGGCCTTGCCAGTGATTCTCTAGTTTTCTGGGTAATAAACTCGATGTCCGCCTGTTCCAGAAGGAGATTATGACTTTTACTGATGCCTTCGTCGGTGACGCAAATCCAGTCGGTCACTTTAAGCCCGGCATGCTCGATGGTTTTCTTTGCGCAGGCTACCTGGCATCCGTCTATGGCTA
>CAYQZZ010000088.1:0-6483 GCA_964422155.1 uncultured Dehalococcoidaceae bacterium | reverse complement strand
TGTCAATACACCACTATGTTATGCTATTATTATGAAAAAGAAAGATAACGCTTTGATGCTGCATCTGAGAAATCTTTTAGAGCGTCGCAGGCTATTACCCAGTCAATTAGCAGCTGAACTGGGTTTGGCTCATACTACTGTTAGTCGCTGGCTTTCTGGTGCGGGGGTCCCCAGTATCCGCTCCTGCCAGAGGCTGGCTGAATACAGCGGCGTACCCGTAGAGAAGATTCTTTTCATTGCCGGTCACCTGCCGAAAAGAGCCGAGAAGCCGCCTGCGGAGTGGCCCGAGTTTCGGGAATACGCACGCAACAAGTACCCGGCGGAACTTGACGAAGACTTGATTATCATGATTGAGGATTTAATTGAGAGGCGCAGGACAAAAAAAGATAGCGGGAAAAACCGCTAGGTGGGAATCTGAGCTCTGGTCATATCTAAGCAGCGGCGATGGCATTAACTGTCCGTTACATGATAACTGTAAATTAAAACAGAACGGCGGTTTGTGCCTTGACGACCATAAAGACAAACTAGGTAAATTGTACGGGAATATTCCGCTTGATCCGGACCAGGACGCTAACTATCTAAATTCTCCCCTCAAATCAATCGAACTTGATTACCTGAAGGACTGGAAGCCCGGCCGAATATTTCAATTAGTGGAAAGGCTGGCCAATAAATATATAGAGAAATCCAATGTTACCCAACCGCCAGTACCCACCGAAATTATTGACGTATTTGATATTGACCGTCCTGTAGAAATCCGGCCCGTGTCATTAAAAGCATACCAGGGCGCCATCTGGAATATCGATGATACCTGGGTCCTACAACTTAACAAACAAGAGCCGCCTGAAAGTCAAAGAATAACCCTGTTTCACGAAATTTTCCATGTCATAGCCCATATCAAATCCACACCGATCTTCAGGAAACGAGGATTTCAGGAAGGCTTTTTCAATGAGCTATTGGCGGATTACTTCGCCGGCTGCATCCTGACACCACGGAAACTGGTTGCGGAAAAATGGGCAGACGTCAAAAAACTCAAGCGAATGGCTGAAATCTTTCAGGTCACGAAATTAACCATGTGGTTCAGGCTAAAAACGATGCACTTATTATAGCTTTATCGTCATCGCCTGGGAAGTCTGTCGTTCCGGTACCGCAAGGTATAATCTGTATCTCCCCTTTAATCGCGGTTGCAATAAAACCAGACTTTATCGGATTGAGGCTCAATATAATAAATATCATTTCGTATGCCAGCAAGGTTTATCATGTGGGGCTTTCCACGTTCTTCAATAATCGTGACCGACAATAGAAAACCGCTTCTGGCCGCCTGCTTCTGCAATTGAAAGGCATAATCATCACAATCATACCGGTCACTAAGCCGGCAAACACCGTCTTTGCCGGCAAAGAGATAGACATATTCATTGGTGTCATCCTCAGCCAGCCAGGTATCAAGCTCCTTGAGCGAATTAAATTCGCGCAGTTCCTGTGATTTCTCGATTAGGACCTCTTTAACAACCTCCCTATCAACATAACGGACTATTTCCTGGTATTCCAGACGCCCCGGCAACTCCTCGGAATTATAAGCGGGGCTTGACGGCGCAAGCTCAGATTCGTGACGTGTTTCTGGCTGGTAGGTCCGGGAGTACCCGTCTTGCGCTATGTTCTCATTGGCGTCACTATTGGATGTAACCTCTGGTGCCGAAATACTATAACTGTTGCCTTCCTTAGACGGGGTATTCTCGGTATCGGTCAGACCCTGAGGATTTGCTTCTGAGATGAGCGCTGAGGTACCAGAAGTAAATGCACCCCCTCGCCAAAGCGAGTTCTCCTCAGCGTGTCTGGAAATAGTGCTTTCTGCCTTTATCAAATTTGGGGCTAAAAGCAATCCGATTAACAAGTTGGCTGCGATGAAAACGAAGGAGAGTCGCATAGCCGATGGAGAAAATGATTCTTTTAATTTAACCACAGCCCCTATTCCCTGACGCAGAGTATCTGCCAGCGTTATGCCTCCGTGTAATTTTCTGCTTGAATAGCAGAGGTTTGTTTATATCGGTTACTATCTACTGATCCTTTACGCATTTAACTATATTAGCGAAAGTTCTCGTTTAATTTTATTGGTATATCCCTAACAAAGGGGTTACAAAAGGCTGATTAAACTTCACAAAAATATCACAGATGTGGAAAATAAAAAAAGAGGTCTGCTCCAGGTCTACAGGAAGCGGCGGCTAACGGCTTCGACGATTTTATTCGTTCTCGTGAAAGTGCAAAAGAAACAACCCATTAGTAGCAAATTAGTAGCTAAAATGAAAAATCCCCCGGAATCATCTTTCAGATTCGGGGGATTTTAGCTTTGAAAATTGGTAGCGGGGGTTGGATTTGAACCAACGACCTCCGGGTTATGAGCCCGACGAGCTACCACTGCTCTACCCCGCGTTGAGACGCAATTTTAAGTATATTCTTTTAATGGATGAGTGTCAAGCGTGGGAGAGAGTCAGGGACTACGGATTCTTCGCTTCGCTCAAGAATGACAGAAAGAAACCTTTAAACACTCTGTGCCTGCTGCCGCTTGCGGTGGTCTTCAATGAAGCGCCGGGCGAACCGGTCACGCCCCAGAATAAGGTCGGTCGCCAGGACGGATGGCCTGACTTTAGCGGCATCAACGATTAGAGCCGTGGCACCGGCGGAGATAACCATCGACACCCAGGCATTATTAATGATGGGACGGTCCGGCATGCCGAAGGATACATTGCTCGCGCCCATGGTCATGTTCACACCCAGCTCCTCGCGGATACGCCGGATAGCCTCCAGAACGTCCTTCCCGGAATTAGCCTCGGCGCCGATGGCAAACGCCAGTACATCGATGATGACATCCTCGCGGGGGATACCGGCTTTCTCCACCGCCTCCACAATTTTATGGGCGATGGCCACGCGCCGGTCGGCATTCTTGGGAATACCCTCATCATCCTGCACCAGGCCGATGACAGCGGCCCCGTACTCTTTAACGAGGGGCAGGACCCTCTTCAGAGAATGCTCCTCGCCGCTGACCGAGTTGATGAGCGGCTTGCCCTTATAGACCTTCAGGGCGGCGGCGATGGCAGCCGTGTTGGGGCTATCGAGGCAGAGCGGCGCATCTACAGCTTCCATCACCACTTTCACCACTTTAGGCAGGAGGATAGTATCATCCACGCCCGGTGTATTCACATTAACGTCGATAATATCCGCCCCGGCCTCAACCTGGGCGATAGCTTCCTGGCGTACGATATCAAGGTTGCCCGACTTCAAAGCCTCGGCCAGCTTTTTCTTGCCGGTAGGATTGATACGCTCGCCGATAAGCACGGTAGGCCGGTTAATAGCGATTATCACCTCTTTTGTGGCAGACGATACTTTTGTGTCCATCGGAATAATCTCCTAATAGTGTATTTTATAATACCCAAAAACACACCCCTCATTGTCATTGTGAGCCCTTCGGCTTCACTCAGGATAAACTCCGCGAAGCTATCTCTACGATGCGTCTTTGAGATTGCCACGTCCCGATTGCATCGGGACTCGCAATGACAGAGTGGGTTTGTAAACGCCGTACTCTTTAGCGGCTTCCATAAAAGCCCGCAGGTTATCAGGGTTCCCCTCATTCATACCGGCCGCCCCGGTCAAGATGTAGCCGCCGCCCGGAGCGCAGGTCTCGATGAGCTTACGGCAGTATTCCTTGACATCCTTCGGCGTACCGGTATACATCACCGAGGCAGGCACATTACCGGCGATGCAGGCGGAGTCACCGAGGACCTTCTTAGCCCTGGCCATATCGATATCTTCAAAAGACCACAACATCGAGCTCCGGGGCAGATCCCTGATAATCTCAAGTCGCGCCCCGTATCTTCCCTCGGCGAACGGGTACGGCACGAGACCTTCATTAATCATGCCCATGAGCACCTTTTTAAAAGTCGGCCAGTAAAAGGTCTCGAACTGCCCGGGGGACATAAAGCTCTCGTCGCCCTTGTGCAAAGGCATAAAGCATACCGGGCAGCCGGTAGCGTCAGCCGCAGCCACGGCCGACCTGATAGCCATGGGCGCCAGTTTTGCCATAGTCTCATGGAGTTTATCCGGCTGGCGGTACATATCCATGACCATTCCCTGGGTACCGCGCAGCATATCGGCAATCATGTCAAAGGGGGCGCCGCCCATGCCTCCACCCCTGAGGTTGGGGATGCCGGCGGCAAGAGAAGCCATGGTTACTTCCCCGATGACTTTTTGCCACTTGACGGTCTCTTTCCCGGCTTCAATCATCGTTTTAAAAGCAGCTTCGACATCCGGGTTACCCAGCGCAGCATAAAACCCGGTGGGCGTACCCATCATCCCCGAGAAGCCAGACAGCTCGCGGAACGGCTCGAAGGCACCCACAATCCGCGGTAAAAAAACCCTCCACCAGAAATCGGTGGGATTTTCCATGAAAGCATCATATTCATCCGCCTTCATATAGTCCTTTTCAACATACTGGTACAGAGACGCATTCGCCGGTAGACCGTGGCCGGGCCACTTATGCAGCCTGTGGTCGGTCATTTCCAGCACTTTGCCCGGCAGCACCAGTCCGGGGCCGGTGAACGAATCCATCTCAAACTCATCGATGAATTTAAGATAAGCCTTTTTCAGCTTCTCATAGTCATACATGACATCCCGAAGCGTATAACCGGCGTAATATGCCGGGTAAAACCCGGAGGGCAGAAGCACGGGCACGCGGTCAGGTTCTTCCAGCTTGATGGCCTTGATAAACCTGTTTACTCTCTCTTTATAGAGTTTTTTAGCCTCAGGAGAGACGAATTTAATATCAGGCGAAAGCCAGCGCTTGAAGCGCTCCTCCCGCTTTTGCTCCCAGGTCAGTTTTTCCCAGTTATTTACCCCTTCCATTTCTGTTGCCTCCTGAAAGTAAATATACAATAACCAAGATACAAGCACCAA
This sequence comes from uncultured Dehalococcoidaceae bacterium, assembly GCA_964422155.1. Taxonomy (GTDB): domain Bacteria; phylum Chloroflexota; class Dehalococcoidia; order Dehalococcoidales; family RBG-16-60-22; genus JBGPRB01. The sequence goes on along the minus strand of CAYQZZ010000088.1, from coordinate 1,542 downwards.
ACAAATTTGAAGTTTGTAGTTAACAGTTATCAGTTTTCAGTTTCAGGATGTGGGGGGGGACTGTTAACTACTGACTGAGTACTGTTAACTTCTTATTGTTTGGTTATTGTTTCTTGTGATTTGGTTATTTCTCTCTAATACACACCATACTCTTTAGCAGCATCCATCATGGCATGCAGATTTTCGATTCTGCCCTGGTCCATGCTGGCCGCCGCGCTGAGGATATAACCGCCGCCCGGGGCGCAGGTCTCGATGAGCTTTCGGCAGCCCTTTTTAACGTCCTGGGGCGTGCCGGTCACCACTATCGAAATGGGCAGGTTGCCGGCGATACAGTTCTTCTTGCCGACCGTTGCCTTGGCCTGAGTCATGTCCATGTACTCGAAGTACCAGACCATGGACGCCCGGGGCATATCCTGGATGATTTCCAGTCGGGGGATATAGTTACCCTCGGCAAACGGCATGGGCACGAGGCCCTCATTAATCATACCCAGGAGAACCTTCTTGAAGCTCGGCCAGTAGAAGGTCTCGAACTGCTTGGTGGACATGAAAGTCTTATCGCCTTTATGCAGCGGCATCATGACCACCGGCGACATAGACGTATCGGCGGAGTTAACCGCTTCCTCGATGACGATAGGGACCAGCCTGTCCATAGCTTCGTGTATTTTCTCCGGCTGGCGGTACATATCCATGAATATCCCCGTAGTACCCCGGAGCATATCGGTCAACATATCGAACGGGGCCCCGGAGAAGCCGCCCCCGAAACCCGCATACCCAGCTTCGATAGCCGCACGGCCAACCTCGCCGGTAATCCTCTGCCATTTCGCTATCTCTTCGCCGGCCTTCATCATCTTTTTATAGGCTTCCTGAATGGCGGGGTCGGCGAAGCGCGCCAGGTAGAAAATTGGTATGCCGACGAAAGCCGTGAGGTGAGGCAGGGTTGCCAGAGCCGCGTAGGCCCCGGCCTGACGGGGCATGAAGGTCCTCAACCAGAAATCGGACGGGTCTCGAATGAGCTTGTCATACTCGTCTTTTTTCATGTATTCGCCCTCGACGAACTGGTATGAAGGGACATTATCGGCAAGGCCGTGTCCCGGCCACTTGTGCAGATGATGGTCGATAATTTCCAGCGCTTTGGCCGGCAGGACCAGGCCAGGCCCGCCGAAGGTATCCATATCGCCGAAATCGTTCATGAACTTCAGCCAGGCATCCCGCTGTTTTTCATAGTCGTACATGACCGTCTTGAGGTCATAGCCGGCGTAATAAGCCGGGAAATAACCTACAGGCAACATGCAGGGCACGCGGTCCGGCTCTTCCATGCTAATGGTCTTGATGAACCTGGTTACCCTTGCCTTATAAAGCTTCTCGGCTTCTTTGCTTTTGAACTCTACCCCCGGAGCCGCCAGCCATTTTTTATATCTCTCTTCACGCTTCTGTGCCGGAGTCAACTCCTTCCAGTTTTTAACGCCTTCCATTAAATATATCCCCCTTTTTTTAAGAGCTTTAATTTAAATAACCAATAACCAAGATACAAGCACCAAACAA
>CAYQZZ010000087.1:0-6602 GCA_964422155.1 uncultured Dehalococcoidaceae bacterium | reverse complement strand
GATATCACCGTCGAGGATGACGTCAATAATATCGTCAATAAGTCCATAGAGAAGTTCGGCAAAATTGACGTGCTGGTGAATAATGCCGGCGTCACCGCCCAGGACTCTTTCCTCCAGCTTCCGTACCGGAGATGGCGGCTGATTCTATCCGTCAACCTGGACGGCACCTTCCTCTGCTCCAAGGTAGTCCTGCCGCACATGCTGGAGAAGAAGAGCGGCATGATTATCAACGTCTCCTCGATACTGGCGCACCAGATACGCATGAACATCGCCTACGGCGTCACCAAGGCCGGCGTGGAGAGGTTTACCCTCGGCCTAGCCAGGGAGATGCGGAAGGAAACGGACATCGCCATCACCTGCATCCGGCCCTACTTCGTCAAGACAGAGGTCGTCATGAGCTTTATGGAAGGCCGGGATACCAGCGACTACGAAGAGCCGATAATCTGGCAGAAATACCCGGCAATGCTGGCTGACTCCAAACCGGAAGATGTAACGGGAAAGATATTTGATAAGGCCGCCATGGAGGAGAAGTTCGGGAAGATAGAGGTTTAGTCAGGGGGCAATCGCCATCGCATTGAAAGATAATAAAGCCCGGCCGGGGAAGTGCGGAGAAGGCTATTTCTTTCTTATGTTTTTCAAGGCTGACACGAAAGCCATACCGCCGAGTAGCGCGGCTACTATCAGGAACATCCACCACCAGCTGCTAAGAAATCCTTTATCGGTTGAAGATGTGGCGGGCAGCTTGACGGTCTTAGCCGCCGGTGTTTCTGGCTTCCCAATTGTTATTGTCCGGGATTTGGTATTGTTGGTTTCATTGCTTTCGAGGACCGTCTGGTTAGTATCGATAAAAGCGCTGATTTCATGGGGACCTGTCATAGCCTTCCAGGCGAAATCCGCAGTGGCTATGGCGCCTGTGTCTATCTTTGGTATATCGAGAGAACCCAGGGGAGAGCCATCAACAGTTAAGGCCAGGCGCGGATTCAGGGCTTTATCTCTGCCCCGGTTCTCGACTTTCACGGTAATGGTTACGTTGTCACCGGCGTTGGCGCTCAGCGGTGCACAGGAGATTGCCTTGATAATCAGGTCGGGAGCAATAGTCGTGAAAGATAAAACCTTATTATTATTGCTTTCGTCGAGCTCAGTAACCGCATTATTAGCGTCGATGGTGACGTTGGCTGTATGAGTCCCCCCCCCGAGAATAGAGCTGAATTTGTATTCCGCGATGTCACCCGCCGGTATCGGTGTTATGTCTGCCAAAAGGGCAGGGTTCTTATCAATGGAGTACTTCAATTGAGAGCTGCCGGCGATACCGGTGCCCTGGTTCTTTATCGTAATGGTGAAGTACACATCGTCATTCGTCATCGGATTCTCTATAAGCCAGCCGATATTCTTAATAACCAAATCCGGGGTCAGCGTCGCAAACTTTATATCTTTATCATTGTTGGTCTCATCGGACTCGATAACGAGGTTATTTGCATCGGTCGATATTTTGATATTGTGCATGCCTGCTTCAGCGACCCAGTTGAATGTCCTGGTGACCGTGTCTCCGGCATTTATCTCCGGCAGGTCCTTGGAAGCGACAGGTAAACCATCGATGTTACAGGCTACCTGCGACTTTTGAGTCTTGCTGACGCCCTGGTTTTTAATAGTTGCGGTAATAATCACACTATCGCCAATTTTAGCGTCGGGCGGTGAATAGGTAATGTCCTGTACTACCAGGTCGGGCGGGGGGAGATTTACCACCTTGGTGTTATTGTTTTCATCATACTCTGATATTTGATTATTGGAGTCGACAACTATTCCGATGGTATGTTGACCTTCTATAGCTGCCCAGAGGAAGTGCTCCGTGGTCACGCCGCCGGCATCCAGTTGCCCGATATCTTTATAGCCGACATTAGCACCGTCAACATAATAAGCTATACGCGATGGGCTGGCGCTTAAACTTCCCTGGTTTTCTATATTGATATTGAAGGTAACCTCGCTGCCGGCAGGTATATCCGGTGGTGACCAGGTAATATTGGTAATGGCTAAATCGGGCATATTAGGGGTAATAGTTATCGAGCTTTCATTGTTATTTTCATCGCTTTCAGCAATACTTTTATTGTAGTTAGCGTATGCCTTGAAGATGTGGCGACCGTCCTGCATTTTCCAGGTAAAGGTTTTTTCGGTGGAAGCGCCGGATGCCAGACTGTAGATATGTTCCAAGTTCAGTAAAGTATCATCGATATAGCAGGCGACTTTAAAGTTTTCGGCCTTACCGCCGCCCTGATTTTTCACGGTTACAGTGAAAGTGACGGTATCGCCTTCGGTCGGATTTTCCGGCGAGTAGTCGATGCTGGCAATTACCAGGTCTGGCGGAATGATGGATATAGTCTTGGTGAGTTTGTTGTTATCTTTGTTGCTCTCGATTAGTTTATTATCATAATCGGCTTGAACGCCGACAGCGTGTGAGCCGCCTTCAGCCACCCACAGGATGGTCGTAGTCGCTTGAGCCTCGGATGCGATTCCCGGGATGTTCGGGTAACCGACGGCCTGGCCGTCAATATAGCAGACAGCCCGGGATGCTTCTGCCCGGCCGCTGCCCTGATTTTTTATCGTTATGGTGAAGGTAACATTATCGCCGACACCGGCCACTGATGGCAACCAGGTGATATCGTTGACAAAAAGGTCGGGAGCCAGGGTCTGCAAGGATGCGGTTTTTTCATTATTGGTCTCATCGCTTTCGGTTACTTTCTGATAGTAATCGATGATTGCTTTAATTTCATGTGCTTCGGCCGTGGCTGTCCAGGTGATGGTAATGTTTCCCGAGGTACCGGCATTCGTGGAGTTGACGGAAATTGACGACTGATATACTCCATCGATATTGTAAGCCAGATGACATGGGTCGGCTCGACCGCTTCCCTGGTTTTTAATCGTGACCGTGAAGGTTACGGCGTCGTCCTTAGATGGATTCTCCGGTAACCAGGTAATACCCTGAATAGTCAGGTCCGGCGGGAGGGTCGAGAATGTCACCGTAAGCTCATTATTCGTCTCATCGCTTTCTCTGACGTTGTTCGGTTCGTCGATAACCGCTTTCAAGGAATGCTGGCCTGTAATAGCTGTCCAGGTATAGGTCGCGGTGAGAGAGCTGCCCGGGTTGATGGCGGCAATGTCCTGAAAGCCCCGGGAATTCTCATCAATGTAAAAAATTACCTTGGTGTACTGGGATTTACTGCTGCCCTGGTTCTTGATGGTAATACTGAAGACGATGCTATCGCCTTTTGATGGATTGCTCGGCGACCACGTTATGGACTGAACAATCAAATCAGCGGCCAGCGTCGTCAGGGTGAATGTCTTCGTGTTGTTGTTTTCGTTGGTTTCTGTGATAAATCCGCTGGAGTCGGCAACTGCCTTGATGGTGTGTGAGCCCTCTACTGCCTTCCACGTGAATACTACGGTCGTCATGACACCGGCATTAAGAGGGTCAATGGATTTTGTGTCCAGGATGGTACTGTCAGCATAACATACGACGTTACTGAGGCCGGCTGTAGCAGTACCCTGGTTTTTGATAGTTACTGTAATCGTTACGGTATCATCGATAGCCGGGTTTTCCGGTGACAGGCTGATATTCTGCACGATAAGGTCGGGGCCTGTATCGGCAGAGACCACCGAATGGTAAGAGCTGAACGCAGTAATACCCAGAAGAATAGATAAAAATACTACAAGAGTTCTGGCGATAATTTTCTTCATGATTTCCGGGTAACCGGACAAGGAAGGTGTCCTCCAGTTCAGGCATATTAAATGTTCCTTTTAATTGTAGAGTTCTATGAGATAGTAACCAATAGTCCTTTAGTAAGGTATGGGAAGGTGATTTAGTACTATGTTATTACTCTCTATCGCATCAAGGAGGGTTGGCAGGGGGTTCTGATGACTTTATTCTTTGACAATGGCCCAGGCCGGGCAGTAGTTATTTTCGATGCAGGCTCCACACTCGGTGCATTTATCCGGGTCGATGATGTAGCTCTTCTCGCCTTCGGTGATAGCATCGTTGGGACACTCGTAGAAGCAGCCGCCACACTTGACACAGTCTTCGGTGATTTTATAGGCCACGATGGACTCCTTCAGGGCCGGTCTCGAAAGAGCCAGCGGTATTTGCTCTATGTATATTATACGATATACGGGAATGTCTCAAACTGAGATTGTTTACCAATGTCATTCTCGGTCTTGACCCGTCTTTCTCAGGAAGGACTAGACTACCCCTCCCCCTACGGATTCTTCGTCCCGATTTCATCGGGGCGGGAATGACAATTGTGGAAGACTGGAATGACACACAACCAATACTAAATTTATATTGTGGGTAAAGGACGGGAGGGGACATGTAATTCTTCCTAGCGCAGGCGGCTGACCGCCATGTAAACGCCGAGTCCGAGGCTGACAAGGTCGATAGCGATGCCAGGCCCTATGGATGGTATTCGCCCGAAAGTGAAAATATTGACCGTGTAGCTCACAGCAACCGCTATGCCCCCCACCGCCGCCAGCCATGGGCTTCTCTTCCGATTAACGGAGAGACCGGTCACCTCGCCGATGGCATAGCCGGTGCCGGCGGCCAGTAACAGATTGAGGTAGAAGAAAGAAATAAAGTTATTGATGACACCCCAGATAAGTCCGGTAATAATTGCTATTCCCAGCGCCGTGCCGATAGCCCTGAGGTAGTGCACGGCGGAGATGCGGTAGGTCGGCAGTTTGTAGAGCCTGGCGCAGTCCCGGCACCTGGCCCCTACCGGCGTCTGTACCATGCACCTGGGGCAGATGGGTTTGCCGCATTTGCCGCACCTGAGACTCGTTTCCACGACCGGGTGAGCGCCGCATTTCATTGTATCCGGCTTGGTCATACCGGTTTTCCCTTCCGGGTAACGTGTTTCCGGTGAACCCAGGTGGACCTATCGCTGATATCCCGGTCGAAAAGGAAACGGTTCAAGAGGAGACGGGCCATGCCTATTTTCCTGGTCTCGGTCGCGGGTTGCGCCGTGAGTCGCTTGATGATGATTATCAACACCATCGCCAGATATCCCAGAATAAGCGGGAGCGGTTCGCGGACGATGGCGCTGATTACGGGTAGTAAAATTATACCGGCGAGTATCGGCACAGGCGTTCGACGTATAATAACGAGACCGGCTGCTCCGATGGCGAAGAAGGTTACCAGCGGCCACGTAGTTATCTCATTTATATTAATGCAGGGCAGTATGATGATTATACCCAGGCTTGTGGCGATACCCCGCCCCCCATGGAAGCGGAGAAAGACCGGCCAGTTATGACCGACGACGGCAGCCAGGCCGACCGCAAACTGCTGACCGGCATCCAAACCCAGCCGCCAGGCTATCAATACCATCAACATGCCCTTGAAGAAATCGAAGAAGCCCACCATCAGGCCGAGCTTGCGGGAGGTCGTTCGCCAGAGGTTACCGCCCCCCACCTGAGAGGTACCTTGTTTCCTGAGGTCTATGCCGCGCGACCTGGCAGCCAGGTACGAGGATGGCACCGCACCGAGGAGATAAGAGCATATTATTAATACAATCCAGATAACCATCAAGCTCCTTCAGGGGGCGTTATTGAGGGTATTTAATATTGTCATTCTGAGGAGTCCCGATTTATCGGGACGACGAAGAATCCGGCATTAAGGTAAGGGTAGCGGATTCTTCCCCCGATTGCATCGGGGTCAGAATGACAGCGATGGTTTTCTAAACACCCTCGCTATATTAATGTGATGGATTTCTCAATATTATATTTTAAATACTCCTGCTTATGGTTATTTATCCCGTTTATCGGACAGAGCGATGAGCCGCTCCGCCGCTTCCATAGGCACCTCCACGCTGCCGAGCATGGCATCATTGCTGTCAGCGATGCCGTGAAAGTCACTGCCGCCGGTGGCGATAAGCCCGTATTTGGTAGCCAGGCCGAGAGTGGCTTCGGTCTCTGCGTCGGTATTGTCCTTGTAATAGGCTTCAATGCCTACCAGTCCGGCGGATTTCAGTTTTATGACCATTGTCTCCGGCTCTTTCACGGTGAAGGGGTGCGCCAGCACGGGCAGCCCCCTGGAACGCAATATCAATGCTACCGCCTCTTCGGGTGTCACCTTCTCGCGCTCGACATAAGCCGGGCCGCCGTGTCCGATATATTTTTTAAAAGCCTCCTCGAAAGAGGTGATGTAACCCTTCTCCAGCATCGCCTGGGCGATATGCGGTCGCCCGATAGCGCCGTCGCCGGCGATTTCCTGCACGCGCGGCCAGTCGATATCGATACCCAGAGCGCCCAGCTTCGCGACCATGCCCTGGGCCCTTCTCAATCGGGAGTTACGGAATCTCTCCAGGGTAGACCCCAGTTCGCGGCTGGTGTAATTTATGAAATAGCCCAGAACGTGGGCTTCCCCATCGGGCATATCAGTGCTGATTTCGACGCCGGGTATGAATGTCAGCCCAGGGTAAGTTTTTACGGTCTTGAGAGCCGGGATAATTCCATCTACGGAATCGTGGTCGGTCAGGGAAATTACCTTCAGACCGAGTTCGGCCGCCTTGACGATGATAGCTTCAGGACTGAATTTGCCGTCGGAGGCGGTCGAGTGAATG
>CAYQZZ010000086.1:0-6635 GCA_964422155.1 uncultured Dehalococcoidaceae bacterium | reverse complement strand
GTGGAGCAGCGTTCGGCGCTGCGGGAAAAGGGGTTCAATCCGCATATGCTGGTCATGACAGCCACGCCGATTCCGCGTACCCTGGCGCTGACTCTCTACGGCGACCTCGACCTTTCGGTGATAAACGAGCTGCCGCCGGGAAGGCAGACGGTAAAGACAAAGTGGCTCAAGCCGAACCAGAGAGAAAGCGCCTATGCCTTCGTGCGGAAGCAGGTGGCCGAAGGGCGTCAGGCTTTTATTCTCTGTCCTCTGATTGAAGAGTCCGAGGCTATCGTCGCTCAGGCGGCGGTGGTCGAGTACGAGCGTCTTTCACAGGAGGTCTTCCTCGACCTGAGGGTGGGCCTGCTGCACGGAAGGCTGGCTTCTTTAGAGAAAGATACGGTCATGGCGAGCTTTCGCTCCGGCAACCTGGACATCCTGGTCTCGACACCGGTGATAGAGGTTGGTATCGATATCCCCAACGCCACGGTCATGTTGATAGAGAGCGCCGACCGCTTCGGTCTTTCGCAATTACACCAGTTCCGCGGTCGGGTGGGGCGGGGCAGAGAGCAGAGCTACTGCATGCTGCTGGCCGAAAATCCCTCCGAGGTCGGCCGGGAGCGACTTGACATAATAGAAAATGTGCAGGACGGCTTTAAGCTGGCCGAAGAAGACCTGAAGATGAGGGGACCGGGTGAGTTCTTCGGCACCAGGCAGAGCGGGCTGCCCGACCTGCGTATGGCGAAAATCTCCGATGTGGCTCTGCTGGAACTGGCGCGGAGCGAGGCAATTAAACTCTTCCAGGTAGACCCCGGCCTGGAAAGGGCGGAGCAAAGGCTGTTAGCCCAGGAACTGGCGCGTGTCTGGACGGATGCCGGCGAGTGGAGCTAGGTAATCTTTATAAAATTATTATGATAAATTAATACGATTTTAATACTACCTCCTTTCAAATATGCTATACTCTGTGAAAATAGTTAAATGATATATCGCTCCCTGAGGCAGGAGTTTTTTGAACTCAATATACGCTAAAGTTATCGTTAATCCGGTCGCCGGCGCCGGCAGGACGGGTCGGCTCTGGCCCCAGATAATGAGTCTGTTCAAGGGGCACGGGCTGCGTTTCGAGCATGATATCACCGAAGCCCCGGGTCATGCCATTGAGCTGGCCAAAACCGCCGCCGGGAAGGGCTACGAGATGGTGATATCCGTGGGCGGCGACGGTACCATCAATGAGATTGTCAACGGCCTGTATGCCGCCGGCAACATCGGCGATGCCTTGCTGGGCATTATCAGCACGGGTACCGGCGGCGATTATATCCGCACCATAGGCATCCCCCGCCGGTACGAGGATGCCTGCCAACGTTTACTCCAGCCGAAAAAACGTACCGTCGACCTCGGCATTGTTGAGTATGCGCATAACGGGCACCGGGCGGAGCGAATCTTCGTGAACTTCGCCGGCATGGGTTTTGATGCTGAAATTGTCAGGCGCACCACCCAGCAGTTTAAAGCGCTGGGGAGTATGCCATCATATCTTCTGGGAACGCTCACCACGCTTCTATCGTACGTTAATCGGGATATTTCTATCATAGTGGATGGTCAGGCGGAAGACAGGCGTGTCTGCACGGTCATAATGAACAACGGGAAATACGGCGGCGGGGGTATGTTTACGGCGCCCCATGCGGACCTTTCCGACGGTTTGCTTGATGTGTTGATTGTAGGTAACCTGAGCAAGCCGGACCTTCTCCGGTCGTTGCCGCGTATTTATAAAGGCACTCATCTGACTCATCCCAAAGTAACTATGAAGAAAGCCAAAGAAATAGAGGTTAGGTCCCTCGGCGGAAAGATGCACCTCCAGGCTGACGGCGAGCTGCTGGGGGAGGTGCCGGCGTGTTTTCGTATCCTGCCTTCGGCGCTGAACGTTATTGTCTAGTCGAAGGGTATAATTGAGAGAGTTTAACAAAGTTTACTGTCATTCTTGAGCGAAGCGAAGAATCCGTAACCGTTCTCCTTAAAGACGGATTCTTCAGTCGTCCTTCAGCCGAAGGACTCTTTCAGAATGACATTCTTAAACAACCTTATAACCTGTAACGGGGGTACTGGCCTGATATGTCGAAAATAATAAGAATATTATCGCAAGCCAGCCGGAAGGAGATGAAATATCTCCTTGGCGTGCTGGTCTCATTTGTTGTGCTGGACGGCCTGGTGACAGAGTTTCTCATTGACGGGGGACTGGCGCGGGAAGGTAATCCGTTTTTAGAGCCTCTGGTGGGGGATATCGGTTTTATGATATTAAAGGTTGTCGGCTCTCTGCTGTGTGCCTTTATTCTATGGGATATTTACAAGCGGTTTCCGAAAGTGGCGGTAGCTGCCACCTGGATTGCTGTGGCCGGTTACGGTGGAATTATCATCTGGAACACTAGTCTGTTCCTTCTATCATGAGGTCGGCTGCTTCCAGGCTCTGCAGTCGCCTCCATAACGGTATTACCTCGGGCATGGCATCCACGTAGGCGATTTCTCTGGGCAGTTTATAGTCGGCCATGCGTCCCTGGCAGTACTGCCGTACCTCCTGCTCGGTGGTCTTTTCTCCCGGCTTCAATCGTACCAGTGCTTTGACCGTCTCGCCCCGCACGATGTCGGTTACCCCCATTACCCTGGCCTCGGATATCTTGGGATGGGCTGCCAGGACTTCTTCGATATCGCCGGGGAAGATATTCTGACCTTTCAGGATAAGCATTCTTCTTTTGCGGCCGGTGATGAAAAGGAAACCGTCTTCGTCAATCCGGCCGATATCGCCGGTGTGGAGCCAGCCGTTTTTCATAATTCTGGCTGTAGCCTGTGGTTTATTGTAAAAGCCGGCCATGACTGGCCCCCGCACGACTATCTCTCCTTCTTGGCCGGGAGGAAGCTCATTATCGTATTCGTCGAATATTTTCATCTCCCAGCAGGGCATGGGTTTTCCGGACGAGCCGATTTTGCCCGTGCCATCGATAGGCATGACGGTGATATGGCACACGGACTCTGTCTGCCCGTAGATATCGATGATGTTTAAGCCATAGTGCTGTCTAAACTGATTTATGACCACAGGCTCCAGGGGGGCGCCACCGCTGACGCAAAGTCGCAGCGAGCTTAAATCATGTTTGATGCCCTCCCTGCGGGCCACATTTATCATCAGGGAGTAAATATAAGGGACGCCCATGTAAATCGTGCCACTTTCCCGTTCCACGGCTTCCATGAAGCTATGGATAGACCGCCCGGTACCCGGCACCGCCACCACGGTATTGCCTTTATATATCGAAGCCAGCAATACGGCCGTCAGCCCGAACTGGTGGTACATGGGCAGGGCAAACTGCATCATCACGTCATTTTCCGTCTGCTGAAATGTCGCGGCGGCGTTGATAGTCTCGATATAGACGCTCCGGTGTGATAGGGCGACGCCGTGCGGTTTCAGGGTAGGCCCCCCGGTATAGGATATGATGGCGATATCTTCCGGGGCAATAGCCACGTTGACGCCTGACGACGGGTTATTGGCTATGATTTTCTGGTAGCTGTTAAACTGCTCATCGTATTCGGTATTGACCGTAATGATATGCTTGATAGAGTCGAATCTTGGCAGGGCTGGCAGCAGCGATTCCAGTGGGGGGTTCTCGATAATTAACACTTTGGGAGTACAATCGTTGAAAAGACTGACCAGTTCGTTAGCGACGTAGCGCGAGTCGAGCGGCACGGCGATGCCCCCGGCCTTGATTATCCCGAAGAAGATGGAAATAAAATCTGGGTTGCTGGCCTGCATCGTGGCTACACGGTCGCCCTTTTTTACCCCCGTTTTTATCAGGGCATGGGCGACCCTGTTGGAGTCCTCTTCAAGTTGGGCGAATGAGACACGGCGCTCACCCATGATAATGGCCGTTTTATCGGCAAAGCGCTCTGCGGTATTCTCCAGTATCGATTTCAGGTCCATCGGCTATCTATTTCACCTTCTCATAAATTGTCAGTTTTCGAGCACCACCCGGGCATCTACGGCTACAGCGCCATCGCGGCTGGCAATTACGGGATTGAGGTCGAGTTCTTTGACCATCGGGTATTTCACGGCAAAGTCGGAGACCGCCAGCAGCATGTCTTCCAGTCCGGATAAATCGGCCGGCGGCTGGTTGCGATATCCGGTGAGCATCCGGTAGCCCTTTATCTCTTTTATCATCTCGCCGGCATCTTTTCTGGTGACGGGCGTTACCCGCAGGGAAACATCTTGAAGCACTTCAACCCAAATGCCGCCGAGACCGAACATAAGCACCGGGCCGAACTGTTTATCCCTGTTTATGCCGATAATCACCTCGATGCCCGGACGGGCCATCTTCTGTACGGAAATGCCCTGGACTCCGGCCTGGGGATATTTTTGTCGGACATTTCTCAGGATATCATCGTAAGCCTGTTCGACCTGTTCCGGGGTTTCCAGCCCCAGCTTAACACCGCCGGCATCGCTCTTGTGGACGATATCGGGCGAGGCTATTTTCAGGACCACGGGGAAGCCGAGTTGCCTGCTTATAACGACTGCCTCCGAACGTGATGCGGCCAGCCTGGTGGGGACGACGTTTATTCCTGCCTGGCCGAGCAGTTCCTTGGACTCTATCTCGGTCAGGACGACTCTTCCTTCATTTCTGGCTTGCTCTATTATCGGGTGCATGGTCGGAAAAAAATATTTATATGGCAGACGACTATCCGGAATAAGTCCAGTATAGCAGACCTTAATCTGGTTTGAAAAGGGAGAATGTTTAGCAACGCTTTGTCATTGCGAGGGCAAAGCCTTCAGGCTGAATCAGGCTGAAGCCCGAAGCAATCTCTATCGTTGATGGTATGGGATTGCTTCGTCCCGATTTCATCGGGACTCGCAATGACAATTTTTTTCATGTATAATCAATCCGAAATAGCTTCTTTCTCGTTAAAGATAATTACATGGAAACAAGCCTGTTTGTTATCGCCCCAATCATTCTGATAGCCCTGATTTTTGATTTCACCAATGGCATGCATGATGCGGCCAATTCCATTTCCACTATTGTCTCCACCAGGGTTTTAACACCCAGGCAGGCTGTCATTTGGGCAGCCTTTTTTAACTTCATTGCTTTTCTCATTTTCGGTACCGGGGTCGCGACTACAATCGGCAAGGGGATGATTGATATTAATATCGTCACTTCTACGGTCATTCTGGCGGGTCTTATCGGCGCTATATCCTGGAACATCATTACCTGGTATTTCGGACTGCCGAGCAGTTCCTCTCATGCACTAATCGGCGGATATGCGGGAGCCGCTATCGCCAAAGGCGGATTCGGCGTGATTATTGCGGCCGGCTGGTACAAAACCCTCATTTTTATTGTCCTGGCGCCTCTGATTGGCCTGGTTCTGGGTTTTTTATTAAAGGTTGCTGCCTCATGGGTTGTACATAAGAAAAGTCCGGCAGGCATAAATAAATGGTCCCGGGTATTTCAGATTTTTTCAGCGGCGGCTTTTAGTCTGGGCCACGGCGGCAACGACGCTCAAAAGACCATGGGTATTATCACGAGCCTTCTCTTTGTCGGGGGTTTAATCAGTGAGTTTCATGTGCCTTTGTGGGTTGTTCTCAGCGCCCATGCCGCTATTGCTCTGGGTACACTTACCGGCGGCTGGCGGATTGTGAAGACGATGGGGCAAAAAATAACCAAATTAAGGCCGATTGATGGTTTCTGCGCCGAGACAGCCGCCGCCTCCAGTATTTTCTTATCCACGCATCTGGGCATTCCCGTAAGTACTACCCATGTTATCACGGGGGCGATATCGGGGGTGGGTTCTGTGCAAAGGCTTTCTGCCGTACGCTGGGGCGTGACTCTGCGTATTGTCTGGGCCTGGATTTTTACGATACCGGCATCCGGTATTATTTCATTACTTATTTTTTACCTTATCAAGCTGGTTACCTGATTTACGGGACTATTCACTCAGCAGAGCAGTTATTTCGCTGGTGCTCAACTGGCGTATATCGCCCTCTTTCAAATCTCCCAGCCTCAGGTTGCCGATGCGGACGCGTTTTAAAGCCAGGACGGGGTGTCTCAGCCTTTCGAACATGCGGTGTACCTGACGTTTTCTGCCCTCGTGTATGGTGATACTGTAGTTGAAGGGTGGCGCTGTAATCTCTTTAATTACCGCCGTATCGGTTATGCCGTCTTCCAGCCGGATACCGTGCTCCAGCCTCTGTTTTTCCGCTGCCTTGAGGCTTCCCCTGATATGTACCAGGTACTCTTTCTCATGCTCGAACCTGGGGTGGGTAAGATGGTAGGTCAGGTTGCCGTCGTTAGTCAGTAACAAAAGCCCGGTGGTGTCTTTGTCCAGCCGCCCCACCGGATAGAGCCGGTAATGCTGGTATTTACGGGGCAGGATGTCCAGGACCGTGCGGCGCCCTTTTTCATCCTTAACCGTGGAGACGATACCTTCTGGCTTATTGAGCATGAGGCAGATTATCTCATCGGGCACGAGGTTGACCGTCTGGCCGTTGAACAGGACTTGGTCTTTCTCGACATTCACCGGATGGTTGAATGATTCGGCTGTTTCCCCGTTAACTTCGACCTTTCCCTGCTTGATGGCTTCAGCCATGCGGCGCCGTGAGCCGATACCGGCTTCGGTCAATGCTTTCAGGAGAG
>CAYQZZ010000085.1:0-6658 GCA_964422155.1 uncultured Dehalococcoidaceae bacterium | reverse complement strand
CATGCCGCACATTATCCTGATATAGCCGGGAATGGTGGCGATACCCAGGGCCAGGATAACATTCTGGATACCTCCACCAAGTACAGCCGCTATCAGGAGGGCAAGCACAATCATGGGAAAAGGCATAAGAATATCGGTAAACCTCATGATGAGCATATTTATTATGCCGCCAAAATACCCGGCAAGTATGCCCAGAGTCACACCTATTACTGTCGCAATGGAAACGGCCACAAATCCCACCGTCAGCGCCGTTCTCGTACCGTAGATGAGTCGGCTTAACGTGTCTCTGCCAATGGGGTCGGTACCCAGTAGATGTTCACGGCTCGGCTGCTGCAATATATTGGTTAAATTTTGTTTATAGGGGTCGTAAGGCGTGAGTTGCGTGGCGAATATAGCGGTCAGTCCCAGAATTATTAATACCACGAGCCCGAAGATAACTATTCTACGCTGGAAAAATACCCTTACAAATCGCCTCCATTCATTTACCCTTGGAGGAGCTTCTGAAAAACCAGCGGTGGTTGTAACATCTGCTGCCATCGTCTACACTCTCCTAAGCATACTGTATCCTGGGGTCGAGCCAGCCATAGGCGATGTCTACAATCAGATTGGCTACTACTACTACTACGGCAAAGACAAAAGTGCATGATTGTACTACTGAGTAGTCCTGAGAAAAGATACTGGTCACCATTAAATAGCCGATACCGGGAATGGAGAACACGGTTTCAACAATCACCGAACCTCCGATGATAAAGCCTAACTGGAGCCCGAGAACGGTAATAACCGGGATGAGGCTGTTTTTCAGGGCGTGTTTTATTATTATTATGCGTTCGGCTAAGCCCTTGGACCAGGCGGTCCTGATGTAGTCCTGGCGGATAACTTCAAGCAGGCTTGACCTCTGCAAGCGCGCTATCCCTGCGAGCGCCCCGATAGATAGACAGATAACTGGCATGATTGCCTGTCTTATGTGTTGCCAGACGTCTGTAAACGGTGAGGTATAGCCGATTATCGGTAGCCAGTTGAGTTTGAGGCCAAAAAGGTAAATCATCAGTATCCCCAACCAGAAGATGGGAATGGTGATACCGATATACGACAAGGGCGTCACTATCCTATCGCCCCACCCGCCGCGCCTCACAGCGGCCAGCACCCCCGCCGCAATACCCAGAACACAGCTGATGATAAATGCCTCCAGGCCCAGGTTTATGGTTACCGGATAACGCTCCCAGAGTAACGTGCCTACCGGCATGTGATAAAATATCGAATTTCCGAAGTCGAATCTAATTACTCCAGACACCCAGTTAATGTACTGGACCATGATAGGCTTGTCCAGCCCGAATTCCTGCCGCAGCTTTTCCATCCCTTCTTCGGACAAAGTGGATAGCTGTTGGTTCTGGCCGATATAGATGATAATCGGGTCGCCGGGCAGCAACCTCATGGCGAAGAAAACTATCAGTGTTATCATAAACAGGCAGAATATCGCCAGAAGCAACCGACGAATAATATAAGCTGTCACTATGAAACTCCAGAAGAATTATACGTTTAAACTAGCGAATACCATCCTGGCATCAGCCTGAGCTTAAGATATCAATCCGCCCGGGAACCCTCAGGCCGACCAGATAACAGGACTATTTTTTATCAGAGAGCAGGGTGATTTACACCTAGAGCATTATTCTCTAACGATGATGAATCGCCCTGCTCTCCATCACTCTATTTACTTTACTTTTTTTCCATCCAGTCGTTCCAGAGCGACCAGTAGGTCCAGTCAAGGTCGGTATAATAGTCAGTATGGAAGTTTTTAACATGAACAGAAGTCCCCAGGGTCAGGGTCAACGGGATGAACATGGCATCCAAACCTGCCTGGGTGACCATATCCATGGTCAGCTTCCGCATGGTGGCTATATCCGGCGCCACGACCAGCTTATCACAGGCGGCGAGATATTCTTTGGACTTGGCCATGCTGGCGAACTTCATGAGCGGCTCTGGGCCGAAATGGTGGAGCCAGGCAACGCAGAATTCCGGGTTGACGGCGTAAGGACCCTGGAGCAGGCCCTTCCAGCCGCCGTTGATAGACCCCCAGAACCTGCCGACGTCGGCAACATCAATTTCGACGTCAATACCGACTTCTTTCAGGAAATTCTGGATGATAGCCCCCGAATTTTGTGCGCCCTGCATTATCAGCAATTTTGTCTTGATGCCGCTGCCAAAACCGGCCTCGGCCAGTAGCTCTTTGGCTTTCGCTGGATTATACGCGCGCACCGGGTAGTTGGGGTTGTAACCGGCGGTACCTTTATGTGTCGGCTGGTCCACGGGTACCATGAAGCCGAACCCGAGCGCATCGGCCATCGCCTTACGGTCAATGGCGTACTCAATCGCCTCGCGCACCTTCTTATTGGCGAACGGCGAAGTCAGGTCCGTGCTATCGCAGTAAATAGTAACGTACGTGGTCGGGGTCTGGATTACCGTAAAGCCCTTAGCCTTCAGGTCGGCCGCTTCCTGGGCGGACGAGCTCATCCAGATATCCGCCTGCCCCGCCTGCATCATCGCCGAAGAAGTCGCCGTGTCTTTGACGGTGGTGAACTCTACAGTGTCAAGATAAGGAAGACCGGTACGCCAGTAACCGGTAAACTTCTGCATCTTAACGACAACATCGCGCTTGAATTCAGTAACCTGGAATGCCGAGGTTGATACGGAATTGTTGATAGCCCACTCCTGCCCGTTTTTCTCAAAAGCAGTAGGCGAGTACAAGTAGACCCGCGCCAGGTCGTAGATAACCTGGTTGTTCGGTACGTTAAGAGTAACCTTCACCGTGTAATCATCGGTAGCCTCTATCTTATCGATACGCTTGCCGCCTGCCAGAGAGCCCGCATCCTTGGCTGTCTGGAAGCTCCAGACGACTGATTTAGCATTAAGTGGGGTACCATCCTGGTACTTGACATCTTTCCTCAGACGGATGGTAATGATTTTCAGGTCGGGGGACATTTCGTAACCTTCCGCAACATTGGGCGCAAAATCCCCGTTTGTTTTGAGGTTGAGTATCCGTTCCGACCATATGGTGCTTACGGTGGCATCACCGAACTGCTGCTTCGGATAGTAGCCAATGTTCTGGGGGGTATTTCCAGCGCCAACAAGAATCCTCAAATTACCGCCAGGCTGGGGTTGTGGTTCTGCAGGTTTAGGTGCTGGCGCAGGTGCTGGCGCTGCCGGTGCCGGCGCTGCTGGTGCCGGTGCCGGTTCTGACTTGGCACAACTGCTTAAAACCAGGCCGGCTATCAGTATGATTACGAATGATATAAAAATCAGTTTCCTCATTAAATTCTCCTTTATTCACGTTTTAAAAACAGAGTTCCTTATGCATATAAAATTTCTTTATCGGTATACCTCCTTTCTCTTTATAAAAAAGATGGTGCGAATTTTTATCCCTGTGGTATTATTTATCGTAGTGCAAATTCCATTAACCTTATTATTTTCTCAAAGGATATTTGTTGGTGGTATAGTTAAAGATATTGTAGCGCTGAAAAGATAATCAAGTCAATAGCATTTTTTAGAAATGTTATATCATGATATATCTACAAGACTTTTCTTTAATTGCTTTTAATGAAGGTGTAATATATTATACACGGTCGGAATTTCTCAGCGATATAAGGAGAACTATTTTATGAACTCTAATGTCAATAAAAAAACACAGGAAAAACCAATCGAGCTTGTATTTCATAACATTCATGACCACGGTGTAGAAATCGTGGACATGTGGATGAACGAGGTGGAGACACGCACCGGCGGCAGAGTCCATTTCAGGAAAACGAGCGGGGAGGACAGGGATGCGATTCAGGCTGCTGATTTAGTCCGTGATGTCCCGGCTATGGGTAGCCGTTACCCTTTACTCAACCTCGTTCAGATTCCCTTTATTTTCCCCAGTTCAACCGTCGGTAGCAAAGTTATTTCTCAGCTCTATGAGGAATTTTCCGAATTGCGGAGCGAATTGAGCGATGTAAAAGTAGTCGGTTTGGGACTTGGCGCTTTACTGGCCATCTTTTCAAGCAAATCCTGGGGACCGATAAGGACGATGGAGAATTTCAAAGGTGCCAGAACAAGGTCTTTACCATTAATAGACAGCGTTATCGAAGCCCTTGGTGGAAAGCCAATGCACGTCGGCTGGTTTGAAATGCGCCCCCTCCTGGAAACGGGTGGGCTGGATGCAGTTGTCCTGGGCGTACTCCCCGCACACATGTTTAAACTGGCGGATGGGGCAGCACCTTATTGTACCTTGGCGGGAGACCTTTCGATAACCATGCACCCGATGCGCACATATATGAAATGGGATACCTGGAATAATCTGCCAGCCGATATCCGCAAAATTATAGATGAAATCGGTCCTTCCGGCGCCAATTGCTGGTTTGCCGTCCAGAGCGGCCGAGATGCCGATGGCACTTTACGTGAAGCATTGGACTACATCAAACAAAAGGGTGAACTTATCAAGATTGCTCCAAAGGAGCTAAAACGCTGGCGCCAGTTGATACAACCTCATCGTGATTCAGTCGTGAATTCGGTCGAAGCCGGAGGACTGCCGGGAAGGAAGTTTTTTAAACGGATGATTGAGCTCGTAGGCGAGTACACCTAGCGGCCAGAAAAGTATTAAGATGCCTTGATTAATCGATATTAAGGGTATTCGGAAACACCAAAGGACTGTCATTGCGAGGAGCGAAGCGACGTGGCAATCTCATTCTCTGTGATAAACCCAAGTAGGGGATTGCTTCGCCCTCGGGCTGAACTCGGGCTGAAGCCTCCCAACAAAGTCGGGATGGTCTCGCAATGACAACTTTTCTCGTTATTCTTTCTTTTTCGGACAGCCTTTACCACCAAGCAGATGTTCAATACGGTGTTTAAAAACACAGGAGGTAACGAAGTGACAAAAGAGATAGTTAAGTACGCCTGTCCCTACTGTGAGAAGGAGCTGGATAACCGCAGCGTTCTGAAGACCCACCTCGAAACAGCCCATCCATCCGTGCCGGTCTGGGGAAGAGAAATTTACCCGCCACCGAAGCGAGAGGCCTTTATAGACGCCGATGTCATGAAATGCACCGGCTGCGGGCTTTGCGCCGAGGCCTGTTCCATGCGGCATTTCGGGGTTATCAATAAGGACTTCGCCAGGATTTATGTGCGTAATTTCCTTTTACCCCTGCCAAAAGCCATTGTCGTGACCTGCAGCCAGTGCCAGGAAGAGGAAAGGCCGTGTGAAAAGGCCTGCCCCGTATCACCACCAGCTATCTATTTCGATAAAAAGACGCTGCATATGGTGATTGATAGAGACCGATGTACCGGATGCTTATTATGTCAGGAGGCCTGCGGCACCGAGGCCATCCGGTTCAATCCGGATGCATCCGATAAACCCTTAGTCTGCGACCTTTGTGATACACAAAATACCGGCGAAAGAGACCCCCAATGCATCAGGATATGTCCCGTAACCGCTCTCTATTACCACAACCGGGTTGAACGAATTCGGCCCCTCAGGGATAGTTCCAGGAAAAGCTCCGATGAAAAAGCTGCAATGGTTGCCAGAAGACTGTATCCCCTGACCCGGGAGAGCATCGCCTATCCTCCCTGGCGTCCGTAATTCTGTGAAAAAAGGAGATAGCAAAATGGCTGAAATCAAATTTAACTTACTGGAAGTGGACCTGACGACAGAGAGAAGCCAGGTGGTGGATGTGACCGATGACGTGAAAACCTACCTCGGCGGTTGTGGTCTGGGCAATAAGCTGATATGGGACCTTGTTCCTCAGGGAACAGACCCTCTAAGCCCTGGTAATATTCTGCACATCGGGGTTGGGCCAATAACCGGACTTATAGGTACAAAGGTAAGTTGCTCCTTTCTATCACCCCTGACGGGCTGGGCCGGGGAGGCCAGTATCTCCGGCGGTATCGGTGATGAGCTGATGCGGGCTAACTACAATGCTGGAATCCTGGTGCGGGGCAAGGCCAGTCGACCGGTTTATCTCTTTGTATATAATGACAGGGTGGAAATCAGAGATGCCTCCGACCTGTGGGGGCAGTATCTGCTTAAGACGGAAAATACGCTCAGGAAGCGGCTGTACGAGGAAACGGGGCAGGAGTTCGGCGCTTTGTGCATCGGGCCGGGAGGCGAAAACATGGTCAGATTCGCCAACGCTACTTCAGAGAATGTGCACAGTGCCTCTAACGGCGGTATCGGCGCCGTATTCGGCTCCAAGAATCTCAAGGCTATTGTGGTTAAGGGGACCAGGACGTTGCCGTATGCCGACCATAATAAGGTCTGGCAGCTAAAGAAAACATATGCCATGCACCCGGCGACCATGGTGCAGAAGCTTTCGGAATGGGGACGGTACGGCGCTAATGACGGCATGAGGGCTTTGCTTAACTACGGCGGGGACTCATTCAAGAACGGTCATTCGTCATGGGACCCCGTTGCCGATAAAAGTGACGGTTATGTCCACGAGCTGAGCTACCGCGTCTGGACACATGGCTGCCCGGGGTGTGCTTCGCCCTGCTTTCAACCTTTCTTCAAAAACACCCCGCGCGGCGCCTTCAGCGGCGAGCTGCGGCACGGCAATACCTGCGGCCTCTGCGGCAACGCCATGATGGGCTTCGATGAAGTTGAAGAAATTAATTCACTGCTTGAGGAGCTGGG
>CAYQZZ010000084.1:4420-6895 GCA_964422155.1 uncultured Dehalococcoidaceae bacterium | reverse complement strand
GAGGTCTCCCAAATGCCCAATCAAGTATAGCAAGTCCCCGCAAATAATATACGTGTGCAATCTAAGAATGTTGTCGCTATAAATTACCTTTTGAATATTTTCGTTTATCGTCGATGATAGGTGGTGCACTAGCGCGGTGGTACTATGGGTACCAGAAGGTAAGAGTCGTACTCTCCGCCTGTATAGATCGAATGCGCCCCCCGGTTCACCGAGGCGTTGAACCCGTAGGGCACATTTGCAATTTCTCCCCCTCCATATATTCCTGATATGACCAGTCTCAGCGTTTCACCTTTGCGGAACAAGGTACCTGAGGGTAATATTGGTACTGCGCATGGAACAACTTCACCGGGCTTCACTTTTTCTCCAAGGCCAATTACATGCTTTGGGTAAGGCTCCCACGGAGTGGACTTCTCCTTATCCAGTTCCCTATGCGAAAGTCGTAACCAGCCAAATGCTACCGGATATCTTCCTAGCATTAACCAGGCGTCAAAAAATACTTCGTTACCGTTATGATCGAACTTCCTCAGCGTAATGAAAAGATCCATATCTTCAGCTTCCTCGGGGGAAACCCAGAGCTTCAGGCTCATGTACCCGATCAACTCGGTATCGTGTTCGAACGTATAATCAAATACTGCCTTGCTACTGGCAGAGTCGTAACTAACCTTGCTTTCCTGCCGGTTCTTATTAAATTTTAACCTGTGATCCGTTGCATCGAGATGCAACTTCTTGTACCGGGTTCTAGGAATCGGGAAATCGTCTTCATGCCGTACTGTATACTTGTCAAGGGTTTCCCGCGTTTCCAGGCGGATCCTCGGCATATCCAGTATCCTATTGTCGATGCCCTTAAGGAAATGATCAAAGAACAGCTTTCGAGTTGTTTGCGCCTCAGCAGTGTAAAATTCCGCCCATTCTTGCCGGCCATGGATATAAAGCCACTTTTGCTTGGAAGAGATTTTTCGGAACGCCCGAAATGACCCCCGAGTGTGAACCCCGTGATTTGACCAAGTGGCGCAAATAAGCACCGGAGCGGTAATATCGGCCAGAAACTCATCCTCCTCTTTTTCGACTCGTGCCGGTGGGTCCTCTTTTTCAGGCGGCGGCCATGCCGGATTAGGGGTAAGACGATGGCGCCCTATTAACTTTCCCCATTCTGTGTCGGGGATGCCGCCCCGGAACATTACGTCACGGTGATAATCAGTCATGGCTTCCCAGGGGATAATGGCTTTCAGATGCGGTGGGTTCAAAGCCGCTGCACGCCACTGTGAGAACCCAAGAATAGAAACTCCGCTCATCCCAACATTTCCATTACTCCACTCTTGTGTCCCGGCCCATTCAATCGCATCGTACATATCCCGAGCCCATAGACCCTGGTATAGTACAGCGTGCTCTCCCACTAAACCATCTAGCTCAGCAGTTCGTATTTGCCCGGGTGACCTGTAGAATCCTCTTGGGTCAACAATAACCAACACATATTCGTGGGCAGCCCAGAAAGCCGGGTCTTCGGCTTCAAACGTTGCTGACCCTGTGACGGTTGGGCTATATGGCTCATATGCCATCCCCCACCCGCTGGAGTGTGACGACCAAAGACCATCTTTGGCAAAAGCCGTAAAAGCGACAATAACCGGAAATTTTCCAAGTTTCTCAGGACGAAAAATGTTGGCGGCTAGTTTTAAGCCATCGCGCATGAGTATGGGAACATCTTTTTCAATTTTCATTCCTATCATTTTTTCGGCCTCCTATTTTGAATAGGACCCTTTAGATAATAGTTTGTCAGGCTATCTAAAAACTTTTTTAACTAGCCGCTCCCCAAAGGTTCGTTCTCATATAGGTTTAGTTTTGCTGCGATTAAAAAGATAGTTATTTTTCCGGCTCACCCAACTTTTTCTACTGAAATAATAGTTTTCCTTTGCTCCACTGTCAATATATCTACGAGAGAATTTGTTTTTCTGCCAATCCGTTCGAGCGGGGGATTACCGATATACCCGCTATTTCATCTCAATTTACTTATGAGATAAAACTTGTGTCACATTAGCTTGATTGTACAATTTCAATTCGTTGAACAAAAAGTCAAATTATGGGATATCAAATTAGGTCTTTTTTGAAGATAAAAATACTCACGGAGTTATAACCAAATTCTTACCAAAAGCTAACTATATAGATTTTAATATTACACAAGGGGACATTATGATTCCAGATACATGCTTATCTTGGTCATTGACTCGTCCCCAGGGGTTATAGTGTTGAGAATATTAGATAAAAAGACTTCGAAATTACCGGGAGATATCGGACATAATAGGTAAAAATGAGTAAAACACAAAAACCCGGGATGCGAATATCTCGGTTCTTACTGGTTGGCTTGCTATTATTATCGATTTTAACCAGTAGCGTGAGCCAGATATTTTTGTTTTTTGGCATCGCCCGGGCAGAAACTACGTATAATTTGAACATAAGTAGCACGTCCGGCGGCAGCGTGAT
>CAYQZZ010000084.1:0-4320 GCA_964422155.1 uncultured Dehalococcoidaceae bacterium | reverse complement strand
GGGCAGAAACTACGTATAATTTGAACATAAGTAGCACGTCCGGCGGCAGCGTGATTGAGCCTGGAGAAGGCATATTTACATTTGCGGCCAATGATATATCAGTCACGATTATCGACAACGGGGATACCGGCCTGAGCTTCGGCAACCTCAGCCCCGGAGCCGTCAAACGGCCCGAAGCAGAATCGCCATCGATTACGATAAAGAATGATGGGAGTGCAAATGTCACCGTATCTCTCATGGGTACCAATTTCACCGGAGCCGGGGCAATTGACATTAATAACGCATTCTACAATGATACCGACGATTCTGGTACTGCCCTGGAAATGTCGACTTCCTATACACCGTGGAAGACACTGAATCCCGGTGATAGCCTGAATATATATCACTGGCTAACTGTTCCTGGCGTGACGCCGCCCGGTACCTTCTCCAGCAATTTTACTTACAAGACGGATGAGGCCCCCTAATAAGAATAATCCCATCAGGTTTTAATAACCAGACCAAAAAGGCACAACAGTGGAAGGAGGCCATCATGTAAAAAAACAATCTTAATAATCATGTAGAGGTAAACAAGTGAGTAAATCACGGAAATTCAAAGGAGTAACAAATGAAAAAACGATTAATTGCTTCCCTGGCCATAGCGCTGCTGCTGGCAGCCACCCTGTCATTGCCGGCCGTAGCGTTGGAAGAGCAAACTGTACCCGCTTCAGTCACCGTGGGTGAGGTCATCAGCATCACCCTGACCGACGCAGGCTCAGCCGGGATTAATTTTGGCCCCCAGACGCCTCCCGTTACCGGAGCCGGTGACGTTGCTCAGACCGACGGTACGCCTGCCATTGAGGTAATTGTAGGTTCGGAGACTAATGTCCAGGTTGACATAGGCATTAAAGGAACAGCAAGCACCGGTACTCTGGCAATGGATAAATGGAAATACAGCACAACCTTCGGCGCTGTTACGAAGACCTCGTTGACTATCTCTTATGAAAAAATATATGGCCCGGTAGGCGCCAGCAGTGTCAATGATGTCTATCACTGGATTGATGTACCCGCCGACACTGCTTCCGGCAGCCATTCGATTACGGTAACCTACAAGGTGATAATAACCGGCGGCACATTCTAATCGAGCGCGAAGATGAAGAAGACTTGCCTGTGTGACGGCGGCAGGGCCGGACCGTCACAAACGGGCTTCATGCATTGAGGGAGTCCTCCGGGGCTCACCGGTTCTATCATTACATCAGATGGCAAAGCCGGCGGGCAATAGGTTGTTGTTTCGCTGTCTGATGCCCTCATCGGCGAGGTCGCGGCGGGAGGGTCGATATAAGTATGGTATATGTCCCGGCGCCCCGGGAGAAGGCAGGAACGCCTTCTGTTATTTAATAAGGCAGGAGGGGTAATGAGAAGGATTATACCCGTAATTCTGGCATCAATCATGCTGATGGCTCTATCATCATCGGCGGCTCTGGCTCAGGAGCCGGCCAAATATAATTTTGCCAGCGTCCAGGGCAGCAAAGAAATAAAAATTATTCCTGGCGGTGAGGGCTCGGGGGTTATTTACTTCTATAATATCGATGGCAACCGGATTACCCACATCGTCCTGGAGATAAGCCAGGCTCCGGCTAACTGGCAGGTAGAAATACAGCCGCCGCTGGGAGAAACACAGGTTGAAATCGGCGGGAAGATAGTCACCGTCAGTGAGAATCTGTATATCGAGCCGTCCCAGGCGCTGAGTCAAAAGGCTGAGGATACGCCCGCAGGCATCGTCTGCATCGCCGTACCGCAACGGGGCTATGCCCTGGCCAAAGAAGCTAAAATAATAGTCCGGGCGCAAGGCTCCGAGAAAATAGGCACAAAAGGCGAGATAATCGTCTCGGCAACCGCCCGGTGTTTGGGGCAGAGCGGGGCGGCAGCCGTCAAGCAAAACCGGGACTTCAACTTCTCGGTCGAGGTCATCGCGGAGACGACAGGAACTCAGGAAAAAATCTTAGGCAAGTCCGGTGCCGGCGGGACCACCGGAAAGTGGCTGCCGGTGATAATCGGCGCCGCCGTGGTTGTTCTGGGAGCAATGTTGATTCTTCTTTATATAAGAAGGAGACGTGAATAAAGTAAGTACGAGACTATTCATTATTAGTATAGTCTTAATATCTTTCATCATGCTATCGGGCATACCAGCCCTTGCTGATGATGGAGAGACCGGATTCGATGCTTCGGTTACGGTTATTGCCGTACTTGACCATATCACCGTGACACCGGTCAACCCGAGCATTACCCTGGTTTCCGGTGATACCCCGACGCTCCAGTTCACCGCTACCGCCAATTACTCCAATGCGCCAACTGCTATCGTCACCAGTTCAGCGAACTGGACAAGCCTTAATCCCAGCGTGGCGACCATAGATATGAATACCGGACTGGCAACCATATTAGCGGCTGGAACCACCATAATATCCGCTACCTATGATGGTAAGACGGATAACACCACGCTTACAGTATCAGCTGAAACGTCAGACACTACATCGGGCGGAGGCGGTGGAGGGGGTGGAGCCAGCGGTGTTACCAGTCTGGCGGAATATATGACCGGCGATGGCAGAGTCATCACCAGTGCCACGGCCGAATCCATCGACGGAAAAGTAAAGCTCGACATACCCAGAGGCACCATTGTCAAGAACAGGAACGGCCAGCGCCTGTATTCTATTTCCATTAAGCCGTCATCGACACCCTCTACACCTCCAGACGACTATAAATTCGTGTGTCTTACTTACGATATCGGTCCCAGCGGCGCTACCTTCAACCCGCCTATTCACCTGACCTTTAAATACAGTGATTTACAGGTACCTGCCG
This sequence comes from uncultured Dehalococcoidaceae bacterium, assembly GCA_964422155.1. GTDB lineage: Bacteria > Chloroflexota > Dehalococcoidia > Dehalococcoidales > RBG-16-60-22 > JBGPRB01. The sequence goes on along the minus strand of CAYQZZ010000084.1, from coordinate 1,488 downwards.
GAGTTGCCGAAGAGAGTTTGGTCATCGCTACCTTGCAGGATGGAAAATGGATTGAGTTCGAAGGCTGCGTCGTCGACAAGATTAATAACACCATTACCGTACCGATAAGTCATTTCACTACCTTCACTGTCATGGCGCACACGGCCGCTGCCAGCTTCGAAATCACCGGAATTACTGTTAATCCAGACGAGGTTTATCCTTATGAAATCGTTACTGTCAGCGTCACAATTACCAATACCGGAGGTCTGGCCGGGAGTTATAACGTTATACTCAAGATAAATGATTTAGAGTTACAGACCAGGAGAGTAACTCTTGGTGTTGGCAAGAGCGAGATAATTAGCTTCAAAGTGACCCCGAATACTGCCGGGGAATACACCGTAGACGTCAATGGTTTATCGGGTAAATTTAAGGTTAACAAACCTGTGCCTAAAGGTAGGGTAGCGGAAGTACTAGTATCACCGGCACCAGCCAGTTTCATTATCTCTGATTTGTCAATTACTCCAGATGAGGTCATGCGCTTCGAAAAAGTTACCATCGCAGCCCTGGTCAGCAATACCGGAGGCACGAAGGGAAATTATACCATCATTCTCAAGATAGATGATAAAGAAGAAGCCAGAAAGAGAGTAATACTTGATGCCGGCAAGAACGAGAAAGTATCCTTTTCTATTACTAACGATATAACGGGAAGCCATATTATCGATATTAATGGTAACACAGGACAATTTACGGTCCATTTACTTACGCCACTACCAAAACCAGTCGAAGCTTTGCCATTCCAGCCATCAACCAACTGGTGGCGCTTTGGTGGTATTATTGCTGGCTTGGTTATCATTGTCGGTATATTAATGTTCTTCTTCAGGAGACTGGCCTGACCCCCCTGAAATTCCTTGCCACCAAATGAATGTAAATAGATAATACCGGCTCAAGACAAGTAGAAGGCGTACCCGTAAATGGGTATGCCTTTTTATTTGCTACGAAATATCCCCAATGTCTATAAGTTTGCCCCAAATTATACCTTGCTTCGAATCCTAGCTGCACGCTGAGACCAGTACCAAGCAGAGAAGCTCCCTTCTTTTTGCCTCTTACTATAAATTATCGTAAGCTGCGTCCCAATTGTGATTTCTTTGTTATGTCTTAGCCCTCTTTTGTGATTGTAGACCGTCAGCGATAATGGGACACAAGTAGGGCCACTAAAACCGTAGAGTCTAAACGGGTGGCACAAGCTCCTGAGAGGTAGTAGACTAACTAAACAGTGAAAGGAGCGAGTTATGTCCCAGGAAAACACAGGTAAAGCTGATGCTGCCGAGGCCAGAACCCAGCAAACCAGGGGCTTTATACAGCAGGTCAGAGCAATATCCAGACGGAAGTATACCCCAGAGGAAAAGGTCCGTATCGTATTGGAGGGGTTCCGCCGGGAAGTGGCCGTCAATGAGCTCTGTCGCCGGGAAGGCATCAAGCCGGGAGCCTACTACGCCTGGACCAAGGACT
>CAYQZZ010000083.1:0-6909 GCA_964422155.1 uncultured Dehalococcoidaceae bacterium | reverse complement strand
GCTTTGTCTTTCGTATCTTCGTTTTCCGGGTAATGCGCCTGGCTGATAGCCACAGGCAGTTCCAGCAGGCCGAGCCTCTTTCTTAACTCCGTAGGCAGAAAGTCAGTCACCTGCGATGCCCACCGGTCGATGAACTCTTTCATCACCCTTCTCACCTGACGGGGCCGCAGACCCTGTGTCAACGGATAAACCGGCACCAGCCGCGCGGTATGGACCAGGTCCTGGCCTTCCATTATCTCCCACTCCGGTGATAGAAACATATGGCGTCCCTTGAAAAGGCTGACACGGCCGCTGAGCATTATCCGGTTATTGGTGGTCAGTTTTTTCGCCAGATAGGGCTGGTTGAACCAGAGCACACGGATATTGCCCGTCTCGTCACCCACGATAGCCTCGGTGCTGCGCCTGCCTCCCGGCCTGGTCTCCTGCGCCTGCCAGACGTTGGCCACAATGGTCTGCTCCTCGCCCTCGTTTAGCTGCGATATGAACTTCAACTTACTGTAGTCGAGATGGCGGTGCGGGAAAAAATAGAGCAGGTCACGCACCGTCTTCACGCCCAGCTTGCCGAACCTGGCGGAAAGGGTGGTGCTGATACCCTTAACAACCGTTATCGGCGAATCGAGAGACGGCCCGTCCGCCGATACCGCTGGCTTCTTTACTTTTACGGGGGGCTTTTTCTTCACGGAAGGTTGCACCTGGCCTACAGCGGACGATGCTTTAGCGCTATCCTTATTTTCCATGTCGTCCAGAAAGCTCAGGACATCGCTTATCCACTGCTGGCGTTGCTCCCGTGACATGGAGGTATAGCTGGAGTTGAAAAGCCGGTGAAAGCGCCTTAAAAGAGCCGGGTTTACAACTGATGCCACAGCCTGAGCGGACCAGTTATGCAGAAATTTATCCAGGCCGCCGAACACGGAGGAATCTGCATAATCACGCCGTCGTTCAAGGTCGAGGACTTTACGCAAAGACTCGGTGTTCATCTATAATGTATTCCCGCAACATTATAGCCGTAATCCTGGGAAAAAGCACAGGCTGCAAGAGTAAGGTCGCCTAACAATTCTAAAAATCTTAAATTTCCCGCTCGCCCTGGTTCCACTGAGTCACCACGAAGTGAGCCTGTCGAAGGGCAGAGTATCACATCCCTCTGGTTCGACAAGCGTTCGACCAAGCGTTCGACTGAGCTCACGCCGAGGTCTCACCATGAGCGGTTGCTAAACGACCTCGTAAAAAGAAGGACTCGGAGAGAATAAATTACTTATCACCCAGCACGGCCACCAGCAAAAGGCCGGGGCCGGTATGCGTGCCGATAACCGGGGTCGTCCGCGACCGTAAAATGCGTTCTCTGGGGAAAATAGCGCTCAGCCGCTCTACCAGCAGGTCGCCATCCTCAGGGCAGGCAGCATCTTCGACAGCCAGTCCTTCAATGTGAGAATAGCCAGCCGCGAAGCTATAGAGCGCGTCAATCGCCTTGGCGCGGGAGTGTACCCGGCTTACCGGCTCAACCAACCCATTTTTAAGCGTGATGATGGGATTGATTTTCAATACCGACCCCATGAAAGCCTGCGCTTTACCGATACGCCCGCCCCTCTGGAGATATTCCAGTGTATCGAAAGCCGCACGCATGTCGGCGCGGGGAAGATTGCGACGGACTATTTCCAGTATTTCGTTAAGGCTGGCACCGTCCCGTGCTGCCTTTGCCGCCTCGATGACGACAAATCCCTGCGCCATAACCGCCAGCTTTGAATCCACTACCTCGATACGGCATTTGCTTTCCATAAGGCTGGCGCTCTGTAAAGCCGCATTATAGATACCGCTGAGCTTGGCGCTGAGCATGATAACCAGAACTTCGTCTGTCTCCTCGGCGAGCATAGCGTACGTCCGGGCGAACATGTCCATCGAAGGCACCGAGGTAGTCGGCATGACCTTACTGCTTATCAGTTTCTCGTAAAATTGGTCGTTAGTAATGTCAATACCGTCACGGTAAGTCTCTTCTCCAAAACGAACCAGCACCGGAATTACAGTAATCCCCAGCTCACGAACTACTTGAGAGGGAATATCGGCGACACTATCGGTGACAATCCTGACTGTCATTATTTCTTTTCAGCTTCCAGAATTGTTAATGCAAGCGCATTGGGCCCGGCATATGTCCCGATTACAGGGCTGATTACCGACCGATAAATGCGTTCTTTAGGGAAAAGAGAACCGAGGCGTTCTACCAGTTTATCAGCAACGTCAGGAGTGGTCGCATGCTCCACAGCCAGCCCTTCGATATTAGAAAAGCCTTTGACAAGATTATAAAAATAGTCGAGCCCGGCACTTAAAGAACGCACCCTGGTCAAAGGGGCCATTTCGCCGTCTCTCACGGTGAGTATCGGCTTTATCGATAACAAGGGGCCTAAAAGTCCCTGCGCTTTGCCGATGCGTCCGCCTTTAGCCAGATACTTGAGCGTATCGAAATAAGCGATAAGGTGCGAACGGGACACGGCCCCGCGTGCCATTTCAGCCACCTTGGCAAGATTAGCCCCTTCTTTAACCGCTTTTACGGCAGAAATAACAATCAGTCCTTCCGCCATCGCCACCGTTAACGAGTCGACTATCTCAATCCGGCATTTCCCTTTAACATAATCCTTCGCTTGTGTTGCCGATTGGAATGTGCCGCTGAGCTTGCTGGACACGACAATTACCAGGATTTCATCGGTCTCCTGGGCAAGCTTTTTAAAAACCTCGGCAAAGTCATTGGGTGTTGGTTGCGTCGTCGATGGCAGCTTCGACTCATTTACCAGCCGGCGGTAAAAGTCCTCACTGGTGATTTCCACCCGGTCACGATAGATTTCTTCGCCGAAGCGTACATACAGCGGCACGACAGTAATACCGAGTTCCGCAGCCAAATTACTGGTGATATCAGATAGACTATCAGTAACAATTTTCACAGTCATTCCCGTATACTACCTTTCTACTCTACGGATATAATATAGTTATAATGTGGCTGGCCGCCCTTAATTACTTCAACCTGTAGCTGCGGATACTGCTCCGTAATACTGGCGCTGATTTCCTCAGCCTCGTTAGCTTCGGTATCAGCCCCGTAGTAAATGGTAATTACCTCGGACTTATCCAGGTCCAGCTTGGCCAAAATCTTATTAATGACATCGAGGTCAGTTTCGCCCACCGCGACAAGGTCGTCATCGAGAAGGCCGATGGGCTGCTTTCGCCTGATTTTCAGACCGTTTAACTTGGTGGCACGAATGGAGCGCGTAACCTCAATAGTCCTTACCGAGGACAGGGCTTTTTCCATAATCTCGGCGTTGGCTTTGAAGTCCGCCTCATAGTCGAATGCTAAAAGCGCTACCACGCCCTGCGGAATCGACTTGGTTGGTACTATCTTGATTTTTTTCTGAGTTAACGACTGCACCTGATTGGCGGTGAGTATGATGTTTTTATTATTGGGAAGAATGATGACATTATCTGAAAATGTGGATTCCACCGCCTGGAGGATATCCTTGGTGCTCGGATTCATCGTCTGACCTCCGGGGACAACGGCGGCCGCACCAAGGCTGCCGAAGACATCAATCAGCCCCTCCCCTGAAGCCACCGCGATAACGGCTGTATCGGTGGTCGGCATTCTTTCTTTCTGCATCTCCAGAAAGTCCTGGTGCTGCTCGTCCATGTTCCGGATACTTACCTGATGCAGGGTACCCAGCTTAGTGGCGAGCTGGATAACGGTACCAGGGCTGAGGGTATGAATATGGATACGTACCGCCGACTCGTCGCCGACGACTATCAGGGACTCACCTTTGCTTTCCAGTCTCTTCCTGATAACCTCCAGTTCCAGCTTCTCCCCCTTTAAGAGAAACTCGGTGCAATAGCCATAAGGTACTTCTTCGACGCCTACGGTCTGCGGTAACGGTACTGTTAAAGGCAGTTCGCTGACAATTATCTGGGGTTTACGCAACCGCATTAGCTCCGTCTCACCCTTCAAATAACGCAGCGCTCCTTCCAGAAGGGTGTAGAGTCCCTGCCCGCCAGCGTCAACGACGCCGGCATCTTTCAATACCTTGAGAAGCCTGGGGGTATTGGCCACCGATTCACCCGCAGCGTTTACTGTTGCTTCTAGAACTGTGATGATATCTTCCTGACCCTGCTCGACCTGATTTTTTGCCTCTTTGGCGGCGTCCTTCATGACCGTGAGCATGGTCCCCTCGACTGGATTGCTCACCCCTTTATAAGCGATAGCCGCCGATATCTGTAAGGCATCAGCCAGTTCGGCGGCGTTAAAAGACTCCTTGCCCTCGAGCCCCTGCGCCAGGCCACGCCATATCTGCGAGAGGATAACGCCGCTATTGCCGCGAGCGCCCATGAGGGCGCCCTTTGCCATGGCGTGGGTCACACCCGAGGCGCTGTGGTCGGGGGCACGGAAGGCTTCCTCCATAGTAGAACGCATGGTCAGCATCATATTGGTCCCGGTATCACCATCAGGCACCGGGAAAACATTCAGGGCATCAATATCTGCAGAACTCTTTTCCAGCCAGGAGGTAGCGGCGGAAAACATGTCCCTCAGGTCTTGCCCGGCTACACTGCTAATTTTGTCCATTTTACACCACCCTTGTCAGATTACTGGTCAGATTCATATCCCCCAAGGATGCATTTCTTGCTAATCTCGTGTGTCTATGTTACTATGTATTAGCGGAATTTGCAATACCCCTATCTGGAAATCAAAGGAGACAAAGTAAATTGAAGTGCGATTTATGCGGGAAAACACCGCAATTCGGTCATAATGTCAGCCACTCCAAGCGCCACACCAACCGCCGCTGGACGCCTAATATCCATCCTGCCACTGTTTATATTGATGGTCAGGCAAAGCACCTCAACCTGTGCACCAGATGCCTGCGGACGCAGAATAAGACGACCAAGGTTTAATACCCTCCAGCATTTGTTCGAGTTATTTATTAGTCCAGATATTCACATCTCAACGAGCATGAATAAAACCACTTCACAATTGATTGCGGCCGCGAGAGCCGTGTACGGTGAATTTACACTATTGAAAGACTTCTCAGCCGGTTCCGTGGGAGCAGCGCTCAGGACAGCCGGGGGAAATATTTACACCGGAGTCTGTATCGACCTGGCCTGCGGTCTTGGATTCTGTGCGGAGGCCGCGGCTATCGCCGAAATGCTTAAACACCACGAGACTCATATCACTGATGTCGTTGCCATATCTTCCCACGGGATTCTAGCGCCGTGTGGCCGATGTCGCGAAATGATAGTACAGGTTGATACCAGAAATTTTGATTGTCATGTCATCATTGGCGAAGACCGAATAGTACCGCTGCGGCAACTCCTCCCCGACCATTGGCTGGTTAAAAACAAAGAAACCACCTAGTTCGCCTGGTTCACTCCTTATCAACCATCCTGCGTGCCCTGGCCAGCGCCTTCTTTACCTGCCTGGGTGCCGTGCCGCCGGCGACATCTCTGGCAGCCAGCGAAGACTCTACAGTAATGGAACGCACTTCTGCACTGAATAGCGGCGAGAATTTCTTATATTCACCAAGAGTTAACTGGGCGAAGGTCTTTCCCTTCTTAGAAGCGTAGCTCACCAGACTGCCAACGATATCATGGGCCGTGCGGAAGGTCTCCCCCTTCTTAACGAGATAGTCAGCCAGGTCGGTAGCCAGGATATAGCCCCGTTCTAGCGCTTTTGCGGCATTCCCCACCCTGACCTGCAACGTTCCCACCATGCCCTTAAAGACTTCCAGCGTCGATAGCAGCGTATCCACCGTATCGAAGAAGCCCGGCTTGTCCTCCTGCATATCGCGGTTATAAGCGAGGGGCAGGCCTTTCATCGTGGTCAGCAGGGCTATCAGGCTGCCGTAGACCCGCCCCGTTTTGCCCCGGGCCAGCTCGGCCACGTCCGGGTTTTTCTTCTGGGGCATGATGCTGCTGCTGGTGGTATAGGCATCGTCAAGCTCGATAAAGCCGAACTCCGCCGAAGACCACAGTACGATTTCCTCGGCCAGGCGGGAAAGGTGCATCATGCAGATGCTGGCGGCGGCCTCGTACTCCAGCACAAAATCGCGGTCGGAAACGGCGTCAAGGCTGTTCTGGCTTACCTGGCTGAAGCCCAGTTCCTTCGCCAGGAACTCTCTATCAACATCATAGGCGACACCGGCTAAAGCACCGCTGCCCAGGGGCAGGACATCCACACGCTTGAGACAATCGTTAAAACGGGCGACATCGCGCTGGAGCATCTCGAAGTAAGCCAGGAGGTGATGCGCCAGCAGTACCGGCTGTGCCACCTGCAAATGTGTATAACCGGGTATGATGACCCCTTTATTGGCTTCGGCAAGGTCGAGCAGGGCGCGCTGAAAATCACGAATACCTTTTATAGTATTAGAAATAGCGTCCTTCGTGAAGAGACGCATGTCCAGCGCTACCTGGTCGTTGCGGGAGCGGGCAGTGTGCAGCTTACGCCCCACATCCCCGATTTTCTCAATCAGGCGCGATTCAACCGCCATGTGGATATCTTCCAGTTCCGGCTGGAACTTGAATTTGCCCCGCTCTATCTCCCCCCGGATAGCCTTCAGCCCGCTGACAATGGTTTTAGCATCCTCATCCGAGATGATACCCTGTCTAGCGAGCATTTTCGCATGAGCGATGCTGCCGGCAATGTCCTGCTTATAGAGGCGATGGTCAAAGGGGAGAGAGGCAGTATACTGCGCTGCCAGCTTATCCGCCGGCTTGCTGAATCGACCTCTGATATGAGTCATACTATTTTCCCTCGGTCTCATCAGGCCCCACGATGCTGAGCGGCCCTTCCTTATCCCCCAACAGCTGTATTTGAGCCTGGGTCTTGACAGGCAAACCCCAGAGATGAATAAAGCCTTCCGCGGCTTTCTGGTTGAACCTGTCGCCCTTGTCATA
>CAYQZZ010000082.1:0-7587 GCA_964422155.1 uncultured Dehalococcoidaceae bacterium | reverse complement strand
ACGCCCAGTTTGGCTTCCACCTTGGCGATGATATCGCGGGTAATGTCAATCATGTCCGGGCTGACAGAAATCGAGGTGATGCCCCACTCTACCAGCTTCTCCGTAATCTCCGGGTAGACCGAGGGTGCCTGCCCGCAGATGGAGCAGGTAACGCCGGCGGCTTTACAGCCCCTCACCACCTTTTCGATGGAGAGCATGACGGCTTCATTGCGCTCGTCGAAGCTGGCTGCCAGCTTGGCGCTGTCCCGGTCGATGCCCAGTGTCAGCTGGGTAAGGTCGTTGGAACCGATGGAAACTCCATCGACACCGACGGCCAGGAATTTCTCCAGCAGGATAACGTTGGACGGAATCTCCACCATCATCCAGAGTTTGAAAGTGCTGGAGCGTTTCAGTCCCTCCTCCGCCATAATTTTAACGGTGCCTTCCATTTCCTTGACCGTGCGTACGAAGGGAATCATCACCCACAGGTTATCGTATTTTTCTCTTACTTTCTTGATGGCGGCCAGTTCCAGCTTGAACGTTTCGATGTCCGTGATATACCGTGATGCGCCCCGATAGCCTATCATGGGGTTCTCTTCATTCTGTTCATACTTTGCGCCGCCCTTGAGCGCGGCATACTCGTTGGACTTGAAATCGTTGGTGCGGTAGACTACCTGGCGCGGGTGGAAGGCTTTGGCGAACTTGGTCAGGCCGGCGGCGAGCTTTACTACGAACTCGTTGCCACGGCCCTCTTCAATCATATAGCTCGGATGCTCGCCGATTTCGGCGACCATGAACTCGGCGCGCAGCAGGCCGATGCCGTCGACATCACGTGTGGCTACCCGGTCGACAATCTCTGGCTGAGCCAGGTTGGCGAGAAGCTTGGTCTTGGTCTTGACTTCTCCCCTGGCGCGTATCTTGATGTCGGTGGATACCTCGATTTTACCCGGATAAACCTTGCCGCTGCTGCCGTCGACGGTTATTATCTGGCCGTCTTTAAGGATAGCCGTGGCTTTTTCACAGCCGACCACGCACGGGATACCCAGTTCGCGGCTGACGATGGCGGCGTGGGCCGTCCTGCCGCCGCGGTCGGTAACGATGGCTGCCGCCCGCTTCATCGCCGGGACGAAGTCCGGCGTCGTCATTTCGGCCACCAGAATATCGCCTTCCAGCACTTTATCTATCTGGGAGGGGTCGGGCACGATTTTCACCGGCCCGGAGGCTACTCCCGGACTGGCCGGTGCCCCGGACAATAGCGCGGCGGCATCGATGTCATGGACGGCTTTCGCTACTTTTTTAGTGGTGGTTACCGGGCGCGTCTGAACGATATAGATTTTACCTTTTTCTTTGGCCCACTCCACGTCCTGCGGGAAATCGTAGTGTTTTTCCAGGGTTTTCCCTATTTTTGCCAGGAAAAGGATGTCTTCATCGGTTATTTTTTGCCTGGCCTGCTCTTCCTGTGTCAGGTCTATCTTGATGTTATCGGACTTGCCGTGGGCGCCGGCTTTCTTGATGAGCTTCCATTCCTGTTTCTTGATTTGCTTTTCCAGGATTTTTGTATCCTTTTTATTGACGGTGTAATGGTCGGGAGTGACGTCTCCAGAGACAATCATCTCGCCGAGCCCCAGGACGGCCTCGATGGTAATCTTTTCCATGTCGTTGGTGGATGGCTCCACGGTGAACATGACGCCCGAGGACTCGGACTGTACCATTCTCTGCACCGGCACGGCAATGCCGACTTTGAAATGTTCAAATCCCTGTTCCTGACGGTAAAAGATAGCCCGCGCCCCGAAGAGAGATGCCCAGCAGTCCTGTACCGCCCTCACCACGTCTTTTTCGCCCTGTATATTAAGGAAAGTGGCCTGCTGGCCAGCGAATGAGGCTTCCGGCAGGTCCTCCGCTGTGGCGGAAGAACGTACGGCGACGAGCCCTTTGCCCATTTTGACGTAAGCTTGCTCGATTTCTTTGGCTAATTCCGGGGGCATAGCGGCGCTTTGTACCAGCTTCTGTACTCTAAGTGCTGTTTCTTGAAGCTGTTTGCTGTCGTGAACGTTAACGGGGTTGAGAAGAGCCTTGATTTTATCATGGAGTTTGGCTTTTTCAATAAAATCGAAGTAGGCTGCGGCGGTTACAATAAAGCCCGGGGGTACGGGTATCCCGGCGTTGGTCATTTCTCCCAGGTTGGCCCCTTTACCCCCCACGAGAGGTATGTCTTTTTTAGTGACTTCGTTGAACCAGACGACGGCCTTGACCCCTTGTTTCATACTCTGTCCTCCGTTGTTTTTGGGTTTTGTTCGGGCAGGGTGATGATTTATTATAGCATATCCTTTTACCATACTTGTCAACCTCCCCAATTTTAGGTATTTTATCAGCATTTGAATTATAATAATGGCGGTGGAGCATGGACAACAAAGAATTCCCTGATAGGTTGACCATAAAACACCAATATTACCTTGATTTTTAATTGACGGGAATGTAAATTGACATTGCCATTTGACAGGTCTATTAATACGGGTTTAGAATTAAATACATCGGTTGAGAAAAGGGGGAGGGAGGATTGTCCATGATAGAGATGACTATTGATAGTATTCGGGTTAGCCTGATGAACTACCAGCGTGTGGTGATTCTAAAGGAGAAGACGTCTGACCGCTATTTGCCTATCTGGATTGGCCCGGCTGAAGCCGATGCCATCGCGGTAAAGCTTCAAGGAGTGACCGTCCCGCGGCCTTTGACTCATGACCTGTTGAGCTCGGTCATTGATACGCTGGGGGCTGCGGTTAATTCTATCATTGTCAATGACCTTAAAAATGATACCTTTTTTGCCAAAGTGATTCTTGAAATCGATGGGAAACATGTGGAGGTCGACTCTCGCCCCAGTGATGCCCTGGCGCTGGCGGTAAGAACAGGAGTGCCTATTTTCGCTGACGAATCCGTCCTGGAAAAGGCGGGCATTCTGCTGGATGGAGAAACCGGGCGGCCTATCTTTGATGAAAAGGACGAGGTTGAAGGCAAACATAGCAAGGTCAGTGACGAAGAGATGAAGAAAAAGATGTCCGCTTTTTATGATTTTATCAACACTCTAGACCTTGACGATTTCGATAAGCGCAAGTCTTAGTTAAAACAGCTTAAAAAATTGTGAAGAGCCCTGAAGTAAAGAATCAGGGCTCTTTCATTTGACAATGAATCATCGTGGTGCTAATATGCGTTGAAACTTATCTGCGTAGCCGAAACAGGTTAGGAGGGGAAAAATGGCTGTTGACGGTACTTATAAAATCGAGATTGACACACCGATGGGGAAGCAGGAATCGAAGTTAACTCTCAAAGCTGCCGGTGGTAAACTCAGCGGCACCATGGAAAGCTCCTTCGGCACGACCAACTTCAGCGGCGGCACCGTAAAAGGGAATGAAGTCTCGTGGAACATGGAGATAAGCGGCCCCATGGGGAAAATGGCGCTTGCCTATAAGGGTAAAGTGGCGGGAAACGCTATTTCCGGTGAGGTAAAGGCCGGCGATTTCGGCACGTCTCCCTTCAAGGGTAAGAAGGTATAAAAGCACCTTCGCCCGGGATTAAAATCGAATAAACTGTTTGATAAAGGGAAGCCCGGCCGATACCTTTACCGAGCGTCCGAAACGCTGCTTCCCTTAGTCGGTTTTGTCTTACTTCGACCGTATATCTGAGGTACTATATCCTAATACCCATAAGACTTGACCTGAAGTATCATATTCTGCTATCATGCTCAGGGTTAGGCGTAGTGAGGTCGGCATGAACAGGTGGATACCGGCTCTGAGACTGACCGGTATTGGATTTTACATAGCTATCTGTATTGTAGGGGGGACCTTAGCCGGCTGGTGGTTGAGTGGCAAAAAACCGATTTTTATGATTATCGGTTTGCTCGTGGGATTGGTCATAGCTGTTTACGGTGTTTATCGCATGATTCGACCCCTCATGAATGACAAGCAGGACAAGGAGAACGGCTAGTGGCTGAGCCTAAGAAACGCGGCTGTCTCGGCTGTTCTTTCCCTGTTTTAATTATTATTGTTATTATAGCTCTTGCTATTGTCGTTATCGGTTTTCTGGCCGGACCTTTGGGTAAGAGCATCATCGGTGACATCGGCCTGCCCTCCTGGTTAAGCGTTCCCTCGCCTGAACCCCATCTCCCCGCGCCGGTGCTTTTTCATGTTTTCGGCCTGCCGATTACCAATACCATGATCGCCGGATGGATTACCGTCATCTTCTTAGCGGTCGCCAGCTGGTTGATAACCCGTCGCATGAAGCTCATTCCCGGAAAATTACAGGCTGCCTTCGAATTTATACTCGGCTGGATATATGATTTTTGCAATAGCGTTGCCGGGGAGAAAAACGGACGTAAGTTTTTCCCGGTTATTTGCACCATCTTCCTCTTCGTAGCGTTTAACGCCTGGCTTAGCCTTATACCCGGATTCGGCTCCATAGAAATAACCATACATGGGCATGAATATGAGCTGCTAAGGGGCTCCAACACGGACCTGAATACGCCCTTGGCAATAGCTTTAGTATCCTTCGTCTTCGTGGAGTATTACGGCCTCAAGACGCTGGGCGTTAAATACCTGCGTAAATTCGTCAATGTAGGCGGATTTTTCGGAAGCGTCGGTCATGTATTCAAGGGGAGGATAAAGAAGGGTCTTTCCGGGCTGTTCTCCAGTTTCATCGACATTTTCGTCGGGGTGCTGGAAACGCTCAGCGAGTTAATCCGTATCGTCAGTTTTACCTTCCGTCTCTTTGGCAATATGACGGCGGGTGAAATTTTAATTATGGTTGCCGCTTTCCTTATTCCTATGGCGATAGGCTGGATGGTTTACGGGTTGGAGTTATTTATCGGCTTCATTCAAGCTCTGGTATTTAGCGGGTTAACACTCGCCTTTGCTTCTATGGCTGTGGCTTCTCATGAGGAAGAGTCACATTAATAAATTCAGTGAGAATGTTCTAAGGAGGACAAAGAATGGACGCAGAAGCAGTCAAAATGTTAGCGGCGGGACTTGCTATGGGACTGGGCGCCCTGGGGCCGGGCATCGGCATCGGTATTCTCGGTTACGGCGCGATGCAGGGCCTGGCGCGCAACCCTGAAGCCAGAGGTCCCATCATGACCAACATGTTGATAGCCATCGCCATGGCTGAGGCCATTGGTATCTATGCCCTGATTGTGGCTATCATCCTGGCAATGGTCGCTTAGTAAAAATCTGGAGTAGAAAATATTAGGAGAGAAATCATGGAAGATAGCGGACTTCCGGTCTTTATTACGGTTATTGCGGCGGCGGTTATGGTTATCGGGGTAGTTGTCGGCATGGCCGCCGTTACCTGGCTCATACTGCTCTCGAAATAACTGTACCGTACGCTATCAGGTCAGGGAGTCGATTTTACGGTCAAATCTTCCTGGCCTGAGACGGATATTGGGAGGGTATTGTGGAAGGACTTGGAATTAGTGTACCGACATTGCTGACGCAGGTCGTGACTTTCATCATCCTGCTGGTTGTTCTGCGCTTTGTCGCTTATAAACCTATCATGCGGATGCTCGATGAGCGCTCGCGGCGTATCAAGGAAAGCATGGACCAGGCTGAGTCTATCAAGGCGCAGTCGGCCCGTACTCAGGAAGAGGTCAAGAAGCAGCTTGAGGAGGCCAGCCGCGAAGGGCAGGAGAGGATAGCCCGGGCGGTAAAAGCCGGCGAAGAGGTCAAGCAGAAGGCGCAGGAAGATGCCAAGAAGCAGGCTGAGACCCTTGTCAACCGTGCCCGTGCCGAGATTCAGAGAGAACGCGATGACGCTATTACTGTTGTGCGCCGTGAGTTTGCCGATTTAACCGTGCTGGCGGCGGGCAAGGTTATCGAGAAGTCTCTGGACAAGGAAGAGCACCGCGAGCTTATTGAAAAGGTGCTGGAAGAAAGTTCAACCCTGAAGAAGGAGTAGCCTGATATTGAGGGTGTTTAAAATGTCATTCTGAAGGAGTCCCGATGAAATCGGGACGACTGAACGAATCCGTCCTCAAAATGACAACGTAAACATCCTTCGATAGTCGGGAAGATATCATGGCGAGAAAAGTGTACGCCCGGCGCTATGCTCAGGCCATATTCGAGCTCGCGCTGGAGAAAAATGAACTGGAGCGGTGGCATTTAGACCTGCCAGAGGTCGCTGCCGCCGTTAGTGATAGTAACTTTCTGGCAGTGCTGGAAAATCCCAAAATCAAGAGTGAGGATAAGTCCCGGCTTTTATCGCAAATCCTGGGTGATATCAACCCCCTGGCTTTGAATCTGGTGCTTTTGCTGATAGCCAGGGCCGGCATCGGCATGATTAGTGAAATCGCTACGGAGTACCAGCGTTTGCTGGATGCCTATAACGGCATACAGGCGGCTGATGTTACCACCGCTGTCCCTCTGGACGATAGAGATAAACAGAAGCTGGCCGAAAAATTGGGTTCATTGGTGGGTGCGAAGGTAGTGTTGAAGTCGGAAGTAGACCCGGGTATTCTCGGTGGGATTATCGCCAGGGTTGGCGGTAAGCTGCTGGACGGCAGCACCCGCAGCAAACTTGTAGCTTTAAAGAGAGAGCTGGTTGGCGGGGAAAGGAAACGGTAATGTTTTTTGACGTCATTCCAGCGAAGCTTGTCCCGTACTTGATACGGGAGCGGGAATCTATAACCTCTATACTGTCATTCCAGTCCGCCTAAGGCGGAGAATCCAGTGGGGATATGGGGTGTGGATTCTGGCCGGAGTTTACCCCGTACACTGATACGGGGCCAGAATGACAACAATGATAAATACTAAGAGATAATAATGGTTAATTTAATCGGGAGGCAAAGGAGGTAGCTCACGTGGCAACGAGAGGCGAAGAAATTGTATCTATTATCAAGCAGCAGATTGAGCAGTTCGGCACGGCCGTAACCATGGTGGATGTCGGCACCGTTATCGAGGTCGGTGATGGTATCGCCAGGATTCATGGCCTGGCCTCGGCTAAGTACAATGAGCTGCTTCAGTTTCCCAACGATGTCATCGGCATCGCTCTGAACCTTGAGGAGGACAGCGTCTCTGCCGTCATCCTTGGCGACTACACTCATATTAAAGAAGGCGATGAGGTCAAATGTACCGGCCGCATCGCTGAGGTCCCCGTGGGCGAAGCGATGATTGGACGTGTCGTCGACCCCCTCGGACGTCCCCTGGACGGTAAAGGCGCTATCAAGACGGATAAGACCAGACCGATAGAGCGTGTGGCGCCCAACGTGGTGTTGCGCGCCCCTGTGGACACGCCGGTGCAGACCGGTATCAAGTCCGTCGACAGCATGTTCCCCATCGGCCGCGGGCAGCGGGAGCTTATCATCGGCGACCGCTCCACCGGCAAGACAGCCATCGCCCTTGATGCCATCGTCAACCAGAAGGGCGGCGATTTAATCTGTATTTATGTTGCCATCGGCCAGAAGGTATCTCAGGTGGCGCGCGTGGTGGCCACGCTCAATAATTTCGGTGCTATGGAGCATACCATCGTTGTTGCGGCCAGCGCCTCTGATTCTGTGGCTCTGCAGTATCTGGCGCCCTATGCCGGCTGCGCTATGGGCGAGGAGTTCATGGAGCAGGGCAAAGACGT
>CAYQZZ010000081.1:6043-7709 GCA_964422155.1 uncultured Dehalococcoidaceae bacterium | reverse complement strand
TGATATCGGTCAATGCCCGCCGACCGTCCGGGTAGGCGTACGATAAGTTGTCTATTCTGATAACCTCTTCCATAGCCATTACCTAATGCAGGAAGTTAAAGATACAGGTCAAAATAACCACTAAACCGAAACTCAAGCCAAAGAACAAATCCGATAGTCCGAAGCTCAAATGGCGCAGTGTCCGACTCTGCCCATCGAAGCCGCGGGCCAGCATAGCGTCATAGACACGTTCGCCCCGCTCGTAGCTGCGGATAAACAGCGTGCCCGCCATGTTGCCGATGGTCTTAATCTGCCACAGACGGCTCCCCCCGAAGTTACGACTGTCCCGCGCCTGCTTCATGCGCATCACCTCATCGGTCAGAATGAAAATGTAACGGTACATGAAGGAAAGCACCATAACCATAACCCTCGGCAGGCGCAACTGCTCCAGCCCCCGCAAAAGGTCGGTAATCTTCGTCGTCGAGGTGAGCAAAATCAGACTGAGAATAGAGAGCCATGCCTTTACCAGAATAGTAACCAGGACTTGAAGCCCGTGATATGTCGCCGTAACCTGCCATGTCCATATATTAAAACTGGTAATGGCTTCCCCTTCTTTGAAGAAAGGGATAAAAATAGCAATTAAAAGGACGAAGGGTATAATCACCAGCGAGCGCTTCAGGACATAAAGCACCGGAACGCTGGAAAGGACAATTAAAGTTGCGATGATAATGAAATACGTGGCGAACACCGGCCACATGACCGGCGACGTTAAAGCTACCGCCAGGATAAACAGGAACACAGCCACCAGCTTGGTCCGGGGGTCGAGCCGGTGAACAAAGCTATCACGGTCGCTGTACCGGTCTAAAAAACTGTGTTTCATAGTATTTAATCACCCGGCGCGTTCCGTCCGCCTCGATTTTATCAGCCAGCCGATGCCATAGACGACACCGAAAATCACGATAGTGCCGAGAAGTCCAGCCAGGATAGTGGCCACCGCCTCATTCTCGATACCGGGGAAAACGTAGTCGGCGATAACCTGAAAGGGAGCGCTATGCGCCAGGCCGATGAACCCCTTATTTTCGGCTACCTTTTCCAGGCCATCCGGCGAAGATGAAGCCAGAGGTGAAAGGACCGCTATCAATAAACTTATTATCAGGGCATAATGCCACCATTTCATGTCTCATTCCTCCTACACTTTCTGCAGTTGCCACAGGTCAGCCCGGGTAGCCAGCACGAGGCTGAGAGCCGCCCCGGTTATCAATCCCTCCCCGATACCGATAAGGGCATGGAGTCCCGCCATAGCCGGAAGCACCACCGCCCAGGGTGATGCCCCCGAGATTGCCAGCTCAATGGCACAGGCAACGGAAGCCATGACTACCGAAGCCCAGGCCCCGATAAAACCGCCGATTAACCTGCCCTTTTTGTTTTCGCCGAGCACCGTAGTGCTGAGCCGATAGAGAAAATAGGCGCTGAAAGTAGCTACTATACCCATGTTAAAGATATTGGCCCCCAAGGCGAGCAGGCCGCCGTCCTGAAAAATTAAGCTCTGAGCGATGAGCACACAGCTCATTATCAGTACCGCCGCCCAGGGTCCCAGCAGAATCGCCGCCAGAGCCGCCCCGATAAGATGCCCCGAAGTACCCCCGATGATAGGAAAATTGAGCATCTGGGCGGCGAAGATGAAAGC
>CAYQZZ010000081.1:0-5943 GCA_964422155.1 uncultured Dehalococcoidaceae bacterium | reverse complement strand
CCGTCATTATGGATTTCCACCTGCATGGACTGCTGAAAACGTCCGGTAGCCACCTTCAGGCCGCTGTCACGGGCCAATCCTACGGCATAGTTAAATAAAGCCTCAGCCTGAGCCGGCGGCGCCGCCTCGACAAAACTGGGACGGCGTCCCTTGCGGGTATCGGCCAGAAGCGTAAACTGGCTCACCAGTAGAAGCTCACCATTGATATCGAGGGACGAGAGATTAAACTTTTCGGCGGCATCAGCAAAAATGCGCAGGTTGATGATTTTCTGGACCAAATACTGCGCATCTCTTTCCGTGTCGCCGCTGGCCACTCCGAGAAAAACCACCAGTCCGCGCCCTATCCTCCCGACCTCTTCACCGGCGACGCTGACCGAAGCTTTACTGACTCGCTGAACCAGTGCTTTCACTTTGAACTCTTGCTCTTCTCCGATTCCCCTTTGCTTTTCTCCGGTTCCCCTTTGCTCTTCTCCGGTTCCCCTTTGCTCTTCTCCGGTTCCCCTTTACTCTTCTCCGCCCCCGTATTTTTCCGGCTATCGGTAACGTAGAAACCGCTTCCTTTAAATATAATCGGTGAGGGTTGAAAGACGCGCCGGGCTTTCCCACGACATTGCGGGCACTCCGCCTGAGGTTTGTCATGAAAGCCCTGCTTTACCTCAAAACGATGGCGGCAATGACCGCATTCATACTCGTAAATAGGCATATTATGTCACCTCGTACAAACTCATCCACTATATAATATTCTACACCAGAGACGCCTCTCAGGCAAGCTAAGCCAGCTATGACGCCCTCCCCCGAAAATATTGTCCGGATGAGCTTAATCTGCTATACTTAACCGTACGCCCCCATCGTCTAGAGGCCTAGGACATCGGCCTTTCAAGCCGGTAACATGGATTCGATTTCCATTGGGGGCATTTTAATTACTCCAAGGAAGACAGGCAATGCTCAGCTGCTATCGGATTCTCGACCTGACGAACGAGAAGGGTTTTCTCTGCGGCAAGGCCCTGGGTGACTTCGGAGCGGACGTAATAAAAATCGAGAGGCCGGGAGGAGACCCTGCGCGTAGTTTAGGACCCTTTTACCATGACATCCCCGACCCGGAGAAAAGCCTTTACTGGTTTGCCTTCAACGCCAACAAGAGAAGCATAACTCTGGATATCGAGACGGCAGATGGTCGGGAAGTATTCAAAAGACTGGTAAAGACTGCCGATGTCGTCATCGAGTCTTTTGCCCCGGGTTACCTGGATAAACTCGGCCTGGGATATTCGTCACTGAGCCAGATTAACCCCGGCATCATACTCACTTCCATCAGCGGTTTCGGGCAGAAAGGGCCGTATAGAAACTACAACGACCGTAACCTCGCGGTCTGGGCTTTATCTGGCTACATGTATATCACCGGTGAACCGGACCGACCTCCGCTGGCGCCAAGCTATCCCCATGCCCACCTTATCGGCGCCATGAACGGGGCTGTCGGTACGATGATAGCCCTCTGCCAGCGCCGGTTCACGGAGCGGGGCCAGCAGGTAGATGCGTCATCCCACCAGGGACTATGTTTCGCCATCTCGATAGAGACGAAACTCCCCTGGGCGCTGCAAAAGATTAACGTCACGCGTGAGGGCAGGGAACGCGTCAAGGTTATGTCTAAAGACGGTATGATTAAAATGCCCCTGCTGTGGGAATGCCAGGACGGCAGCGTCGCCTATAACTTCTGGCTCGGCCCCGGTTTCGCCGTCCCCAACCGGGCTCTCGTGGAGTGGATAAAAGAGTCCGGCGTTGACCCCGGCATCCTCGGGCGGTTCGACTGGGAAAAGGATGGTTTCCAAAATTATACGGCTGAGGAAGTAAGAGACGTGCGCCGGGTACTGGAGCAATTCTTTATGAAACACACCAAAATGGAGCTTCATGACGGGGCATTGGAAAGGCGCATCCAGTTGACACCCGTCCTGACGCCAAAAGACCTGCTGGAATTTCCCCAGCTTGTAGCGAGGAACTTCTGGAGTGAAGTGGAACATCCCGAACTGGGTACTAAAGTTACCTATCCCGGGGGCTTTGTCAAAACGGGAATCGGGGACTGCGGCGTGCGTTGCCGCGCCCCTCTCATCGGCGAGCATAACGATGACATATATAAAGACGAACTGGGTATGTCAACGGAAGACATGATAAATCTTAAACAGCGCAGGATTATTTAACCTTTCACGTTCGTGAGATTTAAATGGAAAAGAGGCCTTTCGAAGGTTTAAAAGTCCTGGACTTTACCTGGGGAGGGGTAGGGCCCTTCCAGGCTAACTTCCTGGCTTATTACGGGGCCATGGTAATACGTATAGAGAGCGCAGCACGCCCCGATGTGACCAGACAGCACAGTAATGTAAACCCCCGTACTTTTAAGAAGGGTAGTGCTGCCAGCGCAGATAAGAAGACCCTGCTGGAGTACAGTCCCGCCTTTGCCGTAACCCATCCCGTCAAGAAATACGGGATGAGCCTGAATATCAATAATCCCAGGGCGGTAGAAATATTTAAGAAACTGGCTAAATGGGCGGATGTTTTTGTGGAGAGTTTCACCACGGGGACGCTGGAAAAAAGGGGACTGGGCTATGAAGACCTGAAGAAAATAAATCCCAGGCTTATCATGCACCGCACCTGCGGGTACGGGCACACCGGGCCGATGGCCAGCCAGCCGGGCTTCGGGCAGACGGTCACCAGTCTCACCGGCTTTTACACCATAACCGGCTGGCCGGACCGCAAGTCGGTTCCCATATCCTCTTTTTATACCGACCACCTCTCTCCCCTGTTCGGCGGGCTGGCGCTGATTACCGCCATAGATTACCAGCAGCGCACCGGCCGGGGGCAGTGCATCGACCAGTCCCAGATAGAGTCGGGCATCAACTACCTGTCGCCGCTCGTCCTGGATTACACGGTAAATAAGCGGGAGCCAGTCCTGACCGGCAATAAATGCGCCTACGCCGCGCCTCACGGGGCGTACCGCTGTAAAGGCAACGACAGGTGGGTCGCTATTACCGTACTTACCGACCAGGAATGGGACAGCTTTTGCGGTGTGGTAGGAAATCCGGAATGGACAAAAGATGCCAAATTCAACACACTTGACGGCAGGATAAAAAACAGCGACGAACTTGATAGATATATAAACGAATGGACCGTTAATTTCACCGCGGAGCGGGTGATGGCGATGATGCAAGACGCAGGGGTTGCCGCCGGCGTGGTAGCTACCGCCCAGGACTCGGAAGAAGACCCCCAGCTTAAAGCTTACGATTTCTTCCGTGAGATAGAACATCCTTATCTCGGCCCACAAAAATTCTTCCATCCGCCGGGCTTTACGCTTTCGGACGCCACCGCCGAGCTGCATCGTCCCGTAATCCTGGGTGAGCACACCGAATATATCTGCACGGAAATCCTCGGCATATCCGGCAACGAGTTTAAACAGATGGAGCAAGAAGGAGTCTTTGACTAACACAAATGACACATAATTGTCATTGCGAGGAGTCCCGACAAGTCGGGACGACGAAGCAAACCCAACCATTGCCTTAAGCTATCTTTGAGATTGCTTCGTCCCGATTTCATCGGGACTCGCAATGACAAGCACCTTTTTAGTTATGCGTCCAGTTTTAATTTGTTTGTATTATTAAAATGGGTAGCGGGAAAATGATTATCAGGGATAAATATGCTTTCGTCGGCGTTGGACTGACGAAACTGGGCAAAATACCCGGGATGACTCCGGATGAGCTTGCCGCCCGGGCGATAACCCTGGCCCTGGAAGATGCCGGGATGAGGAAAAACGAGGTCGATGGCTATATCTATCAGCAGGGGATGGGTGGCGGGCCGAATGATACCGTGCCGCTCCAGATGGTGGGGATTCCCGCCAAGCTCTGCTGGCAGGTACAGAGTCTCGGTTCGTATGCGCTGGTAATGATTTCCATGGCCCTCGGCGCCATGGAGGCCGGACTCTGCCATACCTGTATCCTCGTATATGCCTCGAGCGCTGCCAGCCGGCGCGGCATGGGCGGAGGAGGCGGCCCACCGGCAATGGGGAATACTCCGGGAGCTTACGGATGGTACGGCCCGGGGGCAACCGCGGCCTGCATGGCCCAGCGATATAAGCACCTGTACGGGCTTACCCGTGAGCAGCTGGGCTCGATAGCTATCACCCTGCGAGAATACGCCAATAAACGCCCGGAAGCTGTCATGCACGATAGAAAACTGACCATGGACGAATACTTAAATGCCAGAATGATAGTAGAGCCGCTCTGTTTATACGATTTCTGCCTGGTCAACGACGGCGCCGTAGCCCTGATAATCACCTCAGCGGAGAAGACACGGGACTATAAGAAGCGTCCGGTATACATTATGGGGTACGGCATGGACCACTCCCTGCGTGAAATAGGACGCTCGCCGGAGGCCATACACCACTTTGACGGATTCGTCATGCAGAAGGCCGGCGAACATGCCTTCAGGATGGCCGGCGTTTCCCTCAAGGATGTGGATGTGGGTGAAATTTATGACGCCTTCACCATCTTCCTTCTCTCCCAGCTGGAATCCTACGGTATCTGTAAAAGAGGGGAGGCAGGCCCTTTCGTGAAGGCAGGCAACCTGAAGCTGGACGGGCAGTTCCCTTGCAACACCTCGGGCACGGGGCTATCCTGGGGCTACCTGATGGGGTTCACCCAGCTGACCGAAGGGATAAAGCAGATGAGGGGTGAGGCCGGCGAATGCCAGGTGAAGGACGCTGAGATTTGCCTGGTTACCGGGCTGGGCGGTATGGTTAACACCGGCAGCGCCGCCACCTGCTGCATCCTGAGGAGATAGACGTGGCAGAATATAAAAAGCAATTGCCGGCAATAACGTCTTCCGATAAGCCGTTCTGGGAAGCAGCCAGAAGACATGAGCTGACAGTGTACAAATGTTTGAACTGCGGGACTTCCTATTCCCAGGTCACCGACTGCACGGCCTGCGATAACCCCAGGATGGCGTGGGTCAGGGTAAGCGGCAAAGGGCAGGTCTTTACGTTCTGTGTTTTTCACCAGCCGTTTCATCCGGCTTGGAAAGACGATATCCCCTATAACGTCGCCTATGTCAAACTGGATGAAGGTCCGCTTCTGATAAGCAATATCGTCGACTGCCCCAATGAAGACATCTATATCGGGATGCCGGTGGAAGTTGTATTCGATGATGCGACCGAAGAGATAACACTGCCGAAGTTCAAACCGGTCAGGTAAAATGCGTATTTTAACGAGGGGAACCAATGGCTGAACAGAGAATCACTCTGGACCAATTCGAGCGTGAGTACAAGCAGGGCATAGGGATAGAGATAGACCTGAATAAGCAGCGGTTCCTTGTGGAAGCCACCAGGGATAACATCAAGAACTTCGCCGAAGCCGTCGGGGACAACAACCCTTTGTGGATAGACGAGGATTACGCCAGTAAGAGCCGCTTCGGCATGATTATCGCCCCGCCCACATTTCTCTATAACATTAACCACGGCAGCGCGCCGGCATTATCAGCGCCCGGAACTCCGCGCGTGATGAGCCTGGGGCTTTTATACACAGGAGCCGAGCTTGAGTTCTTCCGCCCCATCCGGCTAGGCGATGAGGTTACCGTTAAGGGAAAAGCCATAGATATAAACCGCAAACAGAGCAAGTCCCTCGGGCCGATGCTTTTCACTACCGGAGAAGCTGGCTACTATAACCAGAGGAATGAACTGATTGGAACCATACGGACGACCACCTGCCGCTTTACGCCACCTGAGGCACAGGCCGTCCGGTTTGACAGGGAGCCCAAGCCGGGAGTAGAAGCTAAATCCCCTGACCTCCTTGCCTTCGAACGCCAGAGGCGCGGGGCTGAGCCTCGTTTCTGGGAGGATATTGAGGCTGGCATGGAGATGTCCCCCCCTCTGGAGAAGGGACTCCTGACAATGATGGAGATTATCCGCTT
>CAYQZZ010000080.1:2695-8303 GCA_964422155.1 uncultured Dehalococcoidaceae bacterium | reverse complement strand
CGCGCGGCATTATTGCTGTGTATCATCTTTTTCTCCGCCGCTTTATCCAGAATGCTGACTGCCTTCGCCACGGCTTCCTGAGCAGCTTTTAGTTCACCGGTAAAGATAAGCTTCTCTGCCTTGGATATATCTGTTTTCACCTGGCTGCGGATAGCCTTATTTCTTGGCTGCCTTCTCCCGGCAGCACGTGCTGCCTTCTGTGCTGATTTACTTCCCAAGATTTACCTCCACTTAATTTTTACTTGTGCCGACGTCCTCGCCTTTCTTCATCGGAACCGAGGAATCGGCGGTACTCTGCTTGGACATATCGTCACCGATACGGCTAACGCTGATGACGCCTTTTACATTATCTATCTTCTTTAAAATCTGGCTTAACTGCGCCAGGCCCTTTGTTTCCAGGGTTAAATACATGGTAATTTTCTGCCCATTCCCGTTGGCAAGGTTCACTGAGGCTATGTTCACCTTTTCCTCGGCCACGAGCGTGGTAACATCACGCATCAGACCCACCCTGTCCCATGCCTCAACCTGAATATTGACCGGGTAGAGCAGTTCAGTCTGGCCCCATTCCACCGGAATCAACCTCTCCTTTTCGTCTTCGTGAATGACATTATAGCAATCCTCACGATGGATAGTAACGCCGCGACTCCGCGTAATGTAACCGATGATTTTATCGCCGGGGACGGGGTGACAGCACTGGGCGATATTGGTCACCAAATTGCCGACCCCCATTACCTGCACTGCCGAAGGTGCCGCCTTGGTTGGAGCAGCCTCTGCCACCTGCTTCGATTTCTCTTCCTGCGCCGCCAGCTTCAGGACAATCTGATGGGCGGTAATGTTGCCATTCCCCACCGCCGCCGTAAAGTCGTCCAGGTTGCTATAGTTAAATAGTCCAGCCAGCGTCAGGCGTTCCGTCTTTATCCCCAGGCGCCGCAACTCCTTATCCAGTATCTGCCGACCGTGTTCAATGCTTTCTGTCTTCTCCTGCTTGTTAAACCATTGCCTTATCTTCGCTCTAGCATGTGATGTCCTGACATATCCCAGATTGGGGTTAAGCCAGTCCAGGCTCGGTCCCCTTGCCCCCTTCGCCGAGACAATTTCGACGACGTCCCCGTTCTTCAACTCATAGCTGAGGGTTACCAGCTTGCTATTCACCTTGGCCCCTATGCAGCGATGCCCAAGGTCCGTATGGACCCGGTAGGCAAAATCGAGCGGTGTCGCCCCCTTGGGCAGGTCTTTTATCTCTCCCGTAGGGGTATAGACGAAAACCTGGTCGATGAAAATGTCCGTCTTGACCGACTCCAGGAATTCCTCGGCGCCGCTGAGCTCACGGTGCCATTCGATTAGCTGGCGCAGCCAGGCCACCCTCTCCTCGAACTGTATGTCCTTCTTTTCGCCCTCTTTATAGCGCCAGTGAGAGGCCATCCCATATTCGGCGACATGGTGCATCTCGCGGGTGCGGATTTGAATCTCCAGTGGTTTGATGCCAAGGCACATCACCGCCGTATGCAACGCCTGGTAGCCATTCGGCTTCGGATTGGAAATATAGTCGTCAAAGGTCTCGGGCAAAGGGCGCCACAGACCATGGATAACACCCATGGCACTCCAGCACTCAGGCTCACTGCCTACCAGCACCCTCAGGGCGAGAAGGTCATGTATCTCGTCGAAGTACTTGCCTATGGTGGCGTACTTTTCGATTTTTTGATGGATGCTGTAAATATGCTTCGGTCGGCCGGATATATCCGCCGCCAGGCCGGCCCTGTCAAACTCTTTCTTCAGCAGCTCGATAGCCCGGGTGATAAACTTCTCCCGCTGGGCGCGCTTGGTGTCCACCAGCCCGACAATCCGCTGGTATTGCTGCGGCTGTAAATACCGGAAGGAGAGGTCTTCCAGCTGCCATTTCAGTTCCCATATCCCCAGGCGATGTGCCAGCGGCGCGTATATCTCCAGGGTCTCCTGAGCATTGACGATCTGGCGTTCCTTCGGCAGGGCATCCAGGGTACGCATATTGTGCAGTCGGTCCGCCAGTTTGATAAAGACAACGCGGAGGTCCTCAGCCATAGCCACCAGCATTTTCCTCAGGTTCTCTGCCTGCGTTGCGCTCGTTACGGCTCCGGAGGCGGCCAGGGAAACTTTACCCAGCTTGGTGGTGCCGTCAACCAGCTTGGCTATCTCCGGACCGAACTTCGCTTCGATGTCCGCTATGGGCAGACCGGTGTCCTCGGGAATATCATGCAGCAGCGCCGCCGCCAGAGAGCTGGTATCAAGCTGAAGCTCGGCCAGGATATAGGCCGTTTGTAAGGGGTGTTCCAAAAAGGGTTCACCCGAAAGACGTACCTGCCCCTGATGCTTTTCAGAGGCAAATTTGTAGGCATCCTCCAGAACGGCGATTTTCTCCGGCGGAAGATATTCCCTGGCCTTTTCTAGAAATTTATTAACTTCCATTACAGCCCGCCAAAAGCTATAACCATAGGTCTTTTACTTATATTAATATTATGTAGTGCTATATTTTCAGTATAGCCCAAAAGACTGGGTGTGTAAAATTATATTAAGTATTTTTACAGTGTCAGCCGGCAATTATCTGGTGGTGTACTGTGCTGAAAGCAGGGCATCTATGAATATTATCGGTCTTGCCACTTTCTTAAAGTTCATGGGGCCATGGACCATCCCGGCGGGTACATGGACGGTGGTGGGAACATTAATAATATGCTTTTCCACCTCTTCACCCAGAGAAAATTCCACCTCTGCTTTAAATTCTTTAATATTAGCCAGGTCAGCCCCGAAGAAAAAATAGAATTGTTCAAAATCGTGCGCGTGCGGTTCTTTTACCAGCACACCCGGTTCAGTAATGTAGTGAACTCTGAGCGAGAAATCAGCCCCCTCATAGTCTTTAGCGCCATTGGCTATCACCACCGGAAAAAACCCGCCCCTGGTTACTATCGGTTCTTTTACAAAATATTTATCGTACTTGTTTCCAGCCATCTCCCGATATCCTCCTTTTAATATTACTAATCATATTACTACTTAACCATTTTTATAGGAAAAGTTACACTGAAAATAATACCCCCTTTGCAAATCTTTGACTGATACTGTATTCTAGCTTTAAGAAAACCTATAGGAGCCATAGATTGTACCAGGCAGCACGCGGCACATCGGATATCCTCCCGGAGGAGCAGCCCTACTGGCGCTATGTAGAGCAGGCGGCCGCCGATATCTGTCGACTCTATGGGTATCAGCGCATCGATACCCCGGTATTTGAAGAGACCAGCCTGTTCACTCGCAGTATAGGAGATGCGACAGACATTGTCGACAAAGAAATGTATAACTTTCAAGATAAAGGAGGAAGCCTTCTAACGTTAAAACCGGAAGGTACTGCACCGGTGTGCCGGGCTTATATCCAGCATGGCTTTCACAATCTCCCCCAGCCGGTAAAGCTGTATTATATTTCCCCCATCTTCCGCTACGATAGACCCCAGGCCGGCCGTTACCGGCAGCACTTCCAGTTCGGCTGTGAAGCCATCGGAGATGATGACCCCGCCCTCGATGCTGAGGTCATTGACATGGCCTGGCATTTCTACCGGTCGCTGGGACTGCAAAATATATCCTTATACCTTAATAGCATCGGCTGTAAGGAATGCCGCCCGGAGTACCTATCCGCCCTCAAGAAATACTATGCCGGATATGCCTCCGGACTGTGTTCGGACTGTAAGACCAGGCTGTCCAAGAACCCCCTGCGCCTCCTAGACTGTAAACAGCCTTCATGCCAGCCGGTAGCCGTAAACGCCCCCAGGAGCACCGACCACCTCTGCGTCCGCTGCCATGACCATTTTGCCCAATTGCAGAAATATCTGGAAATGCTCGGGATTCCCTTCACATTGAACCACCACCTGGTACGCGGGCTGGATTATTACACCCGCACCGTCTTCGAGATTCAGCCGGAGGAGGAGGGTGGGCAAAGCTCCATCGGCGGCGGGGGCAGGTATGACGACCTTATCGAAGAGCTGGGGGGCAAGCCCACGCCCGCCATCGGCTTTGCTACCGGCATCGAGAGGATAATACTAAATATCAAAAGACAGAACGTTGCCATCCCCAAACCACCCGGCTTACAGGCGCTCATCGCTTACCTGGGCGACCGTGCCAGGGAGGAGGCGTTAAAGCTTACCGCGAATCTCCGGCAGGCCGGAATCAGCGCCGTAATGACCATGGGCGGTAAAAGCCTCAAGGCCCAGCTAAGACAGGCAAACACGCTTGGCGTGCCTTACGTGGTGATTATCGGCGAGGACGAGGTAAAGGCCGGCACGGCAACCCTGCGCTATATGGCCGATGCCCGCCAGGAAACCCTTCCCATCGGTGATTTGCCGGAACGTCTCAGGGCGATAGAATAGTGCGTGTCATTGCGAGGAGTCCTTCCGCCGAAGGACGACGTGGCAATCTCTATCATTAGAAGGAGTATATCAATGGGATTGCCGCGCCTTCCCTTCAGGAATGGCTCGCAATGACAGCCATTCATAATTAATTAACGTTTTTACAATATAATTTTAATATACGTTATATGCGGAATGTTACAAAAAGTAAAGAAACTTCACAATATTTATGTAAATTTGCCCGTACAGGGGTTGACAAATGGCCAATTTGTGCTATAGTAGATATGAAGTATAGCCTGCTAAAGGTATGCTTTTGCGTGGAGGTGATGCTATGGCCAGAACCCGCAAGGGGAATGGAGCCAGGTGCTCTAACAACAGCTTCTAAGGGAATATATCTCTGCAAACAACCTACAATTAATGGCATGCCTGTCTGCAGAGACATACAATATTAAGATAACAAAAAGAGCAAATTAAGGAGTTAATAAAAAGTCGATGAAAAAAATAATTAAAAGATTCTGGGGCGTTGGACTGATACTGATGCTGCTTTCCACCCTGTTCATCGCAGCCACCCCGGTCTCCGCTGCCGACCCGCTGAACTGGGAAATGAAAACTGACGCACCAAGCGGCGCCGTAGGCGTACTTGCCCCCGGAACCGATATCCTTGACTACGCAGTTGCCCCCGGCGGCATGACGATGTTTGCCGCCGTCACCTCCGCAGCCGGCCCGACGCTGGTACAAACCACCTTCGGTGGCGGCGTCTGGACAAATATCGGCCCGACAGCCGCAGTCAACAGGCTACCTGCAAGCATCGTAAATGTTAGTTTTGTTGCTATGGCTCCGGATGACCCCAATTACGTTGTTGTGGCCGACGCTGTTAATGGCACCGTGGCCATCTCAATTAACGGCGGCGCTTCCTTCTCTGACCTGGGCGTGGTAGCCGCCGGCACAACCCTTTCCGGTATTGAGATTTCTGCATTAGCCACCGCTGGCGCCCGCTATATAGCCGCTTTTGGCGCAAGTGCTGGCGCTGCAGTCATTTACTACCGCAACCTTGGCGGCTTCGGCGGCTGGGCTAATGCCGTCACTGCCTTCACCGCTGGCACCACTCAACCAATTGGTCTAGAAAACATCGAAGCCTTCCAGTTCTCCCCCAACTTCCCGTCGGACTACATGGCTGTCGCCGTTTCCGAGGATACGAACGTTGCCATGAAGCTCCATGTCCTTAGCTTCAACTCCAATGCCTGGGA
>CAYQZZ010000080.1:0-2595 GCA_964422155.1 uncultured Dehalococcoidaceae bacterium | reverse complement strand
CAATCAGCAGCACCCGGGGTTATGCCTCGGTCGCCTTCGACGGCACCAACCTGGCTGCAGGCTCCTATGCCACCAACAAGGTGTACCGCTCGGCCGACCCGCTGGCCGCATCGCCGACTCTCCTGGCGTCCCGTTCCCTGAAGGATATCGGTGTCGATGACGCCGCTGTCAATGACCAGGTCCAGGTCATGTTCGTCGGCGAGACCCTTTATGGCGCCAAGTTGGGCATTGCTTCCGCTATTTCCAAGTCTCTCGACTACGGCAACATCTGGAATGACTTCACCCTCCTGGACAGCGGCTCCAACGCCGCGTTCGCGCTGGGTGGGTTTGGCTTCTTCTGCGGCCCCGGCACCATCGACGATATCCTGGTGGCCGAAGCCGGAGACCCCTGGTACCTAGCCGCTCATACCACCGCAGATAACATCACCTCCATTTATCGCATGGCGATGTTCGGCGTAACCAGGGTACTTTGCCTACAGAATGCGACCAATTCACAGGAATTCATACTGCGCGGCGTCGCTGCCGACCCGAATATGGTCTATGCTGCCGATGAAGGCGGCACCACCATCTACTACTCGGGCGATGGCGGTCTCTCACGCTGGCAGACGCGCCTGAATACGCCCAATACCATCACCGACCTCGCTGTCGAATCCGCGACTGTCATCTATATCGGCAGCGGCGTTAACGTCTACAAGAGCTCCAACGCCGGCTTCACCTGGGGACTCGGCGTTAACACCAAGGTAAGCGGCAACATCGCCCGCATGCTCACCCTCGGCGAGAATAAGCTGGTCGTCAGCAGTGGCGGCGGCAGCATCAACTACAGCACCGATGGCGGTGCTTCCTGGGTTGCCACCTTCAGTGCTATGTCTACCGGCCCCGTTGCTTCCCACATTGCGGCTACCGGTCTCGGCACCGGCGACTATATCTTTGCCGCTCCGGGCAACAGCAATGCCATGTTCCGCTGTGAAATCAGCCCGGCCAACTTCCTGGGCGAGTTCAAGACCATGAACATGGTCGCCCCGAACAACACCGAAGTTAATACCGGTGTCTCCCTGCGCAACGGCATTCTCTATGCTGTCAGCAGCAACGGCACCACCAGCGTCCTCAACAGCACGGCGGCACCGACCATTCCCGGCACGCATGCATTCTTCTTCTGGCGCACCAGATTTTCTGGTGACCCGGCCACGGCTGACTTTGCCCTGACCCCATCAGCCCTGAAGACCTCCAAGAATGCGGATGGCAGCATCAGGCTGATGTCCGTCGACCAGGACGCCAATTCGGTCTACTACTTCGACGATACAGTAGCCCTGGTTGGCCCGAAACTGAATAGCCCCAAGGACAAGATGCTTGTCCAGATACTCAGCCAGATAGCGGGCAACGCTCAACCGGTAACCTTCACCTGGGACAGGCTGTCAAAATCGACGGGATACCAGGTATGGATAGGACTGGATCCCATGTTCACCTCATCGGTGGCTGGCAGTCCGTTCGCAGCCGGTGTCGGCGCCCCTGTTGACTCCTTTACCTGGGCGGCGGCTGTTCCGGGCAACACCTATTACTGGAAAATAGTCGCAGTTGCTCCGATGACGAGCGCCTCCTCCGAGACCCGCAGCTTCGTCGTCCAGCCTACAGCTGCTTCGGTCCCGACCATCGCTTCACCGGAGAACGGCTCTACTGTAACGACCACCAAGCCGGCCTTCTCCTGGAGCCCAGTATCCGGCGCTACCATGTATGAGTTCCAGTTGTCCGAGGGCACTGCCTTCGCGGCCCCCGTCTATGCTACTCAGGTAGCCAACGCGGGCGTTCAGCTGCCACTCAACGTCACGCTGGAGCAGGGCAAGACCTACTTCTGGAGAGTCAGAGCTTTTCTACCCGTTCCGGGCGACTGGTCAACCATCGCCAACATCACGATTGCCATGCCTGCTCCTCCAGCTCCTGCGCCTACACCTCCGGTAGTGGTCCAGCAAATGCCGGCCCCCATAATCAATATACCGGCAGCACCTCCGGCACAGCAGATTGTGATTCCGCCCGCACCTGCAGAAAAGGTGATTAATCCCACCTACATCTGGGCGATAATCATCATCGGCGCTGTCCTGGTGATTGCCGTGATTGTCCTGATTGTCCGAACCAGACGAACCGTCTAGTAATGGCTTGATGGACAATAGTCCCGAAACTCCGAGAGCCCCGACGAAATGTCGGGGCTCTCTCTTTTTACCTGAAATAAATTGTCATTGCGAGGGCAAAGCCCGAAGCAATCTCTATAAATGAGAATAAGGGATTCCTTCGCCCTTCAGCGGAAGGTCTCGCAATGACATATGTACTTTACAGGTCATCCAGCCGGGGCGCCAGAATCTGTACGGGGACAATCTCGCCGCTGCTCAGCGATTCTTTACCCTCTGGAACACAGATAAGGCTGTTGGCGCTGGCAATTGCCTGCAAACGGCTCCTGTTCCTGTAGAGCTTCACGGTATAATTCCCCTGCGAATCACGGGACAGCACGGCATCCTTGAATTCCGTCCACGCCCGGTGGCGGCTCTTCACATTCTCGGTAAGCCTGGCGGCAACCGTCTGGAGAGGGGGACTGGTATCTCCACCCAT
>CAYQZZ010000079.1:0-8393 GCA_964422155.1 uncultured Dehalococcoidaceae bacterium | reverse complement strand
CTCAAGGGTCACGGACATATGGACCAGACCACCAGTGGTGACGACCGAAACTATTTGGCTGTGGAATGGGTAACTCCTGAAGGGGAAATAATCAGGTTAGGTTCGCTGGGGTCTTCGGATGAGTGGTTCTGTGGTGACGGGCCAGGTCCGTCTCTAAGGAGCATGATTAGTGGTACTGTGCCGCCAGGCGTAACACCGGGTGTATTTACGAAGGCTGCACAGAAGGTTTATCCCTGGCCGGGGCCCACAATATTTCCGATAGAAGGGGTATCACCACATTACACCCTGAGCGAGATACCGCCAAACATGATAGTGCGGTATTTCAGCTTCCCGTCAGCAGAGAAAATGTACGAGGCAGAGCTCAAGATCGGTGAAAGTGAAATATCGTACGAGCTAATGTGTTTTAACATGGCAATGGTATCTTCGAATATATCAGCAAGTAATGAAGAAGACATTGAAAACTTCGCGCGACTAAGGAAGTTGGTGCAGGGGCCCGGCTTCCTGCTAATAATAGCCGGCAACTCTCCGGAGGAGTTTGAATATAACCAACGGGTATTACAGCAAATTCTTAGTGAAACTGACGGTAAGTCCTTAGAACCAGTCGAAGATCCCAAAATTGCCGGAACTCTATTGTGCCAGTGCATAAGAATCTCTGCTTCTATTAGAGAGACATTTCGTGTCGGAGGAGCATCCTGGGGTGGATTTGCTGTTATGGGCCAAAGAGACTTGACTATGAAGTGGCTGCAAGAAGCTGGTCAAAGGAAGGGGGCTTTGATAAGTAAGGGTCTGGCAATGGATGATGGCGCAGCCTTTTTTGGATGTTTTGGATGGGGAGTTGAACAGGGGCATCTCGGGAAATCGGAAATATTCTACCGACCTACTGCCGACCCTGAAGCAGCCAAAGCCGCAGCAGAATGGCGAAGAGAGACAAATATGAGGGCTTTAGAAGGCTGTTTCGCAGTGCCAATGGGCTTACCTCCTGAAATAGTTGGACCACGTATATCTAATTACCTTTCATGGTTGGGGAAGATTAATGAAGCATTTGACCCCAATGGTGTAGTCCCAAAGGCACCCAGACGTGGCTAGTTCCTGCTAACGGGGGTTGAGTAGTCCTAACGTTAGAGCGTAACCGGGAGTGACCTGCTTAATAATTTATACCAGCGTGATATTTACGACAAGGGGGCTGATAGGAGTTCAAAGCAGCCCCCTTGTCTATTATTAACAGATTCAATTTTGAGAGGCAATCTGTAGGTGGTGGAGTGGGAGATGGTGTTGGTGCAGGTGATGGTGTAAGCGCTGGGGCTTACGTTGGCTCGCAACTTATGATAACTGAAACTAGGGCTAGTAGCGCTAGAACAACTAAAAAGAGCCTTCTCACTACTTCCTTCTTTAATATCCAAGACTATTACGAGTATCTCAGTTATACACCACAGTAATGCCTTTGTCAAAACCTCGAAGAGCTATAATCCCTTGGCCGTGCGGAATGTAATCACAACAATCGAGAGAGAAGTGATGCTGGCGAAAAGTCTGAAGTAACATTTCAAGCTTTCGTGCAATGATGCCCATGAAACATCATCATTGAATCTGATGTAATACATATAACTTCAATTAAATGGAGGTTAGGATAGAGGGCTGATGAAGTTAACCGATAAGAAAGAATAGATGAATGTTATTTTTTATGGCCGCCGAACGTCTCGGCCGACCATACCTCTCTAAACGTTCCGGCACCCATAATGAGCGTCATCTCGAGATGAGGTCTGGAGTATTTATTCCAGGTCAAAGGCCCGTGTTTCACCCCTTTTGGTATAAAAAGTCCTGAAGTTGTGCTGAAGGTCAAGGGCTGGCCATTGACACAATACTCTATTTCCCCGCCGAGGTCTTCCGGATGGTCAGGGTCACTGCCGAAATGGATGACAACTTCATTATAATTATGCACGTGTTCGAAAACGTGGGGGTTGGGTTCGGGCATACCGTAAATCCAGCCGCACTCAAGATAGTAATTGGCTCCCAGTACCAAGTGCCGGTTCATGTAGGTCATGGTAGGCATCTGGCGGTTCTTCACTCCCCGGCCCACTTCCCGAACGGGGGTCCGGACAACACATTCCTCGTAGTCCGTGTCTGAAGTCTTCCGCGGTAGTCCAACCGGGGCTGCCCCGGGGTCCCTCTGACTGATACTTGGTCCATCATTGCCGGTGCCGAGCATAATCACCATCTGAACGTGTGGCCTGGCAAATTTCTTCCAGGTTAACGGGCCGTGGGGGACCCCCCTGGGAATAAATGCCGACGTCGTGGTGTTAAAGGTTATCGGCTGACCGCCAATATAAAATTCTATCTCGGCGCCAAGGTCCCTGGAAGTATACGGACCGCCGCCGAAGTGCATGATAATCTCATCGAAGTCATGCACATGTTCCGATACATGTGGATTAGGTTCCGGCAGGCCGTATATCCAGCCAAATTCGAGGTAGCAATCGACTTCAGGGACCTGGGCCCGACTCATATAAGTCATGGTGGGACTCTGGCGATTTTTAACTCCAGAGCATGATTCGTAAATCGGTTTTCTGACCAGGTATTTTTCGTAGTCTATCATCCCAGTCTCTATCTATTCTTAAATTCGGGTTTTCTTTTTTCGACAAAAGCTTTCATGCCTTCTTTCTGGTCTTCAGTGGCAAAACAGCGGGCAAAGTAGCATTCATCCAGGTCCATCGCGGCTGCCAGGCTCATATCAGCCCCGGTATTGAAAGCTTTTTTGGCATAAGATAATATCAGGCTGCTCTTGCCGAGCAGTTTCCTAGCCAGTGCCTTGGCTTCTTCCATCAATTTTTCCGGGGGGACTACTTTATTGACCAGTCCGATGCGAAGGGCAGTCTGGGCATCCATGACATCCCCGGTATAAACAATTTCTTTGGCCCTTGTCAGGCCGACCAATTGGGTGAGCCTGGGGATAGCCCCCCCGCCCGGGATGACACCGACATTTATCTCCTGCTGGCCGAATTGGGCCTTTTCTGAGGCTATCCTTAAATCGCAGGCCAGGGCCAGCTCGTTACCGCCCCCGAAAGCAAATCCGTTTATAGCCGCAATGACCGGTTTGCTTAAATTGTAGATTTTATCACCCGCCCTCCGGGCGGTCACAATGAATTCATTGATGGTGACGCTGTCTTTGTCCTTCATATCCCGGATGTCCACTCCGGCGACGAAAGCTCTATCTCCGGCACCAGTGAGTATGACGATACGGATTTCGGGGTCATTTTCGATTTCCGCAAACAGCTCATAAAGCTCTCTATAGGTTTCGGTATTGAGAGCATTTAATACTTTGGGCCGGTTGATAGTAACTATGCCGATACCGTTTTCTTTAGCCAGTAACAGATTTTTATAGTCCAAGTCATGCCTCCTGTGTCACCCCGGGTCGCGGCCTGCCATCGTTTATAATCGTGTTAACTCACCGGTTTAAACTTAGGTAATGAGACCTCATCAGTGACGTCATCAAAATATACTTCCACCGGCATATCAATCCTTAGATTTTCGACCTTGCTGCCGGTGATATTGCTTTCCATGCGGGGGCCTTCGGTTAACTGGATGACAGCCACGGCGTACGGGATGTCATCCGCGTACGATGGATGATAAGATATGCGATAAACCACGAAGCTGTAGATTTTGCCCCTGCCGCTTAACTTTACCCACTCGGCATCCACGGAGTGGCACCGGGGACAGAGGATGCCGGGTGGAAAGCGGATATACCCGCAATCATTACACTGTTGCATCTTCAGCTCATGCTGTTTGCAGTATTCCCAGTATTGCCGGTTATCATCGGTGATAATGGGTAAAGGCTTGGTATAATTCGTCATCATGGTTTATTTCCTTAATATCAGCGTGCTGTGGGTCTGCATAACACCGCCGTTATTGCTCACCAGAATAATTTCCGGCTCCCTGGTCTTGGTCGGCGCCCCCAGTTGTCTATCCCCCGCATCTCCCCGCAATTGCACGGCGGCCTCCGTCAGGGGGGTAAAGCCCATCTGATAAGCTTCCGAAAGCAGCCCGCCGGAGGTATTGAGTGGGAAATCGCCTCCGGGTCCCAGTCGCTCGGCCGTGAGAAAGTCTTTACCTTCTCCGCGACCGTAAAATCCGTAGTCCATCAGTTCGACTTCCACGGTATAAGTAAAGCAATCGTAGATCTCGCAGGCATCAATATCCTTCAAGGTTATTCCTGCCATCTTAAAGGCCTTTTCACCAGACAGTTTGGCCCCCGTATGTCCGGTCAGGAATGTTGCCTGCTGAGGATTGGTCGCCGGATGGTCTTGCCCCATGCCCATAATATAAACCGGGCGTTTTTTAAGGTCTTTGGCTCTCTCAGCCGTCGTGACGATGAAAGCCCTGCCGCTGTCCGATATCTGGCAGATGTCGAATAGACGAAAGGGCTCCACGAGAATCCTGGCGTTGTAGTAGTCCTGGTAGGTCATCGGCCGGGTATACATGGCGGCTCGAGGATTGAGGTTAGCCCAGCGGCGCTGGGCTACGGCGATTTCCTTCCAGGTTTCCGGACCAGTGCCAAACTCGTACATCGCCCGCCGGGCGGCGATAGCGTAACAGGCCGCCGGCCCAAAAAGTCCGTATTCAAGTCCACCGTTTAAGGCGGTTCCGTATTCACTGATACCGGAACGGGCGTTTTCGCCGTAAGTGCACAGGACGTAGTTAGCCAGGCCATGAGCCACGGCCAGGGCGGCATACTGGGCCTGACAGCCGGCCGAAGCGCCGAAAGCGTCCAGTGCGGATAGGAACCTGGCACGAATCCCGAGGTACTGCGCCACCAGAACCGCCGTAACCGAGGGGTCGCCCATCGTCGGTTGTATCAGCAGTCCATCTATATCCTGGATTTTCAGCCCGGCATCCGAGATAGCATTCCTGGCAGCCTCCAGATGAAAGCTCAGAGAGGTCCGGCCGGGCACTTTCCCCTGCGGGGTATAGCCGACCCCGACAATAGCCGCCTTATCTTTCAGGTTTTCCATATCGTTTCCTTCCTGGTTTTTTCTTCCTAGAAGTTGGAAAAACCATCGACCAAACCGTCAAGCAGCTACATACTGACCTTGAATTGTCCGGGAAGTTCGGTGGTAATGCTTCCGTCCGCAATATGCCCGGCTATCTCCTCATCGGTCATCCCCAGCAAATTCTTAAAGACAAACTCATTATGTTCCCCCAGACAGGGTGAGGGCCTTTTTATCCGGCGCGGGGTTTTTGACAGGATAAAAGAAGATTGGGGCTCATACGATTGCAGGCCCATCACCAGATGGTCCATGGGCACGAAATAGTTGCGTTCTTTGAGCTGAATATCCTCATAAACATCCTTTGGTCTGGCGACAACATGAGATGGCACGCCGGCCCGCTGCAATAATTTCTCCGCCTCTTCCGGCGTTAAACATCTCGTCCAGTCAGCTACCAGTTTCTCCAGTTCATCCTCATTCTTTTTTCTTTGAGGAAGGGTCGCGTATTCTTTCCGCTCGGCCATATGCGGCTGACCGATGGCCCGACAGAAATTGCGCCACTGTTCCTCATTCAAGACGGCAATCGCTATCCAATTATCGTTGCCCTGGCAGGGAAAAACGCCGTGGGGTGCGGCCTCCGCATATCGATTGCCGTCCCTCCCCATGATTCGGCCGTTAATCTGGTAGTCCATAAGCGGGGGGGCGAAGAAGTGCAGCGAAGTTTCAAATTGAGATTGCTCTATCCATTGTCCTTTACCGGTCCGGCGGCGGTAGTCGAGCGCAGCGATTAGGGCCAGGGCGTTGAAGCGCGCGTTGATATAATCGGTATAGGCCCCGTGCGGAGCGGCCGGCCGTCTATCCGGCCAGCCGCTGACTTCCGTGAAACCACATAGATTGACCGCATTCATGCCGTAACCCGCGTAACCGGAGTGGGGACCTCCCCTGCCCTGCATGCTGGAACTTAAATAAATAATGTCAGGTCTTAATTTCTTTACATCTTCATAACCCAGTCCCCATTTCTCCATAGTTCCGGGGGAGAAGGATTCGGTTACAATGTCGGCCCACCGGATAAGTTTCCAGGCCAGCTTCTTGCCATTCGGGTGCTGTAAATCAATGCTGACGCTGTATTTATTGGGGTTATGGCGGCCAAAGGCCATGCTGCTATCGACTGTTGGTTTATTATTGGCAAACGGACTGGTCCCGCGCATGGTATCCAGGCGCTTATGAGATTCGATCTTGACCACGGTAGCACCGTGCTCCGCCAAGTAGCGAGAGGTCGCCGGCCCGACGATTACCCAGGCAAACTCAGCCACTTTAAGACCATCAAAGACTTTTCCGTTCATATTTTTGCCTAGATGATTCCCTTTTCTTTCAAAGAATTGAGTTTTTCTCTGGAAATGCCTAACTCCTTACCAAAGATTTCATCATTATGCTCTCCTATCAGCGGGGCCCGCCTTTGGTATTTTAGCGGGGTCTCACTCATTCTGATAAAGGGGCCGCAATAAACGACGGAATCGTTAAGGCCGGCGTGTTCCAGCTTTTCCCAGTAGTTCCTGGACTTAAGTTGCAGGTCCTCGCTGATGTCTTTGGTATTGGAAACGGGAGCGATGAGGATTTGCCTCTGGATGGCCCCCTCCTGGTACAACTCCGCTTTGGTCCTGGTCAGGGTAAACCTTTCCACTGCCGCTCCCACCCGGTCGGCTATCGTCTGCCCCATGGTGGTCGCATCATAGTCCAGTTTCCAGTCCAGCCTTACCAGCCACTCCGGGGCCATATCCTCTTCTTCCATCCATTTCACTAATCTGGCTGAGGAGGAAATAAACGGTTCGTTGCCGCCCTGGACTAAAATCATAACATAACCGTCCCGACATTCAAAATAGATAGGTTGTCGGACACCAGTGCTGGGAACGTACAGCGCACCTCCGAGCCGGTGAAATTCCACCCTGCTGACATCCCACATCTGCAGGACGTTCAAGTTAGGAGACACGGCACTCTCCTGAATGGAGACATCAACGTGCTGGCCTTCGCCGGTATTATTACGGTGCCAGATAGCGGTCATCGTCCCGATAGCGCCCTCGGCCCCGCCGAAAAGGCTGGCCTGAGGAAAGCTAATCCAGGTAGGAGCGCGGTCGGGATTACCGCAGGCATAGAGGTAGGCGCCGCTGGCCCAGACAGTCAGGTCGCTGGCTTGATAATGTGCCTTGGGGCCATTCTGTCCGAAAGGCGTGATAGAAGTCAAAATAATGTCCGGTTTTATCCGGCCAAGGTTGGCATATCCCAGTTTAAAGTGGTCGAGGTATCCCGGTTCAAAAGATTCCAGCACGACGTCTGCCTTCAGGACTAAATCTTTAAATAATTCCCGTCCTTCCGCCTGAGCAATATCAAGCGTGATGCCTCTTTTATTGGCATTATAGGCCCACCAGAAAAGGCTCTTTTCCGGGTCAACGATATTCTTATAACAAGGACCGGTGCGGGAATGACTACCCCCGGGAGGTTCAATCGTAATTACATCTGCACCCAGGTCAGCCAGCAACCGGCCGCCCAGCATACATCCCCCCTCGGTCAAGTCGAGGATACGGTACGGAGATAAGGCCGATTTGGCCTCTTGATTATACATATATAGTCACCTTGCCTAAAAATACAGATATTTGATGGCCGATGGTTATTTACTCCAGGCCATGCCAGAGACAATATTCTTCATCTGAAGCTACCGTGCCGGTAACCCTGGAGGCATTCTGTTTCGCTAAAAAAATGGCTGCCCTGACAAATTTTTCTGGCGACTCCCAGCGTTCCCTACCGACGCCGCGTGAGACGGCCATCAGTCCTTCGGTTTCTATTCCCTCCCTGGGTTTCAGTGCGTTCACGGCTATATTATATTTGCCGACTTCGGCGGCTAGGGACCAAGTAAATCGCTCCAGGGCTGCCTTGGAGACGCCGTAGGCCGCGCCCGCAAATCCTGCTGAACGAGCGATGGCGTCAATTGAAGTAATATTAATGATACTGCCACTTTTTCTCTCTATCATCCCGGGTAAAACCGCCCTGGAGCACAAAAAAGCGCCGGTCAAATTTACCCTGAGAACCAGCTCCCAGCGCTTCAAGGGCGTTTCCGTAATCAATTTAGGAAAGGCCGTGCCGGCATTATTCACTAGGATGTCTATTCGGCCCAGTTCATCCAACACCCTCTTGACCATTTCTCCTATGCTCTCTTCACTGGTGACATCACATTTGATAGGCAGAGCGTAACCGCCTTCAGCCTTAATAGCCTCCGCAGTCTTGTATATAGTACCCGGCAAGAGCTCTTTCTCAACTTCAGTACGGGCAGCCACAACTACTTTGGCGCCTTCCCTGGCAAAACCCATGGCGAGGATTTTGCCAAGGCCGCGGCTGCTTCCTGTTATGACGCCCACTTTGTCTTGCAGT
>CAYQZZ010000078.1:0-8576 GCA_964422155.1 uncultured Dehalococcoidaceae bacterium | reverse complement strand
TCAGGGGGCAGTGTTTCATCCCCGCCGGGACGAATATCATGGCGGTTTTGTTGATAATGTGTTTTTCATCTTCCAGCCAGAACTCTATTTCTCCGCCCAGGGCATAGGGATTATTCGGGTCGCTCCCGAAAAAGCCGATAATCTCGTCGACATCGTGTTTGTGTCCCTCGCTCATTTGCTCGGCGGGAGTTCTCAAATACCAGGAGCAGTTCATTTGAAAGGCCCCCGGTACCACATTTTCATCCATCCATAATATCCGGGTGGCAAATGCATTATATCTGGTAACGAATTCCGGGCCGAACTCCGGGGTCTTTAGCTCTGTGACGATATATTTACCGTATTTTGATTTGGCCATGATAGACTCTCCTGTTACGCTGTATTTTCCTGTTACTATTGTAACATCTTTTAAACCTTATCAAAAAATATGGTAGTTGACTCTCCCTCTCTCCTCCCCTTACAATTAAACTGTCATGTTTGAAGTCCTCAGTGAAAAGCTGAACACCGTCTTTCGCCTGCTAGGCAACCGCGGCAAGCTCACCGAAAAAGACATCGATGAAGCCCTGCGCCAGGTGCGCCTGGCTTTGCTGGAGGCGGACGTCAACTTCAAGGTGGTCAAGGACTTTACCACCCGCGTCAGGGAGCGCTCCATCGGCAAAGAGGTCATGGAGAGCCTTACCCCCGCCCAGCAAATCATTAAAATCGTCAACGAAGAGCTTATCAAGACCCTCGGCGATGGCCAGGGCAGCCGGCTGGCATCGGCCTCCCAGCCCCCGTCAGTCATTATGATGGTCGGCCTCCAGGGCAGCGGCAAAACAACTACCGCCGCCAAGCTGGCGCTCCATCTCAAGCATACCGGTCATAAGCCGCTGCTGGTGGCTGCGGATAATAAACGTCCCGCCGCCATCGAGCAGCTGGTGACATTGGGCAAGCAGCTCGATGTCCCGGTGTTTAACGAAGACCCGAAAACGGCCAGTAAAGACATCTGCGCCCATGCCATGTCCGAGGCTAAAAAGATAGCGGCCACCCACGTTATCGTCGATACCGCCGGCCGCTTGCACATCGATGAAGAGATGATGGCCGAGCTTGAGCATGTAAAGAAGGTGCTCAGGCCGGACGAGGTGCTGCTGGTGGTGGACGCCATGACCGGACAGGACGCCGTGCGCGTGGCCGAGGAGTTCCATGCGAAAGTCAATCTCACGGGACTCATCATGACCAAGATGGACGGCGATGCGCGGGGTGGGGCCGCCCTCTCTATCCGGTGGGTGAGCGGCGTGCCCATTAAATTCATCGGCATCGGCGAAAAAGTCGATGCCTTCGAGCCTTTTTATCCCGACCGCCTGGCGTCGCGCATTTTGGGCATGGGTGATGTCCTTACCTTCATTGAAAAGGCAGAGAAAACCCTCGACGAGAAGAAAGCCCTGGAACTCCAGAAGAAAATACAGAAATCCGGATTTAACCTTGAGGACTTTCTGGAGCAGCTGAAGGCTATCAAAAAGATGGGGCCTTTAGCCCAGCTTGCCGAGATGCTGCCGGGCGTTTCGAAAATTGCCAGCCGACTGCCAGACGGCGCCCAGGAAGCCCAGCTGAAAAAGGTCGAGGCTATCGTCCTCTCCATGACTCCTCAGGAGCGGCAGAACCCTTCAATTATCGGGGGCAGCCGCCGCAAGCGCATCGCCCGCGGCAGCGGCACCGGCACCCACGATGTCAATCAGCTGCTTAACCAGTTCCAGCAGATGCAGAAGCTCATGAAAATGGGTATGAGCGGCAAGATTCCTAAAAACATGATGGGGATGTTCAAGCAATAGTTAGCTTTCTACCCCAGGCTTCTCTTCTACCCTCTCATTTTCCAGGTTCATCAGCGGTTTGCTTAACATCGCCAGGGGAAGGATAATCAGCCATGCTCCGGAGGCGATAAAATAGAGAGAACGTATCCCTAACGCGTCTGCCACCGGTCCGCCGATTAACAGCCCGAGCGGCATTGCTGCTATGACTATCGAGCCATATAACGAGAATACCCGCCCCTGCATGTCTTTGGCAATAACGGAATTCAGGATTGCCCCAAGCGGCGCATTGACAAGAGTGAGGGCTACTCCCATAAACAGCATGGCGGGAACAGTGGTAGTGTAGAAAATATTGGGGGATGTAAAACCTAATCCTACGCTGCATGGAATCATTATAAAAAAGCCCAGGAAAGCCGTCCACATACGCTTTTTAAACCCGCCCCACACCCCCAGCGCTAAACCCCCTATAATCCCGCCGATTCCCGAGGCGGAACCCAGCCAGCCCAGCTTTACTACATCTCCTTCCAGGTGTTCATTCACCAGTACCGGAATTAAACTGGACGCCGGCGCTACAAAGAATATGAGTAAAGCTACCATGCCTATCAGCATGACCAGTCCCCGCCGCGACCAGATATAACGGAAACCCTGCCTCATATCGCTGAAGTAATTTGGCTTAGCCGCCAGGGTAGTGCGCGGCGGCTGGGGTATTACCAGCGGGAGCAAACAGGCAACAGCGATGACAGCGGTGATGATATCCACCGATAGTACTCCCTGCATGGGCAGCGCTTCCATTAAAAACGCGCCGGCAATTGGCGCGACAATCTTGATGGCGTTTTGCAGCATCTGGAAGAGTCCGTTCGCACGTACCAGGTGTTTTTCCGGTACAATTATGGGAATGGAAGCTCCCAGGGCCGGATATTGGAACACATCGCCAATAGACCTGCCTATCATGACTACATAAATGTGCCAGACATGG
Organism: uncultured Dehalococcoidaceae bacterium; assembly: GCA_964422155.1. Taxonomy (GTDB): domain Bacteria; phylum Chloroflexota; class Dehalococcoidia; order Dehalococcoidales; family RBG-16-60-22; genus JBGPRB01. Next base: position 5,819 of record CAYQZZ010000078.1, on the reverse strand, counting down.
ATAGTATCTGTATAGAATAATATGACCAGCACCATCGTGAATAACATGGTGGAAAGGTCGGCGAAAATCATGATTTTTTTACGGCTCCACCGGTCGATGAACGGCCCGATGAACGGCCCCAGGACGATTTGCGGTATCACCGCTACTATCAACGCGGTAGCAAGCACGGTAGCGGAACCGGTTTCCCTGGTCAGGTACCATGCCAGCGCAAATTGCACCACGGCGCTCCCGAACAGGGAAGCCGCCTGGCTGGCCCACAGCACAAAGAACTTTTTCAATACAGTTACTCCCTCAAGAGGATTGTTAGCGCATCGGATGGATGGAAATAAAAGTATTGAGTACTAGTATACAATAACATCCATCCCGACGAAAGTCGGGATCCAGGCATTACTTAAGCTTGCGGCTCTCCCAACCATGAACGTCATTCCCGCGGAAACGGGAATCCAGTGGTGGGGTAAAGGTGGTCTGGATTCCGGGTCAAGCCCGGAATGACGCTATAAAAATTCTTATTACTCTAAATAGTCCTTCAGCTTCCGACTGCGGCTGGGATGGCGCAGCTTTCTTAATGCCTTGGCCTCAATCTGGCGTATGCGCTCCCGCGTCACATTGAACTCCACCCCCACCTCTTCCAGGGTGCGGCTCCGCCCGTCTTCCAGCCCGAACCTGAGCTGTAACACGCGCTGCTCGCGGGGGGTCAGCGTCCCCAGCACGTCCTCGATTTGCTCCTTTAAAAGCTGCTTGGAGGCGATGTCCACCGGCGGCATGGCGTTCCTGTCCTCGATGGAGTTCCCCAGGGGACTGTCTTCCTCCTCCCCGATGGGTGACTCCAGCGATATGGGCAACTGTGACACCTTGACGATTTCCCTGACCTTGTCCGAGGAGACCTCCATCTCCTTGGCAATCTCCCGCGAGGTTGGCTCCCGGCCGTACTCCTGGGCCAGGCGGCGGCTGATTCTTAAGAGCCGGTTGATGGTCTCTACCATGTGTACGGGGATGCGTATTGTTCGGGCCTGGTCGGCGATGGCGCGGGTCAGCGCCTGCCGTATCCACCAGGTAGCGTAGGTGCTGAATTTATAGCCCTTACGGTAGTCGAACTTCTCCACCGCCCTCATCAGCCCGATGTTGCCCTCCTGAATGAGGTCCAGCAGGGACATGCCGCGTCCGATGTGCTTCTTGGCCACGCTAACCACCAGGCGCAGGTTGGCCTCGATGAGATGCCTCTCCGCCTTTTTGCCCTCCCGGATGATATCGTAGAAGTACGTCGAAAACTGCCTTTCATTGGCCTGTACGGAATCAATGAAATCTTTATCGGCTATCAGCTTGTCAATATTGGCTAGAGACACTTTGCGGCTGATGACATCTCGTACTTCAATGGGTAGCAGTCGGCTGCCCAGCGAAAGCTTTATCAGCATTTCTTCCGTTTCGGTAATCGTTTTATCGAGCTTGACACCGATATCATGGATTATCTGCGGGTCTATGGCGTTATCGATGCTTTCCTGTAGCTTGTTATCGTATACACTTTCCATGAAACCCATCTTCTGGGGCAGGCCGATTCGTTCCTGGAGGACGTGAATAAGCCCGGTAGACTGCCCCAGGCTTTGCAGCATCGCCAGTATAATATCGGTGGCCGGGGGCTGCCGACCATGTTTCTGGGTGTAATCCTGTTTAATGGTGTTGAGGTATTTACCCTCTTCCATATGCTTGGCTAGATTCTTCTCGTCCTTGGCGGTGAGGAGATGCACCCGGCCGATTTCGTGGAGGTAGATACGCACGGGGTCATCGGTGATATCCGGCTCGACCATGTCTTCCGCGGCTATTTCCAGGTCCAGGTCGAGTCCCGATTCACCTTTATCGCCGTCGAAGTGCTTGGTCTTGGTCCATATTTCATCTGGCTCGGTTATATCCTCGTTTTCCAGTTCCTCGTCAGGTCCGATAGCGGCACCGAATATCGTATCCGGTTTTACATCGGAAGCCAGTATTTCGGCATGGGGTATTTCTTCAAAAATCTCCCTCTCCCGCAGTGCATCCAGTTCGCTCTTTTCCTTGTCCATATGTTATCTCCTTGTCCTTCCCAGGGAAGGATTTCGTTTCTTATGAGCGTCCAGTTCCTTCAGCTTCGTGCTGGGCTCTATGCCTTCTTTTTGCAGTCTGGCTATATCAGCGCCTTTACCGCCTGATTCTACCTCTTGGGCGAATATCTCGCCTCTTCTGGCTTCAAAATTCCGGTAGTACTGCTTTTCCAGCTCCAGTATGCAGGCGGTGTATCTTCGTTCTATATCTGTCGAGGATAGTGTTTTATATACCACACTTTTTATAATGGCGTCAAGATGTTCATGAATGGCCGGGTCGATTCTCTCTCTTAATGAAAGTATATCAGATACCTCCTGCCAGGCGTTAAAAATTTCCCGGTTTTCGCTACTTTCGAAATATTCGGGGGAGAGGTCTGGCTGCTGGCTTCTGAGTTCGGGGTATTGTAAAAGAAGGGACAGGCAATATTCCTCACGGGAATTGGATGCCATTGGGCGTAGCGGTTTGGTAACGGCTGGTTTCGACATTAATGTCTTGCGTCTGCTCGTAGTTGGTTTCAGCCGACTCAAAGAGGCCTTGATGGTATTCATGTCCACCTTTACCATAGCGGCCAGTTTTTGCAGGTAGTGCGCCTGGCGGATGGGGTCGTTGATGGCGGCCACGATGGGCAGGAGCCTGTCTACGGCGCCTGACTTATCCCTGGCGGTAGTCAAATCCAGCTTTACCGTTGTCTTTTCAAACAGGAAATCGATTAATGGTACGGCTGTATTCGCCAGGCTCTGCCAGTTACTAATATTTTCCCTAATAACGTCATCCGGGTCTTTACCTTCTGGCAGAACGATAACCCGCATCTCGGCATTGAGGATATTCTCGTAGCCGACGGTACGCAGCATGGCTTCCTCGCCGGCAGCATCCGCGTCAAGGGCGAGAATCAGGTTCCGACTCAGCTTCTTGAGCGTATTTGCCTGTGTTTCCGTAATCGCTGTACCCATGGAAGCGATGGCGTTGGTAATGCCGTTCTGGTGAGCCATGATGACATCCATATAGCCTTCCATGATGATGGCTTTATCCTGCTTTCTTATCTCGGCGGCGGCGCGGTCGATGCCATAGAGGGTGCCGCTCTTATCGAAGGTGGGCGTCTGGGGGGAGTTAACATATTTCGGTAATGAGTCGTCCAGCACCCTGGCCCCGAAGCCCGTCACCCTCCCTCTGATGTCGCGGATGGGGAACATAAGCTTGCCGCGGAACCGGTCATAGGTTCGACCATCTTCCGCTTTTATCAGAAGACCAGCGGTCAGCATGGTTTCTTCGCTGTGCCCCCTCTCCCCGAGGTAAAGTTTTAAAGCATCCCAGCTATCGAGGCTGAAACCGAGTTGAAAATCGGTGATGGTCTTTGCCGTAAACCCCCGTTTTTCTATGTAATTTCTGGCTTTTGCCGAAGCCGTGGCATTGAGAAGCAGATTGTGAAAATACAGGGCAGCTGCCTCGTTGACCTGGTAAAGCTCTTCTTTTTCCTCTTTCTTGCCCTCCGCCTCCATCTTCGAAGGCAGGGTAACGCCGGCCTTCAGTGCTAGTTGTCGCAGCGCCTCCCCGAAATCGAGACCCTCTTTTTTCATGACGAAGGCAAAGACATCGCCGCCGGTATTGCAGGCGCCGAAGCAGTGCCAGCTTTGCTGTTCCGGGTAGACGAAGAATGACGGGTGCTTTTCGCTGTGGAATGGGCACAAAGCCGTCAGGTTACGGCCCGCCTTCTTCAGAGCGGCGTACTGGCCGATGACGTCAACAATATCGATTTTTTGTTTTACTTCGTCGATAGCGCTCATAAATTTGAAAGGACAATTAAATATTATACTACTTTTTAAGTGAATTGGTGATATTAACTTGAAAGTCAGGTTAGTTTACAGTCTACAGTTATCAGTTTCGGAGGAGGGGAGGACTGTCGACTTTCAACTGTGAACTGATAACTCAATAATTCATCCGTACTTTAATACCGCGTTTGTGCAGGTACTCTTTTAGCGTCCGGCAGGTGTACACGCCGTAGTGGACAATCGAAGCCACCAGGGCGGCATCGGCGTGTCCTTCGGTAAGAACATCGTAAAGGTGCTCCGGCTTTCCCGCTCCTCCCGAGGCGATTACCGGGATGCCCACCGCGTCGGCAATCATCCGGGTGAGCTTTAATTCATATCCGTCTTTGGTGCCGTCGGCGTCGATGGAGTTAATCACCAGTTCTCCGGCCCCCAACTTTTCGCCCTCTTTCGCCCACCACAGGGCATCGATTCCCGTGGGTGTGACGCCCCCGTTAACGACAATCTCATAGCCGGAGGGCATTTCTTTTGTCGGCTTGACCCTCCTGATATCCATTGATAGTATCGTGCTCTGAGAGCCGATGGCACTGGCTATTTCCGATATTAGCTCTTTTCGCTTCACGGCGGCGGTATTGACGTTGACCTTCTCGGCGCCGGCATTCCTTAGCTTCGTGGCATCTTCCACGGAGCGTATCCCGCCGCCCACCGAGAAGGGAATGAAAATCTGCGAAGCCACTTCTTCGACGAAATCAATCATAATGTCCCGGTTCTCTCTGGAGGCAGTGATGTCGTAGAAAACAAGCTCGTCAACCCCGTCTTCATAGTACTGGCGGGCTTTGGCGATGGGGTCGCCGATATCTTTCGTATCGACGAACTTAACGCTTTTGGCGAGCTTGCTCCCGCGCACGTCCAGGCAGACAACTAAACGTTTACTTAACATGGCTTTTTATTATATATACATATACACTATATTGGCATTCCAGCGAAAGCTGGAATCCAGAGGGGAGAAAGGGGGTGTGGATTCTGGTCGGAGTTTACCCCGTACCCCGACCTGCTCGCCGTCCCTCCATGACTATGGCAGGCGAGTAGGGGCCAGAATGACATGAATAAACAATTTAAGCATTGCCTTCCCACCGGGCAAAGCGTACCAGCAGCTCCAGTCCCAGCCGCCCGCTCTTTTCCGGGTGGAACTGGGTGGCAAAGAGATTGCGGCTCCCCAGCGCCGCGCAGAAATCCCCGCCGTGATTTGAGACCGCGTAGACGTTTTTCTTTGCGGCGGGCTGCGGATAGAACGAATGGACGAAATAGAACTCGTCTCCCGCCATGATGCCGTCAAGGAGCGGGTGCGGCTGGACAACGCTGACTTCGTTCCAGCCCATGTGCGGTATCTTGAGCAATTTATCCTCTATCCTGAATCGTATGGTTTTCCCCGGCACCAGGCCGAGGCATTTCTGTTTGCCTTCATCGGAGCTTTCGAGGACTATCTGCGCCCCGAGGCAAATCCCCAGTATCGGTATGCCCCCTTTAAAAGCATTTTTCAGGGCAACGTCCAGTCCCATTTTCTTGAGGTAGGCCATGGCGCTGGGGGCTGCGCCCACCCCCGGAAAAATAATTTTCTCCGCTCCGGCAACTACCTTCGCGTCGCTGGTGGTGGTGGCCTTAGCACCGACCTCCGCGCAGGCGCGCAGCACGCTCCGTATATTGCCAGCATTATAGTCGATAATAGTAATCATGTTATTATAATGAAAAGTAACTCTTTTAGTTCGATTCGGCAGGAATATCCGCAACTTCTATTTTAATACTCTTTTTAAAGAAAGTGAATCCCTGAGATACTATTTAGTAATGATTTGGTGTCATTCCAGCGCACCAACTGACATTCACGCCCCATATTGGCGTAGGGGGTAAACTCCGGCTGGAATCAGCACTTCCACACTGTCATTCCCGCGAAGGCTTCAGCCCGAGTTCAGCCCGAGGGCGGGAATCCAG
>CAYQZZ010000077.1:0-8587 GCA_964422155.1 uncultured Dehalococcoidaceae bacterium | reverse complement strand
GAACCTCGGGCTTAAAAGAAGTCACGGCAGCGGCTGGATTTGAACCAGGGAACTCCGGGTTGCGTGACTTAAGTTAAGGGGATTACACGCTTTCCCCTGGCATTTCTTTTACATCCTGTTTTGTCTGTCTCAGAGATATTATGAGTCCCAGTGCGATAGCCGCGACCGCGGTACAGATCCAGAAGGCGAGGCTGTATCTTCCGGTGGTGTCAAAGATATATCCGGCAATAACCGGTCCGAGAGCACCCCCAACCATGGTACTGAAGAAGACGATGCCAAAGAGGGCACCATGATAACGAACCCCGAAGTACTCGGCAACTATAGGTGAAACCACGGTGAGCAATCCACCGTGACCAAAACCATAGACGACGGCAAACAGGCAGAACATCCAGAGCTCTCTGGCCAGCTGCATCCACAGGAGAGCCAGGATAAGCAGGACCAGACAGATAATCATGGAGCGCCTATTGCCAATACGGTCGATAGCGAGGCCGATGACAAACCGCCCCGTCATACTTATGCCACCAATAGCCGACAGGGTGCCGGCCGCGGTCGTTGAGGATATGCCGATGTCCGTGGCGTGGGGGACGATATGCACCATGATTATTTGAAGGCAGAACATGGTGGCCAGAAAGGCGAGGCAAATCGTCCAGAACTGCCGGGTGCGGAGCGCCTCATGCAGGTAGAACCCGGTTTCGGCAGCTTTCGAACCCTCCATTTGGGCTTCTTTATTTCCGTCTGGCAGGAGCCCCAGGCGAGCCGGGTCACGGCGCAACACCTGCCCGAAGGAAATGAGCAGGACCATCACTATAGCGCCAATGATAATATAAGAAGTCCGCCAGCCATAAGTGGCGATGAGCATAGTGGACACCAGGGGCATAACGAGTTGCCCGGCACCCGTTCCCACCTTAGCAATGCCGGTCATCATCCCCCTTCGCCGAACAAACCACCGCGCCGTAGTCGAGAGGGCGATGACGTCAATCGAACTCAAGCCGATGCCGACTACTACGCCGTAGAACAGGTACAATTGCCAGAGGTTATGGAGCCCAGACATGAGCAGGAGCCCCAAACCAAAGAAAAAGCCGGCTACCGTCATCACCAGCCGCGGACCAAGCCTATCATTCAACCGGCCAACTAGGATGCCAAGGAATCCCGCAACGAGCAGTACCAGAGACTGAGCGCCGGACAGGGTGGCCCTTGACCAGCCAAAATCGGCAAGCAGCGGCTTAAAAAAGACGCCGAAAGTGACATAGGTACCGATACCTATTGCCTGTAGGCCAAAGCTGGCGGCGGCAATATTATATCCGTAGAAGTACGCGGGCCTCTTCATGCTAGCAACCAGTATAGCTCTTCGGAACAGGCAAATGCTAATGGGGTTAGTTTGCCCCTCACCATTTATTGAATTTTCCACAACAGATATTTAAAATATGTTCACATTAAGCCGTTCATCTATACTATTTACCCCAAAGCGAAAGGAGGCAGCAAAATGAAGCTGAGTCTGATTCAAATGAATTGCGGCAAAGATAGAGATTCTAATGTTGCTCGAGCCTGTAATTTCATCGACCGAGCGGCGAGGGAGAAACCGGACTTAATAGTGCTACCCGAATTCTTCAACAACCTGTACTTCGCACAATACCGTGACTACAAGTACGTGCAATGGGCTGAGAAAGATGATGGCTTCTCTATCACACGTATAAAGGAAAAGGCGAAACAACATAGCGTTTACATCATCGCGACAATCTATGAACAGGAACAGCCTGGTATATGTTTTGATACGGCAATGGTGATTGACCGGCAAGGCCAGATAATCGGTAAATACCGGAAAACACATCCTGCCGGCTTCCGGGCTTTAGAGTTAATTTATTACCGGTACGGGTCCAAGTACCCGGTATTTGAAATCCATGACTGGAAGGTTGGTATTGTCATTTGTTATGACCTTCATTTCCCGGAGTCGGCGCGCTGCGTTACACTGAATGGAGCCGAATTGATAATAGTGCCCTTTGCTTCCCCGGTCGGCTATCTCTCCCCAGGCTCAAGCAGTCTACCCAGCAGTACCGGGCCAGATTCGATAGACAAAACAGGGTGGTTGCGCCGATGGAATGCCCAGATGACCTGTCGCGCCGTGGAGAACATCGTTTTCCTGGCACCATGCAATCACATGGGGCAAGAAGGTGACGCCATCTTCTGTGGCAACAGCCGGATCGTCAATCCCAAAGGAGAAATCATTGTCGATGCCGGAGAAGAGGAGAAGGTAATCACCGCCGAGCTGGACCGACAGTTACTGATAAGTGCCAGACAGACAACACCTTTCTTAAGAGACCGGCGCCCCCATATATATAAGGCGATTGTTAGCGAGACCGAGGACTTGCTTTCAGCTTGATTCCTAAATAAATAAGCAGCAAAATGAAACATGTAACCGGCACGTTAAAGGAGCAGGAAGATATCGAACTCTGCTACCAGAGCTGCCTGTCCGCCTCGCACCCCTTAAACTTCATGAATGTGGGTGTATAGCCAGCAGGGATTTTGTGGTATTGCTATAATTTACTAGAGTCAGGAGGAAAAGACGATGGGTGGCAGCAGCCTTGAGCTTTATGAGCCGGCAATAGAGACTATGAGGCGAGAGGAGATTCAAAGTTTACAGCTGAAACGGCTTAAGTGGCAGCTAAAAAGATGCTACGAAAATTCAGCATTTTATCAAGAGAAATTTGATAAAGCTGGCGTGAGGCCAGAGGATGTTAAGTCAATTTCAGATATAACGAAATTGCCCGTAGTCACCAAACAGGAGATTAGAGAGGAACAGGGAAAATATCCTCCTTACGGCAGATACACTGTTTCCCCACCTGAAGATTGGAGAGAAATACATCCGACCACCGGGACTACAGGGGCCCAGGTTTACAACATATGGTCGGAAAAGGACGTTGAGAACATAACGCATTGGACAGCCAGGACCCTTTGGAATTTTGGAGTACGACCTGGCGATATTATACAAAATGCCTTTAGTTACGGACTATGGGTGGCTGGAATGTCCAGTCATTACGCCGCTCGTGAACTTGGTTGCCTGGTCATCCCCATTGGTACTACCCCAGCCGATAGGCAAATAGATTATCTTATTGGCACTCAGGCAACTGTTCTTCTAGCAACACCGTCTTTCGCGCTTTACCTGGGGGAAAGGCTCATGGAAAGGCGAGTTTCGCCCGAGAGCCTCGCTTTGCGCATAGGTTGTTTTGGCGGTGAACCTGGAGCCGCTGTAGCTTCGACCAGGAAGAAGATTGAGAGTAGCTTGGGTATCGAGGCTTTTGACTACTACGGCCTGGCTGAAATTGGCCCAACCTGCGCCTCTGAATGCCCAGAAAAAGCTGGCATCCACTGGGTTGAGGACCATGTTCTGGTGGAGCTGGTCAATCCACAGACGAAGAAATGGTGTGAGCCAGATGAAGCAGGAGTCTTGGTGATGACCCACCTGACAAAGGAGGCTACTCCAATGATTAGATACTGGACCAATGACGTGGCTAAACTTGATGTGGGGAAGTGTGCTTGCGGTCGAACCCATGCTAAATCACCAGGGGGGATTCTGGGGAGAGCTGATGACATGATTGTTTTTCGAGGTGCCAAATTTTATCCGACTCAGGTAGAAAAGGTATTACGAGGTTTTAAAGAACTCGCTGACGAATATCGAATAGAACTTACCACCGATGAGAAAAGAAGCGCTAATATCTGTACTGTCGTTGTTGAATGCTTAGGTAAAGATGTAGACCAAGACCAGCTCAAAGAAAGGGTGAGGATGGCTTTACGAGAAGAGCTTCAAGTCGCACCCTCTGTCAAGTTTCTTGAATTCGGCACCTTAGAGAGAACGACTTTTAAGGCGAAAAGGATAGAGGACAAGAGAAAGACCGATTAGGTTTCATTCACGTAAGTGAAAAATACAGGTAGGGCTCAATTACTATCGAGAAAAAGGGGGAAGGAGGCCTCCGTGGAAACATCAAAAGAGAGGGTTTTAAAGGCGATAAACCATGTTCAGCCGGAGGTGACGCCGGTGCACATCATGGGGTTCGAAGGCGTTGAGCGCTGGCTCCGGCACTTTCAGGCCAGAGACGTCTTTGAACTGCGCGGCAAGCTGGAACTTGATATCCGTATGGCGCCGCCCATCTATACAGGCCCCAATGCCAGCCGTGGGCTCAGCATCTGGGGAACAAAGAGAAACGTCGCCGGCTACCAAGGAGTCGGCTACAGCCGGGAGAAGGGAGACCACCCTCTAATTGGAGCCGAGTCCGTGGCGGACATTGAGCGCTTTAAATGGCCCAAGGCAAACGAATTCGAGTTCGATGCTATGAGGGAACTCCTGCTGACGGTGCCTGATATGGCCTGCTGGGTTGGCCCACGAGCCGGTGTTGTGGAGGAAGGACTGAGCCTCAAAGATGCTACCGGCGTGCCTGGCGCGTGGATTCCGTTTGTCTGCACCCTGTTTGAGCTTTTCGGCTTTGAAGAAACGCTGATGAAATTCCATTACCAACCAAAATTAATCGAAGCCGCAGTATACCATTTTGAGGAATTTATACTTGACTTAAGCCAGCGGGTGCTCAAGGCCACCAAAGGGCTGGCCGACATCTTCTGGTTCGGCGATGACTTCGCCACCGCCAGAGGCATGATGATGTCCCCAGAGCACTGGCGGAGGTTCTTAAAGCCGACATATAGAAAAATCTTCAGCTTGGCCAAACGCAATGAGCGCAAGATGTGGTTCCACTGCTGCGGCACCTTCCGCGAGGTCATGCCCGATTTGATAGATATCGGCATGGACGTCTGGGAGACAACGCAGGTACATCTCCCGGGGAACGAGCCGGGGGTGCTTAAAAGAGAGTACGGGAAGGACATCTGCTTCTACGGGGCCATCAACACGCAGCACACTCTGCCCTTTGGTACTCCGGAAGAGGTCCGCGCCGAGGTTAGGGAACGGATTCGGGTGCTGGGCAAGGGAGGGGGCTACATTGTAGGTGGAGACCATACCATACTGCCTGATGTGCCCATAGAAAATGTCCTCGCCATGATTGATGAGGCAAGGAATACTAATCCATAAATAAGTTGAAGAAGCTGGTCGACGGCTGAAACGATAAGGGAGGGAGCATTATGAATTCACGAGAAAGAGTATATGCCGCTATTAATCACCAGGAGCCCGACCGGGTACCTATATGCTTCGGCGGTGGCTCGGGCACTTTCATCACCGAGTGCCCACCAGACGGGAAGGTTTGCTCCCAGCTTTATCAATACCTGGGGCTAAAAGACACTGAGCCAATTCAAATATCCGACGTCTTCACTCAACCTATAAATATCGACCAGCGAGTGGTGCAAAGGCTGCACTCCGATATGACCGCCGTTGGCTGTAATGCGCCGCGAGCCGTTATTCAACCTGATGGTTCCAAGACCTGGCCGTGGTTCTGTGGTCTGAGAATAAGGAAGCTTGGTCTTTACGATGAGCCCTTTGATTTCCCCATGCGGCATATGACCACCAAGCAGGACATCGAGGATTATCCCTGGCCTGACCCCTCTATCAACATAATGGAGGGAGTGGTGGAAAGGGCAAAATATCTGCATGAAGAAACGGACTACTTCGTCGTTGGCCGGTGTATTTCCACAATGCTGCCTTTCCTTGGCTACACAATGTTCAGTGGCATGGATAAATGGCTTACCGACATGAAATTAGACCCCAAATTCTACCACCAGCTCTCGGAAAAACTCCTTGAAATCGGCACCGCCATCCATGAGCAGTTCTTCGGGGGAATCGGCCAGTACCTGGATGGGGCGAATATCCATGATGACCTCGGTACTCAAACCGGTCTTTTCATGTCTCATAATGACTACGTACATTTTGTTAAGCCATATACCGCAGAAATCATTAAGAATATCAGGAAACACCTGCGCCCAGAGGCGAAGATTATCCTGCACAGTTGTGGTTCGGTATATGATGCTATACCCGATTTGATAGAGATCGGGGTGGACGTCCTCAACCCAGTTCAACCGCTGGCTAAAAATATGGAACCGTGGCGTTTGAAAAAGGAGTTTGGCGACGATATATCATTTTTAGGTGGCTTTGACATACAAAAACTGCTACCGCGAGGAACAGTAGAGCATATAAGGGAGGGGGCGAAGAAGTTAATACAGGAATATGCTCACGGCGGAGGTTTCATCTTTGCCACGTCGCATAACATTGAGCCCGATACACCGCCCGAAAATATTGTAGCCGCTTTTGATGCTGCTTACGCCTATGGCCGTTATCCCATCCCAGAACCGACTGGCGATAACTATGTTGATTTCATCAGAAAGCTGAACCGGTAAGGAGCGAAAAGCTAACTCAAATATGTAATTGTTGTATCTAAAGTGAGCCCTTTTTCGCGACGTAAAGCATCTACGGGTAATACCGGATAGTAACGGGTGGGTGGGCCTATGTCACCCTGGCGAACTTCTGGATAGTCCTGGCTCCTCGGTCAACTTTACCGAATGCCTTGGCAACCTCACCCACATATAAGTCTCCCCGTGAATCAACACATATGACATGCGGTCCAACGAGCAGAGGCTCGTCTATGCCATGAGATTCGTTTCCCCAGCGTGCCAGCAATTTGCCATCCAAGCGGAATATGCTTATTCGCCGGCATAACTCCGATATATAGACGGACTCATCTTTATCCATGTAGACATGGGTGGGTCTTAGAAGGTCGGTCCATTGATTTAAAAATCGACCTTCAGTATCAAATATCTGAACCCGATGGTTTTCTCTATCCGCAATCCATACCCTGTCTTTACGGTCAATCCAGATGTTGTGTGGGAGCCTGAACTGGCCCCGCCCTGGTCCAGGTTCGCCCCACGACAACAATAACTTCCCATCAGCACTGAACTTATGTACCCGGGCGTTGCCGTAACCGTCTGATACGAAGATGTCTCCAGTGGAAGAGATAGCAACTCCCGTTGGCATATTAAATGGCTCTGCCGCCCTTTTTATCGAAGATATACGTTCGAATATATCCAGCCCCCAACGATGCCCGGTATCAGAGGGCTGATCCATATTTCCGATGGTCATAAGTAAATCGCCCTCTTTAGTGAATTTATAGACGACATGACTGTAATCATCGGTCAAATAGATATGACCATCGGGAGTCATGAAACTGCCGTGTGGCCGTTTAAACCGGCCCTCACCCCAGGATGCAATCTCGTTCCCATCCCTATCGAATACAATCATAGGGCGCTGGCTTCGGTTGAAAACGTATATCCTGTCGTCCGAATCAATGCAAATGCCGGCAACGTCGATAAATGATTCACCCTCGGGAAGCTTCGCCCACGGGTCAACCAACTCGTATCTGTATTTTCCACTACCGTATTCCATCTCCAGTAACTCCTTTCAATTTTATACCTGCGGTTCCTTACACTTTCATACGCAAAGGGCATTTACAACAGATAATAACAAAAAAGCCATAAAAGTGCTACTATTATTAAAGTTGGGTCAATGAGAAAAAAGGAGTAAAAGCAAAAGGGGGATAAAAGAGCATGACACAACTCGGTGCCTATTATGCTTTGGGCAAATGTGGAAGGTTTGTCCCGGTAAGATTAAAAACCCATACTGACATCGCTAAAGGTCTGAGGGCAGTTTGTGAGGAAAACGGGATTAAATATGGGGCTATCAATGGTATCGGCAACGTGCGTCAGTTTACCTACCAATCGTTAGTTCCCGATTCTAAAGCGAAGCACGGTGTACGCCTAGCCGAGCCCCAGGTCCTACCCGGCCCGTTAGAAGTGCTCAATCTTAAAGGCATCGTCTTTCAGTCGGAAACAGGCGAGACACTGATTCACCTGCATGGCATTTTCTCGGATAAAGAAGGGAAAATAGTGGGCGGGCATCTTGCTGAAGGCGGTAACCCAGTTCTGGGAACACTTGATGCCTTTATTGTCGAACTGGCCGATGCCAAGATTGTCCGGCAGATGGATGAGGATATAGGTATAGGTCTGTGCACCCCAATCGGAGCATTTGTCAAGGTGAAGAGTTAGGTATTCAAGCTTTTAACTCTGACAATCGGATTGAACACTTCGTCATGACACCCAATAAACCGCACCCTACACCCAGTTAGCCGGGGGGTTCTGACAGCCTGTGGCAGTTCAGCTTTTGGCGACATGATTTTATCTCAATAGGTATTCTATGATAGACTATTTCACATGTCCAGATACTTTGTCTTTGCTGTTGTTAGCTTATCGTTATTGTTGATTGCTATCAGCGGCACAGCCATCTCTGTTGCTTTCCCCGTAATCACTTCCTCTTTTGGTGCCTCATTGATTTTGGCGGGCTGGGTCTTGAGCGTCTATCAGCTAGTAGCCACTGCCGCCATGCCCTTAGCTGGGAAAGCCGGAGATATCTTTGGAGGGAAACTCTCCTTCATGGTTTCTTTATCCGTCTTCACCGTTGGCTCTTTGCTCTGTGCCGTAGCCCCTAACATCCAGTTCCTCATTGCATCCAGGTTCATTCAAGGGATTGGTGGTGGTAGTTTTTTGCCTCTAGCTGCAGGCATAGTCGCTGACGAATTCCCCAGGGCAAGGCAACAAGCCATAGGGCTCT
>CAYQZZ010000076.1:0-8927 GCA_964422155.1 uncultured Dehalococcoidaceae bacterium | reverse complement strand
GTCATCCATTCTATTGTAGCCGGAGCCATCTCTTTTTAGTTACTCTATATACTAACGTTCAAATAGCTACACTGTAGGTACGGCGATACCACCGAAAGGGAACCTGCAATATGTCCCCGCTATAATCTAACTAATGTGATAGACTAAGCAGAAAGGTTAGTGAAGGGGAAGGGGTACAATTGGTTATGAGGTTCACCAAAGACTCGTGTCAAAACAAAAGAGGCATAGCCTCAGTAGCTATGCCTTTTAATTTCTTTGGTAGCGGGGGTTGGATTTGAACCAACGACCTCCGATTTACGCTATGAGCGGATGCTACGTGTAGCTGAATGACAGTAAATCTTCAGACGGCTAAGGATAGGTTGGCCCGAGACACATTTCGCGATGGTCTATAACATCACGGTGCCGCCATCGACATAGATGACCTGTCCCGAAATGAAATCCGAGTCTGGCGAGGCCAGAAACAGGGCAGCCCCCACCAGGTCTCCCGGCTCCTCGCGCCGCGGAATGGACTGTCCCGAGGTGGCCGTCTTGAATGATTTATCAGGGCCGGACATGTCTAAACTGGCTTCGGTAGCCGTGAATCCCGGGGCGATGGCGTTAACATTGATGTTCGAGGGACCCAGGGCGCGGGCCAGGGCGTGAGTCAGCGTGTATATCGCTCCTTTTCCGCAGGCATAGGGCATATAGACGGGCGCCCCGCCCACTCTGGCAACGTTAGAGGCAATATTGATAATCTTGCCTCTGCCTGCCTTTATCATAAGAGGGGCAATCGCCTTGCAGACCATCCAGGTCCCCTTAACGTTCACCGAAAATATCCGGTCCCATTCCTCCTCAGTCCATACGTTCCATGGTTTGGCCCTGATGCCATACCATATGGCGGCGTTGTTGACGAGGATATCCACCCTGCCATACTCCTGCATAACCTTTTCAGCTATCTTCAGGGTGTCGCTGGCAACGGAGATATCAGCCTGCATGATGGCGACTTCCCCGCCTTTAGCTTTTATCTCATTAACCGTGCCCTCGGCCCTTTTCAGGTCGGTAGTAGTAAGCAGAAGCCTGGCACCTTCCCCGGCGAACCTTACGGCGAAAGCCTTCCCGAGGCCACGGCTGGCCCCGGTGATGATAGCTACTTTATCCTTCAATACTGGTGACATATCTGCCTCCTATTAATTTGTAATGATTCAGACCCGCTTGTACTCTATGTATCCTCGTGGGCTAGTTCTCTCAGTATTCGTTGCTCGTATTGCATGAACTTTTCCCTACCTAACGTATATGCCGGAAGAACCCACTTCATTTCCTTCAGATTCTGCGTTATCGTCGGTATCCAGTGATAAGGGATAGATATCAGCAGCCATCCCTCGGGAAATACCTGTCTTCCTTTCATACCAAAAGCCAGCCCGGTAATGGTGTAATTCACCTTGCCGCTGATATAGGGATAAACATAGAGCCAGGAACACCCGCCGATAGTTGTTGCCTTACTCTCATACATCTCGCCGGTCGAATAGGTCATTGCTCTCAGCACGATTTCTGCCTGGCCGGGAGTGGCCGTGAGAACTAAGAGGTCCGGCTCGAATGTCAATTTGTCCAGCGGGGAGAAAACGACATAATTAACCGCACCATTCTCCAGATTATAGATGAACCGGCGAAGTCGACTGTTGGCACGCGCCTCCTGGAAAATTTCCAGTTTAAGTCCCAATTCACCGCCGTCGGCGAGGGGTGGTGATTCGCCCATCATACCCAGGAATCTCTTCCCGAAACAATTTTCGTTCTCTTTAGTGAAATAGAAAGGAGCTCCTCTCTGGTGCGCCTCTTTAAGCATTTCACAAAGAGCCAGGCTTTTACCCAGCGGCTCTATTCCCTCTGGCTTGTTAAACAGGTATTTAACGCCTACGGGGGGCCTTTCAAAGTTAAACTGGTTATAAATGGACAAATCAGTTTGAAGCGGTCTCATATTAACCTCCTTCTTTTGGAACGGAATTCAGGCTACTCCTGTGGGGCACCCCATCTTCCGGGATTCATGATATTATTGGGGTCAAGCATTTCTTTAACTCTGCGATGCAATTTCACCCAATTGGCGTCGGCTTTTTCTTCCAGCTTTCTGATTGCCCAGACGGGCGTCTTGTACGGTATAAAACCCATATCCAGAATCATTTCGAGCTGGTCCATGTACAATGCCTGGATTCTCTTTACCATATCGGGGTCTCCTTTGTCGAAAGGCAGCAACCACCTTACAGCGACAAAGTGCCCTTCGTTCATAACCCTGGTGTATAAGGTCCGTGTAAAGCCGTGCTTATCCTGCAAAGCACAACCCCTTTTGGCAGTCTCAAGCCAGTTGCTCATCGGCCCGTAGGTTCCAACCCAGGTTAGCCCTCCCCCGGAACTGAGCACGCCTAACATCTGCGTAGGAAGGACCACTTTTCTGCCATTCGAAGTTCCAGCTTTTATCATTTTATTATTAATATCTTTAAGCTCTTCCCTGACCACTTCTTCAATGACTTCTACCTTGGCATTAAGCTCATTTATTGTATTCCCCGAAATTGCCGCATTTACGGCGAGTTCGGGCTCCCCGGGACTGATGGCTTGAGCCGGATAAGTGGAAACCTTCACATGTCCTGCGGCCTGCTGCTCAACCCTCTGCCAGACAGAGGTGCCAACTGTAATATCATCAGGCACCCGGGTTCTTGATATTGCCCGTAGATACTTATCGGCACCTTCAAAGTCCATAAACAGGTAGGTTACTTGTGTTGTGTGTTTGGGCCTGGGCCAGAGGCTCACAGCCATCTTGGTAATCACACCCGTAGCGCCCTGCCATCCCAGGAAAAGGCCAGCCAGTTCGGGGAAGGGAACAAGTGCCTGCCACGTATCGCTTACCGCACAGGAGCCGATTCTCACCATCTCTCCCGTGGGTAAAACCACTTCCAGCCCGCTGACCCAGTGTGAGGCGGCTCCATATCTAAAGGACAAATCATCAAGTCCCTGCACAAGGGCATTAGCCATGACGCTGGTGGAGGGTGGTGAAAAGGCATAGGTATAAATTAAATTGGAGTGATGCTTCTCAAGGCAAGCTTTTATGTGACCGAATGTCACCCCAGGCTCTACAACCGCATACATGTCGGTCTCATTTACCTCTATGATACGATTCATTCTCTTCAGGTCAAGTGATATGCCTCCTTTAAGGGGGATGGTCAGCCCCCCAATATTGCCACCGGCAATGTAAGGAGTGACCGGTATCTTCTCTTTATTGGCCAGGCGTATGATTGCCTGTACCTCCTCCACCGATTTCGGCATAACTACTATATCAGGCCAGCTTGGCTCAGCCTGTGTCATGTCCTGCGCGTAAATATACAGGTCAGCCGGTGTAGTGGAGACAAAATCATTCCCTACAATTTTTTTTAGTTCCTGCACTACCAAATTTTTAACAGCTGTTTTTTGCATTTTCCCACCCTCCCTGTTTTCGTTATATCATCTTAGCAGAAATAACATTTTCAGGTCTACATAAATCCTGTCTACCTGTAAAAAGACTTGAACTGCAAGCTGGGTGGCTTCATGAAAACCGCAATGAAATGAAAAATCCCCCGGAATCATCTTTCAGATTCGGGGGATTTTAGCTTCAGAAATTGGTAGCGGGGGTTGGATTTGAACCAACGACCTCCGGGTTATGAGCCCGACGAGCTACCACTGCTCTACCCCGCGTCGAAGTGCAACTTTAAGTATATGACTTTGCCAGCGTGCCTGTCAAGCATGAAGGAACCAGGCAATCTGTATTCTTCTCTACGGGGTTGCTTCGTCGTTACATTCCTGGCAATCACCGCTATTTCTGGGCTTGCTGGGCGGCCTGCTCGCGCTTGCGATGGTCTTCAATATAACGCCGCGCAAACCTATCACGGGCTAGAATCAGGTCGGTAGCCAGGATGGCCGGTCTGACCTTGGCGGCATCGGTGACTAAAGCGGTGGCACCGGCGTTGATTACCATTGACGCCCAGGCGGCATTGATGACGGGACGGTCCGGCATGCCGAAGGAGATATTACTGGCGCCCATGGTGATATTGACGCCCAGCTCCTCTCTAATGCGCCGGATAGCCTCAAGAACGTCAAGTCCTGCTTTAGCTTCGGCGCCGATGGGAAACACCAGGACATCGATAACGACATTTTCGCGGGGAATGCCGGCCTTTTCCGCCCTCTCCACAATTTTATGGGCGATGGCGATGCGGCGCTCGGTGTTCTTGGGAATACCTTCATCATCCTGAACCAGACCAATTACCGAGCAGCCGTAATGCTTCACCAGGGGCAGCATTCTCTCCAGGGAACGCTCCTCGCCGCTGACGGAGTTGACCAGCGGCTTGCCCCGGTAGACTTTCAGGGCCGCTTCGAGGGCGTCCTTATTAGGACTATCGAGGCACATGGGCGCATCGACTGCCTCCTGGACAACCCTTACAGCTCTGGGCAGGAGTTCGACGTCGTTAGCGCCGGGCGCATTCACATTGCAGTCGATGATGTCCGCGCCGGCGGCCACCTGGAGGAGCGCTTCATTGCGTACCATTTCAAGGTCGCCGGCTTTCAAAGCCTCGGTAAGTTTCTTTCTGCCGGTGGGATTAATACGCTCGCCGATGATGACCGTAGGGCGGTCATAGGAAATGATGACTTCTCTGGTTGGGCTGGTCACTTTTGTGTCCATTTTTATATTCTCCTGTTCTATTTATAGACTCCGTATTCTCTGGCGGCAGCCATCATGGCGCGTAGGTTATCCGGATTGCCCTCGTTCATCCCGGCCGCCCCGGTCAAAATATAGCCGCCGCCCGGGGCACAGGTCTCGATAAGCTTGTGGCAGTATTCCTTTACCTCTTCGGGGGACTTCGTATACAGCACTGAAGAAGGGACATTCCCCGCGATGCAGGCGGAACCGCCGAGGACCTTTTTCGCCCGCGCCATGTCGATGTCTTCAAAGCTCCAGAGAATTGAGGACTTAGGCAGCTCTTTAATGACCTCAAGGCGGGCGCCGTACCGGCCTTCGGCGAAGGGATAGGGCACCAGCCCCTCCTCAATCATCCCCATCAGTACCCGCCGGAAGGTCGTCCAGTAAAAGGTCTCGAACTGTTTGGGGGACATAAAGCTCTCATCGCCTTTATGGAGGGGCATAAAGCACATCGGGGAGCCGGTAGCGTCCGCCATCGCCACGGCCGACCTTATCGTGTTGGGGACGACCTTCTCCATCGCTTCGTGCAGTCGCTCCGGCTGGCGGTACATATCCATCACCATGCCCTGGGTGCCGCGCAGCATATCCACAATGGTGTCGAAAGGGGCTCCCCCCATCGCCCCGCTGCGCAGATTGGGGATGCCGGCGGCCAGAGACGCCAGGTTCAGCTCGGCAATGACCTTCTGCCACCTGATGACCTCTTTACCCGCCTCGATCATCGTCTTTAAAGCCGCCTCGACATCCGGGTCAGCCATCGCGGCATAGAACGGCAAAGGCACGCCCATCGTGCCGGTCATCGGAGGCATTTTCCTAAAAGGCTCGAGGGCACCCACCGCCCGCGGCAGAAGAACGCGCCACCAGTAGTCGGCGGGGTTGCCCAGAAAAGCGGGGTACTCGTCCGCTTTCATGTAGTCCTTTTCCACGTACTGGTACAGAGAAGCATTATCCGGCAGGCCGTGGCCGGGCCACTTATGAAGGCGGTGGTCGGTCATTTCCAGAGCTTTGCCGGGGAAGACGAGGCTGGGGCCGGTAAAGGTGTCCATATCGAACTCGGCGATAAATTTCAGGTAGGCCTTTTTAAGCTTCTCGTAGTCGTACATGACTTCCTTGAGGGTGTAGCCGGCGTAATAGGCGGGGAAAACGCCGGAGGGCAGCATGCAGGGCACGCGGTCCGGCTCCTCCAGCTTGATGGCTTTAATAAAACGGGTCGTGCGCTCTTTATAGAGCTTTTCCGCCTCTTTATTATTGAATTTAATACCCGGATTAAGCCAGCGCTTAAAACGCTCCTCGCGCTTTTCCTGCCAGGTCATTTTTTCCCAGTTGGCAACACCTTCCATCATGTTCTCCTAATACTTCCCGTACTCTTTCACCGCGTCCATCATGGCGCGGATATTCTCCGGCTTAGCCATATCGAAAGTCGAGCCGCCGCTAAGGATATAGCCGCCGCCCGGGGCACAGGTCTCGATTAGCTTGCGGCAGTATTCCTTCATCTCTTTAGCCGTGCCGGTGTAAGCTACGGAGACAGGCACGTTGCCGGCGATACAGGCGACCTTCCCCACCGTCTTTTTAACGTTAGCCATATTCGTCTGGTCGAACATCCAGACGACGGCTGACTTAGGCATATCTGAAATATATTCCAGGCGGCGATTATACGCTCCTTCGGCCACGGGGAAAGGCACCAGTCCTTCTTCCACCATGGCCAGGAGCAGTCTTTTGAAAGTGGGCCAGTAGAAGGTCTCGAACTGTTTATCGGACATGAAAGCGTCGTCGCCCTTATGCAGCGGCATCATTATTACGGGGCAATCGGCGTCGTCAGCCATAGCGATGGCCCCGGAAAGGAGCTGGGGCAGGACGAATTCCATCGCCTCGTGGATTTTATCCGGCTGGCGGTACATATCCATCACGATGCCATGGGTACCGCGCAGACTATCGGCGAAGACATCGAAAGGGGCGACGGCCATACCGCCGCGGAACATTGGGAAGCCCTTCGCCCGGGCGGCCGCGGTAGTCTCGGCGGTGGCTTTGCCCCAAGCCGGCAGGCATTTACTTGCTTTACTGATAGCTTTAAACAATTTTTGAAATTGCGGGTCGAGGCACATTATCATCAGGCGCTCGGGCAGGCCCTGGTGGGACGAAAACGAAGGCATGTCTTTAAAGGGCTCAAAGACGCCCATGGTGCGCGGCAGCAGCTTGCGCAACTGGAAATCGAACGGGTCTTTCATGAAGAGGTCGTACTCGTCCGCCTTCATATATTCGCCCTCGATGTACTGGTAGGAATGGGCGTCATCGGGCAGACCGTGACCGGGCCATTTCATCGTCTTCGCCCCCATCAAATCGCTGACCTGCGCCTGGAAAAACAGGGTGCCGTCGAAAGTATCCGAATCGTACTCATCCACGAACCTGAGCCAGACCTTTTTCATTAGCTCGGGGTCGTACATGACCTCCTTGAGGGGGACGCCGGCGTTCCAGGCGGGGAACCAGCCGGTGGGCACCATGCAGGGCACGCGGTCGGGTATTTCCATTTTTGTGGCTTTAGCCAGGCGCGTGGCGCGGGCTTTGTAGCCCCTCTCCGCTTCTTTGCTAACGAACTTAACGCCCTCGGGGTTTATCCACTTATCCAGACGCAGGTCGCGTTTCTGCCGCCAGGTCAGCTTCGACCAGTTATCAGGTCTCTGAAACATTTCTTTTGTCCTCTCGAGATTGAGAGAATAGGTATTTCCGGTAACCTATCAGGGCTAACGCCCCTTCGAGCTTCCCTGTTTATTATTTCTTATAGACGCCGTACTCTTTTGCAGCGTCCATCATGGCTTTGAGATTATCCATCCTGTCAGTATCGATGTGGGCGCCGCCGGCCAGGATAAAGCCGCCGCCCGGGGCGCAATCCGCGATAAGCCGGCGGCAGTTATCCTTCACCTGTGCGGTCGTGCCGGTAATCATCAACGAAGCGGGCACGTTGCCGGCGATACAGCAGATATCGCCGATGATACGCTTCGCCGCTTTCATATCCGTCTGGTCGAACCACCAGATGACGCCGCTCTTCGGGGTATCCGCAATCTGTTTGAGTCGATTGGTATATCTTCCCTCGGCGAAAGGCATCGGCACCAGGCCTTCGTTTATCATCGCCAGGAAAAGGCGCCGCAGGGTAGGCCAGTAGAACTCTTCGAACTGCTTATCAGACATAAAGGTATCGTCTCCCTTGTGCAGGGGCATAACGCAGATGGGACTGGCCGACATGGGAAAGTTCTTGATATTGGTTTCAATAGCCCACTGTAAATATCGCTCCATCGCTGCTAGCAGCTTTTTAGGCTGGCGGAACATATCCATGACGATGCCGCGGGTGCCGCGCAGGGCGTCGGCAAAATGGTCGAAAGGAGCCCCGGCCATGATTCCCCCTCCCCACAAAGAAGGATAGCCGTGCTCTTTGATATACTGGTTGATTTCCAGATTGGAATCCATCCATTTCTTCTGCTCATCCGTCAGGCTCATGAGGGTCTCGAACGTCCGGCGAATATCCGGGTCCGCGAGAGCGGTAATCCAGAAATTACCCATGATGGCGCTAAAGGGCGGCAGCTTTCTGAAAGACTCAAAGAGGGGGGTAGTGCGGGGCATCATGACGCGAAGATTATAATCGGTCGGGTCCAGCATATATTTATCATATTCATCCGCCATCATGTACTCGCCCTCGACGAACTGGTTCATATGGGCGTCACCCGGCAGGCCCAGGCCGGGCAGCTTTTGCTGCCTGGAAGGGACGGCCTCGGCTATCCTGCCGCAGGGGATGAAGCTGGGCCCGCTGAAGATATCCATGTCCCCGAAGGCAACCATGAATTTTTTCCATATCTCGTGGCCTTTTTTATAGTCGTACATCAGGGTGCGGAAGTTCGCCCCTCCCCAGTAAGCCGGAGAGTTGCCCGTGGGTAGCATCACCGGCACGCGGTCGGTCTCCTCCAGCTTGATGGCCTTGATGAACCGGGTCACCCGCTGTTTATAGAGCTTTTCCGCTTCCTTGCTGACGAATTTCACGTCTATCGGGTTAAGCCACCTTTTAAAGCGCTCCTCGCGTTTTTCCTGCCAGGTCATTCCTGCCCAGTTTTTTGTCGCTGCCATATTAATTACCCCCTTATAAAAATCAAATCTATTTTTTATTTTTAAGATTTATTTTTAATTTTTGAGCTAATTTTAATACTTTCCGTATTCTTTCGCCGCCGCCATCATGGCGCGCAGGTTGTCCGGG
>CAYQZZ010000075.1:6708-8988 GCA_964422155.1 uncultured Dehalococcoidaceae bacterium | reverse complement strand
CGATTACGCTTCGAGCATCTCTCTCAAGCTGGCGCGGGCCATCGGCACCAGCCCCATGAAAATCGCCAGTGAAATAGCCGGTTTCATCACACCTTCAGCGGAGATTGCCAGCGTCACCGTCGCCCCGCCGGCACCTGAAGCTATTATGACAGTCGCTCTAACATAAGACCTGGTACAACTATTGGGGGCAAGTCACAATACTTTTATGCTCTAGGAACAGCATCCCCTGACGAGTCACAAAATTCAGCCACGCAACACTAATGATGATATCAAGCTTCAATGAACTGACCCCTATCAAGATAATTCATGACGAGTGTCGTGACAAACACCGACATGCTCGCCATCAGCACCGCCGTCTGGTCAGTTTCTATTTTAAGCTCGAGGAGTCGGACACGCTTCAGAAGTTCATCGACCAAGGCAATCAGAGTTTGCCGTTCTATACCCGTCCATAAGTGAACGTCTCGAATCAGTTGTTGGCGGTTGGCACGAAGTATATCTATCGCGAGTTGTCCCTCTTTTGCTGGAAAAAGCCTTTTTAAATCTTCGTTCAGGATTGGATGAAGGACGATGTGGCGGTGTTTCTTCTGGTTCCTGTACCAGGTGCCCAGGGTCATCGTCATCTCTTCTATGGGCATATCTAACTTACCGCTGGTTACCACCGCCGGCTTTTTACCATACCTCTTCACCATCTTGTCAACGTATAATAGTTTTATCATAGCTTGAGTATTGTCGTACCGTTTCCGCCAATCTGAGCCGGGGGTGAGCCACACTGCAAAGGTTTCAGCAAAATCATCGTCGGGATGCCGCTGAACATACCATCCCGGCACGTGACGCACAAATCTGGCACTAAAAGGTATCACCTTGTACTTTTCTTTGTAGGGTAGGGAGAATCGACCGAAGAGCTTGCGCCACTTTAGACTTTTATAAAGGCGGTAGGCGTAGTTGAATGCGTGGCCAGCCTCGTGTCGGAGAATCATCATCACTTCCTTATCGTCTTCGGGTTCGATATCTGTCAGCTGGCTTTTGAGGCTACATAGCTTCGAGTCGACCATGTAGAATGGTATACCAATCACAGGGACTCGATTAGGGCAACCCCACCCATCCGATAGATAGGTTTTTGGCTTGATAGAAATGCCAGCTCTTTCCAACTCCTGGTAGAGCCGGAAGACCAGCCTTTCAACAGGAGTACCATCAATCTTGAGAGCAAGTTCGTTAATCTTCTTTGACAGTAGACCTTGCTCCTGGGTGTCTACCATACTCATACGTACCGCATCTCTAAATTCTAAACACACATCTTCAACCAATGCCTGAGACTCAAATTCTGCATTAATAAATAACTGACGATTCTTCGCTTTCCTGGTTTAATTATAGTCCTTTGTATTCATTCAACGAAAGCAAGCTAAGAGATGAATTACTGAATATTGAGGTCTTTTCTACTTTGACAGAAGTCAGGATATTGATTGAGAAGTGCAGGATAAAGTACAATCAAGTACGACCGCAGGTTAGTAAGCACAAGAGGCGATAGAAGAGAAAGGCTGGAACCATGTCAGAGGCGAAAAACTCCCCCAAGGCTCAGACCGTGCTGGGGCCAATCGATGCCGACTCGCTGGGTATTACCCTTCCTCACGAGCATATTTTCGCCGATGGCAGGGATTTTTTCTTCTCCGAGCCGACTGACCCAGCTAACAAAGCATTAGCCTACGCCCCGGTCACATTTGAAAACCTCGCCTGGGTGCGCGCCCATGCCCTTAGCAACGCGGACTGCCTGCAAATGCCGGGCGAGACGGTGCTGGTTAAAGAGCTCCTGGCGTACAAGCAGGCCGGGGGCAATACCGTCGTCGATGTCAGCACCAAACCCTTCGGCGGCGCCAACCCCGTAGGTCTAAAGCGGCTCGCTCAAGCCACTGACCTTAACGTTATCATGGGCACTGGCTACTACCGAGGGCTGCTGTATGCGCCAGAGGTAACTGCCCTGACCGAAGAACAACTCCGGCAAGAAATCGTTCGGGACCTGACGGTAGGCATCGGTGATACGGGAGTGCGCGCCGGCATCATCGGCGAGATAGGATTGACACCCGCCCTGCGCGAGGATGAGCGCCGTTTGTTGCGCGCTTGCGCCGAAGCCCAGCGCGAGACAGGGGCTCCCCTTACCATACACCCTCCCGGCCCAGACGATAGGCTGATACAGGAGGTATTGCGCATCCTGCGGGAAAACGGCGGCCGACCGGAAAAGACGGTCATCTGCCATATCGACATCATGGGATTCATGCCGGATACGAT
>CAYQZZ010000075.1:0-6608 GCA_964422155.1 uncultured Dehalococcoidaceae bacterium | reverse complement strand
CGGAAAAGACGGTCATCTGCCATATCGACATCATGGGATTCATGCCGGATACGATTCACCGCATCGCTGATGCTGGCTGCTTTATCGAGTTCGATACCTTTGGACACCTGTTCCCGCCCTTCGTGCTCGGGGAGAGCGTGATGGGCTTCCCGAGCGAGATGCAACGCATCAGTGCCGTGAGACAGCTTATCAGTGATGGCTACCTGGAGCACATTCTCCTCTCCCACGATACCTTTCTTAAGGTGCTGCTGACTGCCTGGGGCGGGTTTGGCTACGCGCATATCTTACGCAACATCGTACCTGTAATGCTTCGGCAGGGTATTACAAAGTCGCAAATTCATACCATGATGGTGGATAACCCCGGCCGTCTTTTGTCTTTTATAATATAAGGCTGTTACCGGCAGGTTGCCGGAATCATATTTAAGGAGGAAAAACAGCAATGGGCAAGTATGATAAATATTTCATGACCGAGGCAAATCTCCCGGCGAGCAAACAGGAGACCGCCGCTAAGAATGCCGGGATATATACCCACGTAGCCTGGCTCGATACCAATAAAATTCCGGGAGCGTTTTATACAGAGTGCGTCTGGTATTATAAGCCCCGTAAAAGCTTTGTTGGTGCCCACACGCATGATTTTGATGAAGTAATCGCGTTTTTCGGCTCCAACCCGGACGATATCCATGACCTGGGGGGAGAGGTGGAGCTATGGATGGGTGGTGAAAAGCATATCATCACCAGGAGTTGCCTGGTCTTTGTCCCGAAGGGGACGGAGCACTGCCCCCTATCCTTCAACAGGGTTGACCGGCCTATTTTCCACTTTACGGCGGGCACCGGCGGCAAATACATATCGTCAATAGAGCGAGTGGACTGACTTTATTATTCACCTGGAGATAATCGCCGGATTAAATTTAATAATTGAAACCGGCAACATAAAGAAATACGGCTGAAACGACCGATTGCCATGGTTGAAGGAGTCGCCGGCAAGAAAGTCCAATATTGAAAATGCCGACTTAAAAGGTTGAGCCGATATCCGGGGTCACCTCAATCAGAGCTATCAACACCCTTGGCAATATTGGCGCAGATGAATGTTTCGTAACTATTGACCCCTTTTACGCTGGACAGGATTTTCTTTACTATCCTGTCTATCTCTGCGGTGGAATGGCACCAGATAATAATCATGATATTGAATCTACCAGTAGTGACGGAAACGAACATGCACTCCGGTATCTCATTGATGATTTTAAGGTTGTTATCCAGCTCCATATTGTCAACGTTAAGACCGATAATTGCCTGCGTAGGAAAGCCAGCCTTACTTGGCTCCGGCAGGGCAATAATGTAAATAACGCCTTCCTTGATGAGCCGATGCACTCGGCGCCTGATAGTGGAAGAATCTACGTGGAGCTCTTTAGATAACGCTTTACTATTTTTACGGCCATCTTTGACGAGCTGCTCAATTATCTGGTAATCCAACTCATCTATCATCGCTATTACCCTCTGGCAGAATCGCCGCGGTTCCAGCCGAAAAACTGCCTCCTGGACACGATTCAGACCATTGCAGTTTTATCCTATACTTTCCTATCATCCAAGTCAATGCTTTCAAGGATATTGATGCCAAGGGGGCAGAGGGGGTACAATCAGGTACGTCTTAGTAGTTGGCGGGGCTGTCATAGATAAAAATAGTATTCCTGGATAAACAATAAGGATAATAGAATGAAAAAGAAAAAGAGACTTGAGATTATCGAATGCAGCGGCACGATGTACGAAATAGGCAAGCAGTACGGAGCCGTCCGCCGGAATGTTCTTGTTACTTCAATTAACTCGCTTTTTAAAGAATACATCACATCAAAGAAAACCAGCAGAGAAGAAATAATTACGACAATGCGGAAGTATCTTTCTCTTGTGAAGAGTTTCGACCCTGAGCTGGTGGAGATGCTCCAGGGACAGGCGGAGGGGGCGGGGGTCAGCCTTGAAGAGGTTTTCCTGCTAAGATGCAACTTCGAGCTCAGTTTTTATTACCAGCAAATGAAAACCTTCTGTACCTCTTTTGCCGTCACCGGGCAAGCCACCAGAGACGGCAAGACCATCATCGGGCAGAATTTTGACGCTACCTGCGGTAGGTCAATAGATCTGGTGAAAACAACATATACGGACGGGCTGAAACAGCTGTCACTGGTTTTCTGGGGAGCCTGTGAGCTGGTCTTGAACTCAGCGGGCCTGGGGATGGTCTTAAACGTCGTCGTGAGCCCACCGGAGGAACAGTTATTCACTTTACCCGCCTGCTGTGTCATACCCAAAGCGATGAGACAGAGGCGAATCGGCGATGCGCTAGGGGTTTTCTGCGTAGCCGGGCGTAGCATGCTGTATTACTGCCTGGCGAGTAAAGAGGGCGATATTATCGGTATCGAAACAAAACCCGATGATTTCAACGTGCTGCAACCCGAAAGGGACATCCTGGTCCATGCCAACCATTATCACACCGAGCGGTTCAAGAAGGGGGAGCTGGTTCACCTGGGCGCCCCGAGCACCTATATCCGCGAACCGCAGATAAAAGGGCTCATTGAAAAGCACTACGGGAACATTACCCTGGAGCGGATGATGGAAATCATGTCCAGCCATAATAATCATCCCAGGGGTATCTGTAATCATGCCATGGAGGGGTCTACGGCAGAGACACTGGCTTCCGTAATTATGGTACCTGAGGATAATGCGATGTACGTAACGGCCGGGCATCCCTGCCAGTATGAGTATGAAGAATACAGATTATAGCAGCTATTCAGGGCGAAAAGCATATCGGTAACAGGGCGCCGAAGGATTACACAAAAAGATAGCGCAAATCGGTGAGCGGGAACGGTAAGCGGTAAAAATAAAAAGAGCGATAGTTAAAATGTACGGACTACCTGGGTACAGTGAGCGGACTGCGGGGCTTTTCTTCAATCTGAGAGAGGTAGATACGGTTAGCCATAGGATTAATACTTTTAGCCATATTCATACAGATAAACGTCTCGCAGTTTTTTAAGCCCTTCAAGTTGCACGTAATCTTCTGGACCAGCACGTGAATTTCAGCGGTAGAATGGCACCACAGGATGATCATGACATTGAATATCCCCACAGTGACTGAAACAAACTTGCATTCCGGGATGGCACAGATAGTCTCAAGAGCGTTATTCAATTCCTTCTTATCAATATCCAAACCGATTATCGCCTGCACGGGGAAACCTGCCTTGAAAAATTCCGGGAGAGCAATAATATGAATCGCCCCGTCTTTAATAAGGTGACGCACTCTCCGCCTTATGGTTGAGGCATCAACGTTGAGCTTATTAGCCAGTACCTTACTGGTAAGGCGACCATTCTTTATCATTAATGAGATTATCTGACTATCCAGCTCATCTATCATGACAAAGACTCCATCCAACCAACAGGTTTACAAATACCGGCAGGGTTAATACTACGTTTAATATTCTGTGTTCGAGCTAGAATAATATATACCACTTTAAGCCCTTTGTCAACTCTCTTCCGAACTGAGGTTGCCGCATCTTTCCCGAAGCGGTCACCCGTTTTTATCGTCTTACCGCACACATTATGTGCAATCTTGTTCCCACAATGTTCATTTTTATTGACACTGAAAAGATAACTGTTATAACTTATAGTAATTTCAGTGGCTGGTAAGGCATCTTTAATATTTATAATCCTTTTTCAGTTTCACGGGCAATGGTAAGACCGAAAGTCTGAAAGGAGTGATATTATCCGGTGAAAGAACCAACAGCAGATATAAAAAGAGCGTCATACCGGCAAAAGTATTACACAAAAGATATTACGAAAAGTAAATAAAAACTAAAGGAGGAGTAAAAATGAAAAAGCTACTTCTAATCTCGTTAATTTTGGTGGTTGCCGCTGGCATGGTTCTTGGCAGCTGTGCCAAACAAGAGACAGCACCGGCCCCAACGCCAGCCCCAGCACCGAGTCCGGCTCCAGCGCCAGCTCCGAGTCCAGCACCGGCACCGAGTCCGGCTCCAGCACCAAAACCGGCACCTGCACCGGCTCCAGCTCCGGCACCGGCAGCTGGCCAGCCACAGTACGGTGACACGTTTACCCTGTTATCGGATGTAGGTTTCACCAACATGAACCCCCCGGCCGATGCTGGCTCTTTGCTGACCAGGACTCTTGTCCCCTGCCTAGAGCCATTAATCCGGATAGGTGTGGATGGAAAACTCAAGGGGCATCTGGCGGAATCCTGGGACGTTTCTCCCGATGGTAAATCCATCACCTTCCACCTGCGCAAGGGTATCAAGTTCCATGATGGCACCCCCTTTAATGCCGAGGCGGTCAAATATAACCTGAAAGCAACCGCAGCATCAGGCCTTTTTGGCATGGGTGTCCTGAACTTAGCGAAATCTTATGATGTTCTTGACGAATATAACATCCGGGCGAATCTTGACGGGTTCAATTACAATTACATGACCGCGCTGGCTGGACTTGCCGGTCTGATGGCATCGCCCACAGCGCTACAAAAACCTGCTACAGATGAAATGAAACCCAAGCTCCACATGGTAGGCACCGGGCCTTTCATTTTCGATAGCTTCAAGGCGAATGACTTTGTCAAATATACGAAAAACCCGAATTACTGGCAGGCGGGTAAGCCTTATCTTAATGCGGTTATCATAAGGCACATCCCCGACCGAACCGTCGGGGTGATGGCTTTCCAGGCGGGCGAGATCGACGAGTTGCAGACAGGACTCCAGCTTGCTACGTCGAATATGCTGGAGGCTCAAGGGTATAAAATATATTCAGATCCGTTGCGGTTCCATTTTGCCATGATGTGGGACAGCGCGAACCCGGCTTCTCCCTTTGCTAATAAAAAGGTACGGGAAGCTGTTCACTATGGCGTTGACAAGCAGACTCTGGTTAACGGTATCGGCGGCGGCGCCAAGAGAGGGTTTACCGCTCTGTATCAAATGGCTGAGCCAGGTGACCTGTGGTATTGCCCTGAGCTACCAATCCGCAAATACGATCTAGCCAAAGCCAAGCAGCTACTTGCCGAAGCCGGTTACCCGAATGGCTTTAAAACAAAGCTCCTTTCAGACACCTTTGCGGAGATGAACTTTATGGAAGCCCTGTTAACCGAGCTTAAAAAGATCGGCATCGATGCTACCCTTGACATTGCGGATTTTCCGAGGATAATGTCTGCAGAGATGGGCGGGTGGGAAGGCCTGTTGCATCCGGGTTTCCCGACCTTCGATACTATGCCGGGTCTTAACTCCCGCTGGGGCGACCCGGCCATGTTTGTCAGTATGTACAAGCCGGAGGGCTGGAACAAAATGTGGGCTGCGGTAATGGCTGAGATTGACGATAACAAGCGCGTGGAAAAGATGAAAGAAATAGTCAGACTCGATTATAACGAGTGCTTAACCTTTACCTGGAGGGCGGATGCTCCTTTCGGTGTAAACGCAGGGAATATTCATGGCTTCGCACTTCACGCCGGTGGTGCCATGGACATGTGGTGGCCGGAAGACCCCTGGATAGAAAAGAAATAAATAGAGATAGCTGAAGAAAGAATAGATACATACCGGTGGAGGGGCCGGAACCCTCTGGCTCCTCCACCGGAGGAGAACTTGGAAAAATCAGTTCAAGATTGAACCCATTACTACAGACAAGACAGGGTTCTTTCCAGGGTCGAGGAGTGTCAGTCCTGCGAGGCTAACTCTGACGGCGGGGCACCTTTTTGAACCTGTTGTTCTTAATCTGCAGGAAGCAATTCACTGGCGGGAGGTCTTAATTGGTAGGGTACATTATTCGCCGGTTATTCATGGGACTCATTGTCATTATAGTAGTGACGATCCTGGTATTTCTGCTGATACGGCTTTTACCGGGCGACCCGCTTTTAGTGTATCTAACCCAGCAGCAATATAGGGATACCCTTTACGACCCCGCCCAGCTGGCACAATTGCAACAACGGTTTGGGCTGGATAAACCGCTGCCCGTGCAATATATATCCTGGATAGGAGGCATGTTCCGCGGTGATTTTGGAGAATCAATTACTTATCAGCAGCCGGTGTCGAAGCTGATTAGCCAACGTATGCCGGTGACCTTATATCTGAGCATCATTGGCGCTATATTCGCTACAGTTGTTGGCATAGGTTTCGGCATAATCTGTGCTCTAAGGCGAGGCACGTGGCTGGATACCGTGCTTACCTTCCTGGCAAACATAGGCATAACTGTACCCAGCTTCTGGGCAGCCATCCTGCTTATTTATCTGTTTGGCCTCAAGTTACACTGGGTACCCATCGGGGGTTACACATCACCCTTCGAGGACTTCTTGTTGAGCACCCGTCGGATAGTATTGCCGGTTTTCTGCATGGCGCTTTTCGGCCTGGCGGCGAACACGCGACTGACGCGGTCATGCATGCTCGAGGTCATCGCCCAGGACTACATTCGCACCGCCTGGGCTAAAGGCTTGAAAGAGCGGGTTATCGTCCTCAGGCATACCATTAAGAACGGCTTGATTCCGATAGTCGCTAACATAGGGTTCCTGGTCGCCGGCCTGTTTGGCGGTTCAGTGATTATCGAGACTTTATTTAACATTAACGGCGTCGGCAGATTACTGACAACAG
>CAYQZZ010000074.1:0-9205 GCA_964422155.1 uncultured Dehalococcoidaceae bacterium | reverse complement strand
CCTGGTCGGTCTGGAGCCTGATTCTCTGGCTCGGCTTGACACCTTTTTCACCGCCATAAACGCGGTAGACCATGGAGAGGTCGAACCCGGCGCAGAAGTTCTTGCCGGCACCCTTGAAGATGACTACATTGCAGTCATCATCATGGTTGATTTCCCACATAGCCTTCTTGATATCGCCGGTCATTTCCTCTTCGCCGATGCTGATGGCGTTATTTTTATCCGGCCTGTTCAGGGTAAGGTAGGTAACTTTGGGCTCTTCCTCGTCCTTCTCCAGGAGTATCGACTTGAATTTCGGGTAAGACATTATTTTCCTCCAGTTTCTATTTTTTTTATTGAAAACACTCTTTATCGGTATTTTTAACCTGCCAATCCGGGCATGGCGGTGGACTGGCAAGAGAACAATAAATTGCGGCAGTAAGCCGCGATAACGGATTAACTGCTGTCGTAGTAATATAGATGATACAATAGTCTGGTCACTGCCTGTATTTCAATGGAGATAGAGTAAGGCGAGGTCGCTTCACTTCCTGTCCCGTGTAATCCCATATCAACAATACAGCTTTGATACCCCCGTATTCAGTACGGGGCTGGTTGCCTTTCTAGTAGGCGGTGACTATTAAAATACTAAAGTACAAGCGGCGGCAGTTAGTAACGGAGGTGTCAATGTTAAAAATTATGTCCCCTTTGTTCGTTTGACACAATTATCACCCCTATAGGAAATTGTGCCGTAATAGTTTACCTTAAATGGGGGAATGATGTCAAACAAAAGGGCATGATGGCGGTGCGTTGATAGTGTTTTGCGTAATTTATCGGTAGGTGCGAACGCCGGAAAGTACTATTCAGAACGGGTACGGATATTTTCCGTACTATTTTTCACCTTTTACCTGAAGGTGGATACGCAGGAATTTATAGGCAATGGCTCTATCGGAGGGGTCGATGGGCGCTTCACTCTCGATGCTATCGGGTTTGAATTTGAAGAGTTTGGTGAGCGCCTTATAGACGTTATCGGGGTCAATGACTTCAGCCAGCGCGTCGTAATGGCTCCGGGTAAATTCTCTGGTGCCGGAGGGGGTGGTATCTGGCTGGTCGGGAGTTGTCAGGAAGCATTTCAAAAGCGCAATAGCGTTCTCCGGCCTGGGCCGGAATGACTTTGTGAGATAGCGGTCAGTCTCATCTCTGGAGTCATAGCGCGCCCAGATTTGAAGGAACAGTGCAGCATCTTGAGTATATTTCAGATAGAGCGGTTCTTTTGCGGCTAATGCTTGAATCCGGGAGGAGAGTTTTTTCCCTAGGGACAGTTCTTCTTTTGCGGACAGTGTCGGCTGACCTCCCTCGACTCCTTTTTGGGTGGTTGTCAACCAGATGAAGCTTTTAGCGGCGAAAGCAACAGACTCGCCCTCACTGGCTTTTTCTATGGTTGCCGGGCGTTCCACTATTTCCTCCGGCGGCGCAGGTTTTTCCGGAACCTCGGCACGGATTTCCGGTTTCTCCGGCGGCTCGCCCGGTTTTTCCCCGGAGATTCTGACTTTGCGTCCGGTGCCGAACAAATTCCTGGGTAGAGAAAATGCAGGAAAAAGTCTGGCCGGAAGGGGTACAACTATCAGGACAATTACGATTAAGAGCAGGACGCCCATAATAACAATAACGGTAATGAGGTAATCGGGGACGACCGGTGGTGGGGTTTCTGGAGGTGGTGCTATAGTAATATCGTTTTGCGGCGGTGGGGCTGGTATATTAATTGTTACGGTCGGAGCCTCCTGGACAACAATCACGGGGGGGACCGGCCCGGTGGGTTTGTCTTCAACGGTAAAGTTAGCCAGTGTAGACCAGCTACTCAAAATAGGTTGGGTAGCCCTGACTATCCAGAAGTAGGTTTTACCGTAGTCCAGCTCTTTGGATAGCTTGAAGCCGGCTTTATCGACTTTCTCGTCAATTATCGGTCGCGCCATGGTCCAGTTGGTGCTTAAAATAAATTGATATTCGGTAGCGCCGGCTATGGGAGTCCAGGAGAATGATGGTTTTTTACTTATATCAGTACCGCCGTTGGCTGGCACCAGTAACTGGAGAACTGAAGCCACTACCGGCTCTACAGAAAAGTATCGTGCCTTGGAATACAGGCTGTAAAGCGGCCTGGTTGTCCGTATCTTCCAGTAATAAGTTAACCCGGGTATAAAATCAACACTGTTGTTACCTGTCTGGTGCGGGCCAGCCATAACGAGAATATTCGGTTCTTCCGAAGCCACGATTATCGAAGCCACCAGAGAAATAAAGTCCTCGTCCTCGGAGATTCGTAGTTCGTATTCGGTGGCTATTGAGGGACGCGCCCAGCTGAAAGGTACATCAAAAGCAACTCCACTTATAGCGTTTACATGGTCGGTAAAACCTGATTCCGGCTTTATCGGTATTATTTCCAGTTCTATAGCAATATCCGTGAAGCTGTAAAGCTTGTTGGTGCTGTTGGTCTTGACTGCCCATAGCTTGCCCGAGCTTACTTTCAATGCCCGTGGGGTAGCATTAAGTCGCACAGTTGTATCATTTATATCAGTCGTGGTTGTGGTAGGACTATAGGTCCAACTTTCTGACGTGGCGGTGGCGGTCGTCGGTGAGAAAAGCCGCCATATAGTACTCTGGCCGGAACTGGCGTTGTATTCGAGGACATAGAGCGTATTGCTGTTAGCAGCAAGACCGTACACACCGCCACTGATAGTGCCGTTGAAAATATCTACCCAGCTGGTGCTGGTGCCTATCTGCCATTTCTTGATATTTTGTCCTGCTGTGTCACTTGCGGCGTAAATAATCTTGTTAGAGGCAAAGTATTCATCGGCGATAACCTGGACATTAACGGCCCCGCTCTCGACAAACTGGTTAATCAGTGTCCATGATAAATTGCCGTCGGTAGAATAGGCGACATAGCCGTATTGGCTGGTTGCCAGCAGCGTATCGGTGCTGACACTGACTATGGTAGCACCGGTTCCGAGCGTTGTTGCAGTCGCTGAAGCCCAGTAAACGCCAGCGTTGACCGTTTTGGATATAGAGCCGGTATTACTGAGGGCGTAGACCGCAGTGGTGCTTTCCACAGCCAGGTCCTGGATACTAATATTGCAGAAGCGGGCAAGCCATTGGGTGGCACCGCTGCTACTATTATAATAGATAGTGGTAGTGCCTTTTTTTGCTAAATATATACTACTAGCGCTCTGTGGTTCGATGCGGACGATGTAGTCGGAAGTACCTCTCTGGCTGAATACCCTTTGCCAGGTAGTTGACTTGTACCACAGACTGAGGTCACTGCCGTCGTCAGTGACAAAATAGACTTTACTACCGTCTGCCGAGACGGCGACATCTCTGGCGTTGGTGATATTGGTGCTAACCAGACTGATGTCATTGAATGTTGTTCCGGTGTCTCCAGAGATAGCGAAGGCGCTCTCATTGCCCGAGGTTCCAGCCGCCACTTTAGTACCTATCCATGCAACTTTTACTTTATTCTCCCCGCCCGGGCCCTTGGTGGTGGTGGATGTATAAAAGGTTGGAGTTGTCGATGTCGGGTTGGTAGTGCGATAAACGTTAGTGGTATCATAGGCGCCGGCAACCAGATATGAGCCGTTATAGGCGATACTGTGGATTTTAATATTTGTGTATAGGGTTGTTATGGTAGTATCCACGAATCGGTATATGCCGCTGGTGGCAATAGCCGAGGCGTTGCCATCGACGGTCAGGCCGATATATACTCTGCGGGTGTCATCGTCCGAAGCCAGATAAGTTGGAGCTAACGACAATGAGGCTGAGGTAAGCCGGCTGATACCGCTATCGGTGACCACGGGGCGCGGGAAATTGATGAAACCGGCATCGTTGTTCCACTTTCCGGAACTGATATCCAGCATCTGGAGCTGGACGCTGTCATTGACTTTATCGCTGATGACGACAAGAGTGGCATCGGAAGCAAAGCTGGGAGAAAATGCCACCGCCGCTGTCTCATTGCCGGTGGCGAATCCAGTGAGCGTCCTGGTTTCCTGCCAGGTCGGGGCAGCCGTACCGATGATACTGTAGTACCACAGGTTAGCGCCTCCCGTGTCTTTGCCGGCGGCAGCGATGTAATGTTTCCCTTCTCTGGTTGCTGATATGGCAATGTCATAGATAGCGACCGCAGGATTCGTTTCCTGGGGAGTGCCCAGGTCATACCAGATCAAACCGCCGTTAAGGGTGACATAAACCGTTGGGGTGCTGTTGTTAGCCACGGCTACGAAAGTGCTGTCGTCCGGGGCCACTGCTACAAAGTCGGCCTTAATAGATACGGGTAGCGCTGTCCAGGTAGCACCGGCATCAGATGACTTAAAGACAACGTTGTCCGAGATGCTATCACCCGGGACGGCATAGATGGTTTTAGTATCACCGGCCACGGCGAAGTCGCGGATATCGATTCCAGGAGGACCGAGGATATTATCAGTTCTCGAAGGGATAGTCTCGGCTGACCATGAAGCCAGGCCGGCGGATACCGGTTCAGGCCATGAAAACAGGCTGGCAACAATCAATATACCTGTAACCAGGCTGAGTATTTTCGCCATTTTCTGTTTCATAAGCCTGAGGTTATAATATGATATTCTCTCATGGTTCTGTCAAGAGTAATTTTGCTCATTTCCTGTAAGAGTAATCCCGAATAGTACTCTTTTACCCAGACTCTATATTACATAGCCGGTCAAGCATCCCTAATGTATAGCTTTACTAAGACTTTTGTTCGCCTTTATTTTGGAGCCTGTCATAGAACGCTTTTTCGGCTTCGATGAATTCTATCGGAAGCTGGTTAAGCTTGCCCGTGGACAGGGCTATCAAGTAAATTTTGGCGGTCTTTTCGATAAGCTCACAGGCAGTAAAAGCATCACGCATGGTAAGGCCGGTGCCTACCGCCCCATGATTCGGCAGTAATACAGCACTCCTGTCTTCGAGGGCAGCTAGGACATTAGCCACCTGTTCCCGGCTGCCGCTGAGGGCATGCCTGGCTAACTTTATCTCGCCGCCGAGGAAGGCAACCTGGTCGTCCAGGATAGGGGGGATATCCAGACCGGCCACGGAGACGGCACTGGCAAAGACCGAATGAGTATGAATTACAGCATTGACGTTTTTTCTCGCCTGGTAGATTCCGATGTGCAGTGGTGTCTCCATCGAGGGGCGCAGATTGCCTTCTACCTTTTGTGCATCGAAGTCTAATATCTGGATGTCATCAACGTCCAGTAAGTCGTAGTGCCGGGAGCTGGGGGTAATGGCCAGCAGCTGCCGTTCACCTTCGGGCGGCAGTCGCAGGCTTATATTCCCGGCAGTGCCGACGACCAGTCCTTTTTCCAGCATATTCCGGGCGGCTTCGAGGACTGTTTTTTTAGCTTCCCGCCACTGACTCATCCGGTTTCCCTTGCCTTGTGTGAGTGTCTTCAGCAGGTAAGGTGCTTCCTCCCATATGCCCGCTCAGTATTGTTAGATTGTATTACAGAAAGACCTTACAGTCCAATTATGCAGGCGAAATTGCTCGGTCGGGAGATTTATACCGTAGATAATCGGTTTACTCAGCCGGAGGTTTGACGCTCGTTTCATAGGGCCAGGCAGCCAGGCTGCCGTCCATGAACCTGACTTTTTTGAAACCGGCGCCATCGAGAATCCTTTGTGCCTGATAGGCGCGTATGCTGGTGCGGCAGAAGACGACTATTTCATCTTCTTTGGAAAGCTCGCCGATTCTTTTACGCAGCTCCGGTAAGGGGAGCAATTTTACCTGTTCGGCTTCGATGCGCTGGGCTCTCCATTCGCCCGGTGAGCGGACGTCCAGCAGGACAAAGCGTTCTTCGTTTTCGAGTTTATTCCTGACCTCCTGCGGTGTCAGCGACCGGGCATAACCCGCCTGCTTGTTGCGAATAACGTTAGCGGCGTTGTGCAGCGGGTCCATGGCGCTATTGTACGGTGGCGCATAAGACAGGTCGAGGTTAGCCAGGTCATCGATGGTGGCGCCGAAGGTCAGGGCAGCGGCCAGCACGTCGATTCGCTTGGCGGCGTCGCCCGTTCCGACCACCTGTCCGCCCAGCAATTTACCGCTGGACTTATCCGCCACCAGTTTTACCAGGATATCTCTGGCGCCCGGGTAATAGGTAGCATGGTCGAAGGAGGGGACGAGAGACATGGCCGTATCATAGCCGGCTTCCTTTACCTGCGATTCGCTGAGGCCGACTCTCCCCACATTGTAGTCGAAGACCTTGGCGATAGCCGTACCCAGGACGCCGGGGAAAATATCGTTACCGCCGGTCACGTTAGTCCCGATGATGCGACCGTGTTTGTTGGCGGTGGACCCCATGGGGACCAGGGTTTTCTTCTGTGTTATGAGGTTGACCACTTCTACGCAGTCGCCGCCAGCATAGATATCCGGGTCGCTGGTTTGAAGGTACTGGTTGACGGAAAGACCGCCGGTGGTCCCGATGGTAAGCCCGGCATCTTTTGCCAGGCTGACATCCGGCCTGACGCCCAGGGACAGCAGCACCAGGCTGGCATCAAGCTCAGTGTTTCCCACCACGACTTTACGTATGTGTCCATCTTTATTGCCCCGGAAGCCGGTGACGCGCTGCCCGAAAATGGCTTTAACGCCTTTTGCCCGCAGGTGTGTCTCGATATGGGCGGCGATTTCAGAATCGAGCAGGGCCGGCAGGCACCAGCCCAGAGCTTCGAGGACGGTGACTTTCAGGCCCAGAGTAACAAATGCTTCGGCCATTTCCAGTCCGATGAGACCGGCACCGACAATAACCACATCCCTGTTTTTCAGATTCGAGACATAGCTGCGGATGGCGCTGGCATCGGGGATATTTGACAGCGTGAAGATACCTTCGAGGTTTTTCTCTTCAGGGGGAACTCCCTCTGTCCCCTTCAGGGTGAACCCTTCCCAGTTGGGTATCGAAGGCAGGCTGCCCGTGGCAATTACGAGCTTGTCGTATTCTATCGTTGAGCGCCGTTCTGTTTTCAGTTTGACTATTTCCACATTATGTGCCTGGCGGTCGATAGACAATGCTTTGGTGCCTGTGAATACTTCCATGTCCATGACGTTGCGGAAATAGTCGGTCTGGCGGGCGACCAATTCTCCTTCGCCCGGGATTACGCCTGAAATATAGTAGGGCAGGCCGCAGGTTGCCGTGGATAGGTTATCTTTCTGTTCGATAATGGTTATCTTTGCCGATTGGTCTAAGCGCCGCGCCCTGGCAGCGGCTTTAGGCCCGCAGGCCGTGCCGCCGATGATAACGATATTATTCTGCTTTGTCATAACTATGCCTCCAGAATTTCAGGTTAAAATAAGTATTATTGAATACTGGCGTATCTGTATAATATCATAACTTTTGTTATTGAGGTATGCCAATAATTATTTTTAAGTTCGATGAAATTTTACTGTACCTCACCCCCTCAGACTGTCCGAAAATTGTCATTCTGAAGGAGCGAAGCGACTGAAGAATCCGTTTCACCAAATGTAAAACACGGATTCTTCGCTACGCTCAGAATGACAAATAACTGTTTTCTGATAGCTTCACGGAGAGGGATATTAATCCCCTAAAACAGAGAGGGGGTCCTAATCCGGAACCCCCTCTTTATTCTTTTTATTTATTACTATCTGTTATTTTTTAGCCGCCCTGGCGAGAGGTATATCTCCCAGGTTAACGTCTTTTTCCGTACTGATTTTATCGAATGTCTTGGTGGCGAAGCCCTTAGCGTCTATCTTCAGGGAATAAAGGCCATCGGCCAGCCCCTGGAACCAGAAGTCGCCGAAGCCATCGGTGGTGGTCGTGGCTTTCTTGCTGGCCTTCGGGCCGGTGAGGGTGCAGGTAGCGCCGATGACGACCTCTTTTTCCAACGGGTCATAGACGGTGCCGGCGATGAACTTCTTGGGGATATTCAGGTAGTAAACCCTCGGCTTGGCGCCGAGCTCAGGCTTGAGCACCTCGGCTTTAGCAATTTCATCTTTAAAATCGGCCTCTTCCCCGAACTTGATAGCCTCAGTAGGGCAGGCATCGGCGCAGCGGGGTATTTTCCACTCGCCGCCATCGAGAAGGTGAGCGCAGCCGGTGCATTTCTGGGCGATGTTAAGGCTTTCGTTGAAGAAGATAGCGTTATAAGGGCAGGCATCGACACAGGCCTGGCAGCCGGTGCATTTCTCCGGGTCGATGATAACCAGTCCATCGTCCCTCTTATAGATGGTATTTTCAATAGGGCAGGCCGG
Source organism: uncultured Dehalococcoidaceae bacterium (assembly GCA_964422155.1). Lineage (GTDB taxonomy): Bacteria > Chloroflexota > Dehalococcoidia > Dehalococcoidales > RBG-16-60-22 > JBGPRB01. The sequence continues at coordinate 981 of CAYQZZ010000074.1, read as the reverse complement.
TATGCACGGCGCCTCGTCGCAGTGCTGGCAGGGTATCGGGATGTAGTGCATCTTTACTTTAGGTACAGTTCCCCCGATATGCTCGGTCTGCCTCATCCAGAATTGCCCGGTATCCGGTTGGGGCTTGGCAATGGGAGTCCAGTCGTTGCCGACATGCTCATCCTTGCAGGCAATCTGGCAGCTGTAGCAACCATTACAGATTCCGACATCGATAACAAAAACCTTCATTTCTTACATACCTCCTTCAACCCAGGCATTAAAGCGCAGACCGGCCGCCGGGTCGTATTCTCTCTTAAAGGCATCATCGAATGCCTCGGGGTCCATCTTCCGCCATTCTTCATAATCTTTCTCGGTGACTTTCTGGACGTCGACCAGATAACCGCTGGTGGCCTGGCCGACGCAGTTTTTGGAAGTAGTTCCGAGGGGTGCGATAGTATTGATGGCGCCGCCGCGGTCGACCTTATTAGGAATTATCGGGTCATGGCGGGCGCCGTGGTCGACATAGGCTACGCCGGGCATGATTCTCTCCCAGACGCGGGCGCCGCAGAGGACGACACCCCTCTCGTTGAAGACCTTGACAATGTCGCCGTCCTTGATGCCGCGCTTCGCGGCGTCTTTCGGATTAACCCAGGCCGGTTCATATTTGTATCCATCCGCCCCGAGCACCTTGCAGGTAGGTGTTTCACGCGTCCAGCTGATGTCATCACCCTGGGCATGGGTGCGCCAGCGGCCATGGTTGGATATTGCCAGCAGTGGGAACATGGCGGCCCTTTCGCTGGAAATTCTTTCGTCATGGGTCTCGCTCTTCTCAATCCACTTGGGGGAAGGGGGTCTCTCTTTGTCATCCGGGAAGTGCTGGGCTAACCTCGCCGAATAGAACTCCAGCTTGCCTGTGGGCGTGGGGAGGGGGTTCTTGACCGGGTCTTCATAGAACTTCTTGAAGCCGGGCGGGTCGTTCTCCCAGTCTTTGGCGACCGGGTA
>CAYQZZ010000073.1:6526-9225 GCA_964422155.1 uncultured Dehalococcoidaceae bacterium | reverse complement strand
ATATAAAGCCTATACCACTGATAAAAAATTCGTAGAGGGCACGATTGAAGTCACGTCGGAGAACCTGGCCGAAGGTGTGCTTTACCGGGCCGGATATGAGCATATCATCAGTCTCAGAGAGGTGACGCCGGGGCTGAGTCTGGAACAGTTAATACCAACCTTATTCGGCGTAAAGACACAGGAAGTGATTGACTTGTCCAATCAGTTAGCCACACTGATTGAGTCCGGCATCACCATACTTACATCGCTACAGCTACTTGAAGGGCAAATACCCAAAAAGGCTCTGAAAAGGATTGTCGGCGGTCTGGTTGAGGAAATCCAGGGAGGTGTTTCGCTATCCCAGGCGCTCAGCCATTACCCGCAGGCGTTTTCCAACACCTACTGTCAGGTGATAAAAGCCAGCGAACAGGCGGGCACCCTGGAAAATGGTCTGAGACAGGCCGCCGGTTACATGGAAAAACAGACATTCGCCAATCAGAAAATCAAACGCGCCATGCTCTACCCTGCCTTTGTCCTGCTCATGGCTGTCGGGGTATCTATCCTGCTCATAACCGTAGCCCTGCCGCCGCTGATAAACCTGTTTAACTCCCTTGGTGCGGAGCTGCCCTGGACGACCAGACTGCTTATCAGCGTCACCAGCTTTTTTCTCAACCACAGCGTCTATGCCCTCGGCGGGGTCGTCGCCATCATTATGTTAAGTATCGGGCTGTTAAGGATGCCGTCCGTAAAGATAGCCCGAGACGAACTCCTTTTAAAAATACCGCTCATCGGTAATATCAATATCGAACGCAGTATGCAACAGTTCTGCCAGACAGCCTCAATGCTTCTGAAAGCAGGCCTACGCCTGCCCCAGATAATGGATATCGTCATGCAGACGAACCGGAACCAGATAATCCGCCAGGCGTTGAGCAATGTCAGAGAAAGGCTGGTCCAGGGGGAGGGGCTTTCACAGCCAATGTCAGAAAACGGGCTGTTCCCCCCTCTTCTGGTGGAGATGGTAGTGGTTGGCGAGAGGACCGGCACCATGGACACCACTCTCACCACCCTGGCAGATTTCTACGAACGTAAGGTCGACCGCAGAATTGACATCCTTATATCCATGATAGAACCGATATTGACGTTAATCATCGGGGTCGTGGTAATTTTCATCGCCCTTTCTATGATAACGCCGCTCTATTCCATACTGAGGTCCGTGCATTAAATGGTTGCACCAGGTAATAAAAATGACAAGGAAAGAAAAACGGAAGCTGGCACAGTTAAGAATCCCGGCTCAGGGACAGAAGGGTCTCGGCCTGGTGGAGACACTGGTCGCCGTAGCTATTCTAGGAACCTCTGTGGTTGCCTTTGTAGTCGCCCTTTCGGCGGGGTCAATAGCCGCCGGTGAACAGGAGAAAGAAACCGTAGCGCAGAGTCTGGCGCAAACTCAGGTGGAATATACCAAAAACTATGCCTTTAACCCGGGTGCCACTACCTATCCTGCGGTGACCGCGCCGGCAGGCTACACCATATCCGTCGGTGTCAGCTCTGTTCCCGGTACTGACGTTAATATACAGAAAATAACGGTAACCATCCTGCGGGATAGTGTGAATGTATTGATGGTCTCAGACTACAAGGTGAACCGATGAAAAGACAGGAAGGCATGACCATGGTGGAACTGGTCGTGGCGGTAGCCGTTACCGGCATCATTGTCATTTTTCTGGGCACGGCTATCTACCAGATTATTACCGTTTCCGAATACGGCAATGGCCGGCTTACCGCCCTGCACGAGCTGCAAAATGTCGCCCACTGGTTTAACCTGGACAGCCAGGGAGCTAAAGCGGCTACCGGAGGCAGCCAGCTGATACTCAGACTGTCCGATAATTCTACTATCTCTTACTCTCTGGTCGGCACCGAGCTACGCCGCGCATCCGGCGGTCCCCAGATGACGCTGGCGCGTAATATCACCGTCGCCAATTTTTCTATAATTAATCGTATTATTACGATGTCCCTGACTTCATCTCCTGCAGGGCGGGATGCTGTGAGTCAAAACGGAACCTATATGGTCAGCCTTCGGCCGGCGGAGGGAGGATGATGAATAGCGAAAAGGGACAGGCCCTTCCCCTGGCCATACTGGCCCTGACCATAGGTATGCTGTTGATAGCACCCTTTCTCGGCCACGCCAGCGCCAGCCTTATCGGCTCCAGAACCTATGGCGAAGCCATAGCCCACCAGAACGCCTGTGATGCGGGGGTAGAGCACGCCATCTGGAGCCTGACCAGGGGTGGTCTGGCGGAACAGCTGCCCGACCCCGGCGATGAAATTACCTACCAACTCGGAGAAACACTCAATGGCGTCAGTACCACCGTCACGGTGACCGCCAATGCCACCGGTAGAAGTGTGGTGGGCGATATTTCCGGTACGATAATCAGTAGCCTGGAGTATGATACCAGTGATGGTTTTGAGCCGGATATCATTCAAATATCAAATAACGTTTGTGCCATAGCCTATCGCGGCACCCGTAGTGACGGTTTCTTGAAGACAGTATCAATAGCGGCTAATGGCACGATTTCCCCCACGGTGATTTCTACCCTGGAGTTTGATATTGCCGATTGTTACACCCCGAACATAATCCAAATATCAGGTAATGTTTATGCCATAGCCTATCGCGGCGTTCAGAGCGACGGTTTCCTGAAGACGGTAACCATAGCTACTAATGGCAC
>CAYQZZ010000073.1:0-6426 GCA_964422155.1 uncultured Dehalococcoidaceae bacterium | reverse complement strand
GCTACGCCAACCATTATCCCTATATCGGGCAACGTTTACGCCATAGTCTATAGCGGTACTACTAATAACGGTTTCCTGAAAACGGTAACCATAGCGCCTAACGGTACCATTTCCCCCACAATAATTGCCACCCTTGCCTTCGGCAGCAGTCTTTATGCGCCGGACATCATTTACGTAGCGGGTAACGTTTACGTCATAGTCGGCCGCGGTAACAACAATAACGGCGTCCTGAGGACGATAGGGATAGCGACCGATGGCAGCATTACCAACCCTAATATCAGTAGTTTTGTCTTTGATAATGGCTATGGCTATGAGCCGGTCATGACCCACGTGTCCGGCGGCATTTACGCCATAGCCTACCGCGGGGTCAATAGCGATGGCTATGTTATTACCGTAGGTATCAACACCACCGGAGGCAGCACGGCAGCGGCTTATAAAATCGTAGCTACCGCCGGAAATAAGACTATCCGGGCTTTCGTCAATACCGATAATGAAACTGCTTCCATCGTGTCATGGCAGATAGAGTAAAAGAAGGAGGTTAGAGAGATGACTTTCGCTTCAACAACAGTGAGTAACACCTTTCTTGCCTGTATCGCCCTTACCAATCTGGTGATAATGGCCATACTTTATCGGCTTTACAGGAAAAAGTAATTTTATTGAGAGACCTATATGAAAACCAGGAAACTGCTCATTATAATATTGGTGGTGGTCCTGCTTGTGGTCTATTTCCTCGTGGGGACAGACTACCAGAAACAGCGCCGACAGCACGAGGCACTGATGTCTCAAATCACCGAGGCAACACAGACACTGGCGCAGGTTCCCCCACCGCCCGCCGACCTCGAGCAGCGGTTAATCTCCGCCGATGAAGAACTGGACGCGGTAAAAAACTCATTCCCCGGCTACACGAACAGCACCAGGATAATCAATACAATTCTCAAACTAGCTGAGAAGGTTGGAGTGAAGGCGCTACCGCTGATAACACAGCCCTGGACAATTGAGAGCGTTAAAGACCAGGACTATTCCGTATTTCGTTTAAACATGGCCGTAACGGGCACCTTCACTCAACTATCAAACTTCTTAAGCAGTCTGGAGAAAGGAAAGCCCGAGACACTTGTTATCGAATACATGTCCGTTAATAGAGTATCCGAGCATTCCGAAGGAGGAAGTGCTGCCAGTGACAATATACAGGTAAATGCCGGTCTTAAAATAGCTATCTTTTCCTTACCTCCGTCAATCGATTAGACGGGAAAGGTTGTCAATATAAAATGTACGTCGCTCTGAACATCAGCAACAGCAATATCAAAATCCTATCGCTGAAGGGGAGACAGGTTAAAAAATGGGCAAACCTTGCCCTGACAAGCGGGCTGGTCCGGGACGGCGTCATTCTGCAGCCGGAGGCCGTCGGCGAGGCTATCAACACGCTTTTTAAATCAACCAGAATACCCGGAGAAAAAGTCATCACCAGCCTTGCAGGTCTATCCTTTACTTATCGTTTCCTGAGCCTTCCCCGGATAAAACCCTCCCTTCTTGAAGAGGCTATCCTGCGCGCTGCTAAGAAAGAAATATCTCTACCTCTGGATGAACTGTACCTCTCATGGCAACCCCTTCCCGGTAAAGGAGCCGAACAGACCTTTTTCATACTCGGTGTGCCGCGCAATCTTATTGATGCTGCAGTTCAGACGCTGAAAAAAGCCAGCATAGAGCCTTATCTCATGGATTTAAGGCCACTGGCCCTGGCCCGGGCGGCCAACCGGATCGATGCTATCGTCGTCAACCTTGAACCTGACTGCTTTGACATCGTCTTCATCGCCGATAGCATCCCTAAAGTGATACACAGCATCATCCCCAGAGGCGAGGGAGCCACTCTCGAGGACAACATCCGGCGATTGGCAGATGAATTGTCCAAAACGGTGGCCTTTTACCAGAGTTCCCACCCGGACAGTCCGTTGAGTCCATCGACTCCCCTGCTGCTGAGCGGTGACCTGGCGGCTGAAACCCCGGCCAGCGGATTGCTCCAGTCTGAAATAGAATACCCGGTAGAACCTCTGGTCCCGCCGGTAGAATTTCCCCCCGAGCTACCCGTCGCTTCATACGCCGCCAGTATCGGGCTGGCTCTTAAAAAGACTCCACAAAAAATACCAGCTAAAGGGGAGAAGGCCCGCTATTATGATATCAATATCAACCTGTTAGCCGGGAAATATCGAAAAACCAGGGCAAAACCAATACCTATCCGCTATATACTATTCGGTATTTCCCTGGCAATATTCGTTGTCCTCCTCTTCCCGCTTTACCAGGCCAGGACCAAGCTCAATGCTGAAAATACAGGACTGCAAACCAACCTGTTTAATGTCAGCCGGGAACTTAATCTGGCTAACCTCGCTGCAGAAAATATCGCCAAAAAGGAGGATACCATCCGGCAAATCACCGCCAGCATTGAAGCCATCAAAACGGCAAACCAGAGTATTCTCGGCATCAGAGGCGACTTCACCGATAATTTACAGCTGGTTACCGGAACTCTGCCTCCTCAAGCCTATTTTGCATCAATAGAAATCGGTAATAACCTGATTACCATACGAGGGGAAACTGATAGCGTTTTTACGGTGATTGACTATGCCACAGCACTGGAGTCTAAAGAGACGTTCCCCGAAGTACGTATCACCAGACTGGATGAAGCGGAGGCGGTTTTATCCGTAGCTGACGAAACAATAACCACACCGGCTGAAGTAAGCGCGATTACGTTTGAAATTCTTATAAGTAAATAAGTGTCGAAGGGTGCGGACGGGCAGGAAGGAGATAACACGATGCATATAAACGACCTCCTGGCGATAGCGACAGTCAAAGGCGCCTCGGACCTTCATCTCAAAGTCGGGGGATTTCCCGTGTTACGTATTAATGGAGAGCTGGTTGCACAGGAGGATATGGTCGTGATTACAGCGGAGGCCATGAAAGTGCTTTTTTCCGAGGTAACTACCGACAAGCAAAGGGAAGTCTTCGCCAGCGAACTGGAAGTGGATTTCGCTTACGAGGCCGAAGGTATCGGCCGATTCCGCATCAATGTCTGCCAGCAAGGCGGAACGATAGGTCTGGCCTGCCGGCCCGTCAGGACGCAAACCCCGACCATTGAAGAACTGGGACTGCTGGCGATATGCAAAGACCTTGCCCTGAAAGGAAGCGGACTGGTGATAGTCACCGGTCCTACCGGCTGCGGTAAATCGACAACCCTCGCTGCTATGATGAATTATCTCAACCATACGGTCAAGCGTAAAGTAATCACGATAGAAGACCCCATAGAGTTTATTCACCATGATAAAAAGTGTGTCTTTTCCCAGAGAGAACTCGGCAGAGACACCAGGTCTTTTGCCAGTGCCCTGAAACATGCCATGAGGCAGGACCCTGACGTCATACTGGTGGGAGAAATGAGAGACCTTGAAACGATGGCGGCCGTACTGACGGCGGCGGAAACGGGCCACCTGGTAATAACTACCCTGCATACACCGGGTACGCCGGAGGCGATTGACCGTTTTATTGATGTTTTTCCACCGCACCAGCAACAACAGGTACGCATCCAGCTTTCCACGACACTGGAAGGAGTTATCTACCAGTTGCTCATACCCCGCTCCGATGGCTCAGGCCGGGTGGCCGCCTTAGAGGTCATGCTGGCCACCCCCGCCATCAGGAATCTCATCCGCGAAGGGAAAACTTACCAGATGATGAATGCCATACAAACCGGAGCTCAGTACGGTATGCAGACCCTGAACCAATCCCTATCAGCACTCTATCGCGGTAAAACAATATCACATGAAGAAGCCCTCGCCCGGAGTACCGACCCGGAAGAATTAAGGGAGATGCTTATTGGACATATAGCAATAATATGATTTCTTTTGGACACTTGACGGAATTGCTGCGATTCTTTACTATATGAGGATAGTATTAAATCACAAACGGCAAGAGAATGAGTGGCGGGAAACATGGAAAAATTACTTAGAAAATCGGGCATGCAGCACGACCTGGAGAAGCGTGTCAAAGAGCTCAGGTGTCTCTACGATATTGCCAGAATCACCGGTGCCACGGAAATTACCCTGAATCAACGGTTCATGGAAATAGTGAAAATTCTTCCCCTGGCGCTTCAGCATCCCGAGGTCGCTTTTTCCCGGATTAACATTAGTGGGGAGGATTTCAAAACAGGGAATTATAGAGACACCAACCAGAAAATTTCGGCCGACATTGCGGTACACGGAGTTAAAGCGGGGTCTGTGGAGGTTGGTTACATCGAAGCGCCACTGTTGACGGAGAACGGTATGTTTTCAAAAGAAGAGGGACTCTTGCTCGATGCCGTCGCCGAGCGACTGGGAAATATTGCCGAACACCGTCAGGCGGAGGAGGCGCTACGAGAATCGGAGGAGAAGTTCTCCAAGGCCTTCCATGCCAGTCCGGCTATCGTTACCATCACCAACCTGGAAGATGGCAGATTTATTGAAGTAAATGATAGCTTTACCCATTTCACCGGCTATACCCGTGAAGAAGCACTTAAACTCAATACTATCAATACCGGAAGCTGGCTCAACACAGAAGACCGCAGCCGGATGCTGCAAATGTTGAAGGGACAGGGCAAAATTCGCAACATGGAAATAACAACACGTTCGAAGTCAGGCGAACTGCGTACCGGTTTGTTCTCCGCCGAGCTTATCAACATTGGCGGTAAATCGTGCATCATCGCGGTGACAACAGACATCACTGAGCAAAAACAATCACAGGAACTGCTCCAGTCGGTTTCCCATAGTTCGCCGCTGGGTATTTACATCATGCAGGATGATAAGCTGCAGTATACGAACCCACAGTTCCAGAAAATTACCGGCTACAGTCAGCAGGAATTACTCGGCAGGGAGCTGCTGAGTCTCGTCTCCGTCGAAGACAGCGACGTGGTCAGGTCTAGCACCATATATACACTGCAGGAGGCAAATCCATACCCATGCGAATATCGTATCCTCAATAAGACCGGACAAATCAAATGGGTCATGCAGACAGTTTCTCCTATCCACTATGAAGGCAGAGAAGCAATCCTTGGCAACCTCATGGATATCACCGAGCGTAAATACCTTGAGAGGAAGGTAATCGAATACGAAGAATTGAGCAAAATGAAGAGCAACCTCCTGGCTACAGTTTCCCATGAGCTGCGCACACCACTGGCGACCATCAAAGGCTACTCAACCATGATACTTGACTATTTCTCCAGGCTCAGTATCGAAGAAACCAAAGATTATATCAAATCCATCGATAATTCTACAGACAGGCTGGCTAAACTCGTCGATAATTTGCTGGACACTTCCCGCATGGATGCAGGACTGCTCAAACTGGAAAAGTTTCCCACCAGTATTACTAACCTTATTCAGGCAGTGGCTGCTGAAGCGACTATCAGAGCTAATCGTCATTATATTATTACAGCGTTGGAAAAGAAATTACCCAGGGTGAACATCGACCCCAAGCGTATCCGGCAGGTGATGGACAACCTCATCGATAACGCGATAAAGTATTCTCCGCAGGAAACTGAAATACTGATATCAGCGAAAAAAAACGGTCGGGAACTGCTTATAAGCGTTACTGACCAGGGGCCGGGTATACCTGCCGATGAACTGACAAATATCTTCGACCGGATGTACCGAATTGAGCAAAGACTTTATTCAGGTGCGGACGGCATAGGTCTGGGGCTTTACATATGTCAGCGACTGGTGGAAACACACGGCGGCCGAATCTGGGCAGAGAGTACCCTGGGCAAAGGAAGCACCATACAGTTTACACTCCCTATAACCGGTATTATGAACACAAAAAGGACTAAATCTCTAACCAAACGCATCAGCAAAATGCCTGCTTGAAGCCAAGGATAACAGCCTTTACCGGAAAGAGAGGTGCTATCATGTCAGCTAAGAAAGTATTGATTCTGGTGGTTGATGATGATATTCGCATGCTGCGTATGATGAAACGCATGCTGGAACTGGAGGGTTTCCAGGTGCTCACAGCGAACGGCGGGGACGAGGCATTAAAATTATTCGAGAAGGAAGTCCCTGCTCTGGTCCTGCTCGACATCATGATGCCGGACATGGACGGATATACGGTATGCCGACGTATCCGCGAGTTCTCCCAGGTCCCGATAATTATGGTTACCGCCAAGGGAGAGGACAAAGAGAAAGTAGAAGGCTTGGACATTGGCGCCGACGACTACGTAACCAAGCCCTTCTCCGCAAGCGAGCTGGCCGCCCGAGTCCGGGCAGTGCTACGACGTATCTCAAATCAGGACAGACCGCAGGAGGCCATATTCCGCTTCAGAGACCTGATAATAGACTTTACATCACGCCGGGTCATGGTCAATAATCAGGAGTTGAAACTGACCTCTACGGAATACAAACTTTTATCTTACATTTCCCTCAACGC
>CAYQZZ010000072.1:0-9902 GCA_964422155.1 uncultured Dehalococcoidaceae bacterium | reverse complement strand
CCGAGGCCGCCAGACCGAGCACTTCCTCCTGAGAATGCGGAGAAACGGCGATAATGTCAGTTACCCGGGGTTTGCCCTCGGTCAACGTTCCCGTCTTGTCCACAAGCAGCGTATCTATTTTATAAAACCTCTCCAGCGCCTCGGCGCTCCTGATAAGGATGCCATGCTCGGCGCCCTTACCCGTGCCCACCATAATCGCTGTCGGCGTGGCCAGCCCCAGTGCACAGGGACAGGCGATAATCAGCACGGCGATAAAGTTAAGGAAGGCATAGGTGAGGGACGGAGACGGACCGAAAAAGTACCATACACTAAAGGTTATAATCGCGATGCCGATGACCACCGGCACAAAGTAGCTGGCGATGATGTCGGCAAGGCGCTGGATGGGCGCCTTGCTCCCCTGGGCTTCTTCCACCAGCCGGACAATCCTTGCCAGGGTGGTATCCCTGCCGATACGGTTCGCCTCGAATTGAAAGCTGCCAGTTTTATTGATGGTAGCCCCGATGACCTCGTCGCCCTCTTTTTTCTCCACCGGCAGGCTCTCGCCGGTGACCATGGACTCATCGATAGCGGGGCTTCCCTGCCGTATAATGCCGTCCACGGGCACCCTCTCTCCCGGGCGCACCAGAATCAGGTCGCCGACCTGCACTTCTTCGACAGGAATTTCCATCTCTTTATCGTCACGGACAACCATGGCCGTCTTTGGTTGGAGCCCGATAAGTCTTTTAATGGCCGCCGATGTCTGGCCTTTAGCTCTCGCCTCCAGGAAACGCCCCAGCAGAATCAGGGCAATAATCATGGCTGAGGTATCGAAATACAGGTTCAGTTCCAGACCTCCGGCCTGGAAAAGTCCGGGGAAAAACACGGCTACCATGCTGTAAAAGTAGGCGGCTGATGTGCCCACGGCAATCAGGGTATTCATATCGGCGGTGCGGTGTTTGAGAGCGCCCCACGCCCCGCGATAGAACCGCAGCCCTGCCCAGAACTGCACCGGCGTGGCCAGCGCCCACAGTAAATATTCCATGCCGGTAAAATGAGGGGTCCACATCAGGGCCATGATGATAACGGCCAGGGTAACCGCCACGATAAATCTGTCCCTGACCTTATTAATTTCACGCCGGGAGGCCTCGGTAACGTCTTCCAGCGTCTCGGCTGCCCCGCCCAGTTCATAGCCGGCGTCTTTCACGGCTCGACGCAGGTCGGCTATTTCTGTCCCCTCCAGATATTCCACCGTGGCTTTCTCCGATGCCAGATTAACGCTGGCCAAGACCACGCCGGGAACGCTTTTAAGAGCCTGTTCGACACGGGCGATGCAGGAAGCGCAGGTCATCCCGCGTACCGGGAAAATCGATTTCTGCACGGCCACACTGTATCCAGCTTCGGAAACGGCATTTTTAATCCCGGTGAGGTCTACCTTTTCCGGGTCATACTCTATCGAAGCCTTTTCCGAGGCGAAATTGACCCTGGCCTGTGCCACGCCTTTGGTTCCCGCCAGGGCTTTCTCGACGGTAGCCGCGCAGGTAGTACAGGTCATACCGGTAATATGAATACGGGCTTTCTGCGATTTTTTAGTCGTATCAACCATGATAATAATTCCACTATCCAATATATTTTACTACATCAATCATAATAGAGAAATCATCCCTGTGTATGTGACCAACATCTCACGCGAAACGGACACCATAAATTTTTATCTCTCTCATCAATATTAATCAAATTTTAATAATTATCTGTTATTCTCTCTACAGAAAGCCAAATAAAGGAGGTAATTAATATGTGGCGAAGTAAAAAATTTGTTATTATCGCAATTCTAACGGTGGTCGTTCTGGCGGGTATTCTCGGCGGAGTAGCCATTGCCAATGCGGATGACGAAAACACTACCCAGACCGGCACCACCAACAATTTCTCCACCCTGCTGGATAAAGTTGCCACAATCTACCAGCAGAACACGGGCGTCGCTATCGACTCCCAGGAACTGCAGAAAGCTTTTACCGAGGCTCAAAAAGAAATGCGGAACGAGGCTCTGGACAAATATCTCAACAGCCTGGTAGACCAGGGTAAAATAACGCAGGACCAGGCCAAGCAATACAAAGACTGGCTGAACTCAAAACCCGATGTCCCGGTTGGTCCCGGCTTTAAAGGTGGACCTCGGGGCTTCGGCAGGTTCGGCGGGATGTTTGGCGGTAAGTTCGGTGGCTGGTGCCCACCGGCTACTCCAACCAAATAAACGACGACACCTGCAAGAATGAATTAACAGCTTAAATAAGGGAGGGGGAATTCCCCCTCCCTTATCATTTTAACAATTTCTTAACATTTAAGGTATAATATTATATGAAAACGGTAAATTACGGAGATTCAGACGTGTCCGGGAAAAAGGTTCTGGTCGTTGACGATGACGTCAAAACGGTAGAACTGGTCAAGCTCTACCTGAACCGGGACGGCTACCGGGTCCTGACGGCAAATAATGGCAACGACGCTCTGCAAATAGCCCGTGAAAGCCATCCGGAACTGATTGTTCTGGACCTCATGCTGCCCGGTATCAGCGGACTCGATGTGTGCCGTACTCTCCGTGCTGAATCCGATGTACCCATCATCATGCTTACCGCCCTGACGACCGACGATGACCGTTTGACCGGCCTCGACCTTGGCGCCGACGACTATGTGACCAAGCCCTTCAGCCCCAGGGAGCTGGCCGCCAGGGTGCGGGCGGTGCTACGCCGCCTGCCGGGAGAGCGGGGGCCGGAGAAGATTGAACATGGCGCTCTTACCGTCAACTTCCTGAAACACGAGGCGTTTCTGGAGGGTAAACCTCTGAACCTTACACCGATTGAATTCAAGGTGCTGGGGGCCCTCGTTAAAGAGCCGGGCCGCGTTTTTAGTCGGGCGCAGATTATCGAAAAGGCGCTCGGTGATGATTTTGACGGCTTCGACCGCACCATTGACGTCCATATCCTCAAGCTACGCCGCAAGCTCGAACCAGACCCCCATAACCCCAGATATATAAAAACGATTTACGGAGCCGGCTATAAGCTCCTGGAGAACAACGGTGACTCATAGCCTGAATTTCCGGCTCCTGGCAGCTTTTACCCTCGTTATCATCGTCATCATTGGCTCCGTGTTCTTCTTTACCTATCGCACTACCCGCGATGAAATCAGCCATATCGGGGAACGCCTGGAGCTGATGCAGGATAGAAGGGTGGAAATAGAGTTATCCCGTTATTATCAATTTACAGGTACGTGGGAGGGCGTCCAATCACTCGTCGTCCAGTGGGGCAAACTATACGGTCGGCGGATAATATTGACCGATAACCAGGATAAAGTGGTTGCGGATTCCGATGGAAAGCTCCTGGGCAACTCTTACACAGCCGAGACACCCGGCCAACCAATGACGCCATTTTTAAGAACTGGACCCGTCGGCGCCGTCCATATAAGTCACGGGGACCTGCCCGATTTAAACCGGGCTGCATTACAAATTACCTACACCACGATAGGTCGTTTTTTCCTCTGGAGCGGCCTGCTGGCTATTGGCATCGCCCTGCTGCTCACTTTTCTCCTGTCGCGCCGAATCCTGGCGCCGGTTAAAGCCCTTACCGGTGCTGCCAGACAATTCGGAAAAGGCGACTTCTCCCACAGGGTGGAATATAAGGGCAAAGGAGAACTGAGCGAACTGGCCAGTTCCTTCAACTCCATGGCCGACGACCTGGAACGTACCGAACGCCTGCGGCGAAATATGGTGGCTGATGTCGCCCATGAGCTAAGGACTCCCCTCTCTAACCTCAAAGGCTATCTGGAGGCAATTTCTGACGGCGTCGTTAAGCCGGATGAAGCCACCATTAAATCCCTCAACGAAGAGGCATCTTCGCTATCACGTCTCGTCGAAGACCTCCAGGAACTGAGCCTGGCCGATGCGGGTAAGTTAAAAATAATTGTCCAGCCGGAAGATATTTCCAGGCTCATCAAAGAAACCGTAACGGTATTACAGACCAAAGCCGCCGCCAAAAGCCTGACAATATCCGCTGACCTGCCGGCGGCACTACCCCTGGTTAATATTGACTCGCACCGCATCAAGCAGGTTCTTTACAATTTACTGGATAATGCGGTCGCGCATACCGGCAAGGAAGGGCGTATTACCGTAACCGCCCGGGAGCAGGACGACAAGGTATATATCAGCGTGGCAGATACGGGCGAGGGCATTCCGGCCGAAGACCTGCCGATGATATTTGAGCGTTTCTACCGCGTTGACAAGTCCCGCGCCAGGGCTACCGGCGGCAGCGGCCTCGGCCTCACCATCGCCAAACGCCTGGTAGAGGCCCACGGCGGCACGATTGAGGTCAAGAGCATAAAGGGCCAGGGAAGCACTTTTACCTTCAACCTCCCGGTATCAACATCATAATAATGATAATGAATTTTCTTTATTTTAATAATATTTTACCGGCATAATAGCCGATAATCAGTGTAAAAACAGTCAGCAGACAGAAGATATAAAGAATAATGTAAAACACAGGAGAACAATATGAAAGTCTTTAAAATATTGCTGGTTACGCTTATCCTGGGGGCTATCGTGGCCGGACTGTTCGGCTGCGGTTCGAAATCGGACTCACAAACGTCTGCAAACCAGGTAGCCACTGTAAAGCGCGGCAATCTTACGCTGGAAATTACCGCCGCCGGCAACCTGGCCCTTTCCCACACTGAAGACCTGGCCGTAGAACTGTTCTACTCAACGGGGACGAAAGGCACCATCGGGGAAGTCCTGGTCCAGGAAGGAGACTCCGTCAAAGAAGGGCAGGTGCTGGTAACGCTGGATACCACGGAGTGGGATAAACAGCTGAAAATAGTCCAAAAAACCCTGGATACGGCTCAGCGTAATGTGACGACGAAAAATGGTCTGGTGACCGATGCCGAGCGCCAGGTCACCACCCTCCAGCGACAGGTCACCGCCAAGGAAATTGCCGTAACCAAGGCTGAGCGTCTGGTTACTACTAGAGAGTTCGCCGTAAGGCAGGCGGAACTCGCCGTACAATCCGCCAACAGCACCCTTAACCAGATAGCCGACGTGAAAGAAGCCCAGGACGCCATAGATTTGGCTGAATTAAATTTAACATTTATCAAAAAGCTAGCGGCAGGCGGGTTTGGGGGATGGGCGATTGGAAATTTCGGTGATTTAATCCTGCTTAAATCCCTCGCTCAGCAGGACCTGGCTGCAGCTCAAGAGGATTACGCCGATATATTGGAAGGCACCAGCGTTCAGATAACAAGAAATGTGGCGTTACAGGTAGCCCAAAGCCAGCTAGCGTTTGAGCAGAGTCGGATGGCGGTTTATGATGCTCAAACAGCGGTGGATGACGCCAGGTCTGCCGTATATGATGCCCAAATAGCGGTAGACAATGCCAGGTACGCTGTTACTACGGCGCAGCAGGCTTTAGAGAATGCCAAGCTAGACCTCGAGAATTCCCAGAGCACCCTGGAGGATGCCCAGAAAGACCTCGATGAAGCCAAAAGTCTCAGCCCGGAGATTAAGTCTCCTTTTGATGGCTTCGTGACCAGTGTAAACGTGGCCGGTGGTGATGAAGTATTGAACGGTACCATAGCCGTCCAGGTGGCCGACCCCAATAAGTTCGAGGCTAATATCCTCGTCAGTGAGATGGATATCCCCCAGGTGAAGCTCGGCGGCGAAGCCACGGTGCAGGTAAGCGCCATGACGGGAACAATCCTGCCAGCCAAAGTGACCCACATCGCGCCGACAGCTACCATACAGTCGGGCGTGGTGAACTATGCCGTTAAAGTTGAATTAGAGGCGATACAGGCGGCAAGTCAGAACCAGACGGTGACACAACCAGCCACGACAGAGAACGCCACCGTACAACTCCCGCCAATGCTGCAAAGAGCGGTTGATGCCGGCAGAATGACGCAGCAACAGGCGGAAGATTTTGTAAAGAATGGCCCACCGGCGGATTTTAGACCACCGGCAGGCGCCACACCGCCAGAAGGCTTTACGCTACCGGAAGGTTTTACACCACCGCAGGGAGCAGGATTCGCCGGCGCATCCGGCAGCCGGGCACAAAGCCAACTTCCGTCAGCGGCAACAACAACGGCTAGTTTCCAGCTCAGACAGGGCCTGACCGTTACCGTGAGTATCATCGTGGCTAGTAGAACCAATGTGCTGCTGGTACCTAACGGTGCGGTCACCAAGGCGGGAGGACAGAACTATGTTCAGGTGGTAACCGCCTCTGGCACGACCGAAAAACGCACTGTAAAGACCGGCCTGAGCGACTGGCAGAACACCGAGATTACCAGCGGGCTCAGTGACGGTGAAAACATAGTCATGCCACAGGCTTCAGCCTCAGCAGCATCAACAACACAAAGCAATCAACCACGAGGAGGGATACCTTTCTTTGGTAGGTAGAAGATGGATAATGGAAGTATAATAATTAAACTGGAAAATATCACCAAAACCTACCCCATGGGTAAAAGAGAACTGACCGTCCTCAAAGGAGTCAACATCAACATCAACAAGGGCGAACTAGTGGCTATAATGGGGCCCTCCGGTTCAGGTAAATCAACCCTGCTCAATCTCATCGGCTGCCTGGATAAACCTACCTCCGGTAATTACTATCTGGAGGATAAAGAGGTCAGCCGATTAAGCGGCAGCGAGCTGGCCCGCATCAGGGGTCAGAAAATTGGCTTTATCTTCCAGACTTTTAATCTGCTGTCCCGGCTCACGGCACTGGCTAACGTGGAGCTTGCTATGACCTATGTTGGCGGTATTGACCGTCAACGTGCCCTGGAGGCACTGGCCAAGGTTGGACTCTCTGAGCGAGTCCGTCATCGCCCCATTGAGCTTTCGGGAGGTGAACAACAGAGAGTTGCTATCGCCCGGGCTATCGTGAAAAACCCTTCCATATTTCTCGCGGATGAGCCTACCGGCCAGCTGGACAGTCACTCCGGCGAGGAGGTAATCTCCATCCTCACCTCTTTGCACGCCGAGCACGGTATTACCCTGGTGCTGGTAACCCACGATATTAATATTGCTAGTCATTGCCAGCGTATAATTCAACTCAAGGATGGCGAGGTTGTCGCGGAGGAAAACGTATGAAAAAGTGGTTTAGCCTTTTTGCTACTGTCTGGCTTGGACTGAGTACTCACAAGCTGCGAAGTTTTTTGACCATCCTGGGAGTCGTTATCGGCGTCGCCTCCGTAATTACCCTGATGTCCATCGGCAGGGGTTCTACGGCAAGTATACTCTCCAATATCCAGAATATGGGGGCAAACCTGATTAGCATCCGCCCCGGCTCATTCACCTTCGGCGGCGTGAGGGGTGGCATGTCTCAAAAATTGACGATAGAAGACTCCCAGGCAATAGCTCAACAGGTTTCCAATATATCTGCCGTATCGCCCTCGTATTCCAGCAACCTTCAGCTGGTCACCGGCGGGAAGAACACCAATTCCCAGGTTACCGGCACTACCCCCGAATATATGGTGGTAAACAACCTGAAAATTGCCAGCGGCGCATTCTTCTCGGAAGACGAATACCAGCGTGGCAGTAAGGTAGCTGTGCTCGGCCCCGATGTCGTCGAGACGCTTTTCCCCAATACCGACCCCATCGGGCAGCAGATGCGGATGGGCACCATAATCGTACGTGTCATCGGTGTCCTGGAGAGCAAAGGAGCCATGTTCGGCTCACCTGATGAAGCTGTCTTTATCCCTCTTACCGCCATGCAGCAGACGGTAGCCCAACCCCGGACTCCCCAGGGAGGCCGTATTATATCCACTGTATCCCTGACGGTCACCGATTCTTCGCAGACACAGAATGTCATTGATGCCATTACCAGCCTGCTCCGTACCCGCCACCATCTGGCGGCCTCTGCCGATAACGATTTCAATATCATGTCCACAGAGGAGATAGCAAATATGATGACCACAACTACAAACACGTTGACCCTTCTTCTAGGCGCTGTCGCCGCCATTTCTTTGCTGGTGGGGGGTATCGGCGTGATGAACATCATGCTGGTCTCGGTGCTGGAGAGGACCAGGGAGATAGGCATACGCAAGGCACTGGGAGCCAGGGATAGGGATATATGGAGTCAATTCCTGATTGAAGCAGCGCTCCTGTCTTTTGTGGGTGGCATCATCGGGGTGATATTCGGTTGGGGAATCTCGACAATCATCGATAGCCTGGGAGTAATGTCAACGGTAGTTACTGCGGACGTTGTCATCCTGGCTGTTTCCGTATCGGTGGGCATCGGGCTGTTCTTCGGCTTTTACCCCGCCTGGAACGCCTCCCGCCTCAATCCCATCGAGGCACTGAGGTCAGAATAAGACTATCCAGTAGATGACAGTGTTTAATAGAAGGAGCCAGAGGCGCCTGAATTTATACGCATCCTGTGGCCTTGGGTACGCCGGCCCATTTACAGGCGGACTGTGCAGGCCCATTGGGAAAGAGGTCGTAGAGTTTTTTCAGATTGAAACCAGTTTCCTTGGTAAGCCTTCTTATCATCGGGCAAATGCCGTTTTTCAGATAATAGTTTCTCAGGTAATTAATCGCCGTCCAGTGGTCTTCGGTCAGCTCGTTGATACTCTCTTTAGCCGCATATGCTCTGGCAATATCTTCATTCCACTTACTGGTTTCCTGCATAAAGCCGTGTTCATCAACTTCATACATGCTGCCGGCCAGTTCCATTTGTGCCATAGAAATCAACCCTTTCCTGTATAGGAAATATTTTTATGCCGTCACTCCGCGTTTCTCCCTTGCCGCAGACAACGATACAGTATACCACAAAAAGCTTTAAAATAGCCGTGTCAATATATTATCTCTAGCGCTCTCCCCATGCAATGAAATGCTTTTTAATATCAACCATGGCGTTGACGATTAGTTCGGCAAGGCCGCCGCAGATTATGCCGGATTTCTCCCGCGCCCCGTAATATTTCAGTATATCACGAAACTGCAGCTTGCAGTTCAGGCACGGTGCACATATATATTTCTTTACCTCCGGGCCGGGCTGGTCAGCGAAGGCCTCGATGACCTGTTTGAATTTCATCCTGCCGGCAACATTCACCTTCCAGTCGGTAAAGTTAACGTTAGACATTACGCTTAAACCACCGCCCCCACCGCAGCAGTAGTTGTCCACCCCGTGGGGCGTCATCTCCCGGAACTGCGGGCAGAGATAGCGTAAAATCCTCCGCTGTGGCTCAACGATGCCGAGGTTCCTCACGACATTGCACGGGTCATGGAGCGTTACCGGGAAATCATTCTTCGATGGGTCGAACTTAATCCTGCCGCTGAAGACGATGTTCTCCAGGAAAGTCATCACGCTCTCCCGCGGAATATTAAGGTCGCCGGTAAGCAGCCTATCGGCCACCGTTATCAGGGCTTTGTGCTCGTGCCCGCACTCTCCCATGACTATCTTTTTTACCTTGAGCTTTCGGGCAATCCGGACGTGCTTGGTAGCAATCCTGGCAAGCTGGACATCGTCATAGAACAGGCCATAGTTGACGCCATCGTATCCCGGCGCTTCCGATGATAGCGTCCAGCTAATGCCGGCAGCATTGCATAAAATAGCAAAAGCGACCACGCTCTCTGGAAATGACAGAATGTCGCCGGCGCTGTGAATCAGCAGGACATCGGCACCTTCTTTGTCCCACGGTGTCGATATTTCTACACCGGTCATCTCGGTAAAGTCCTCGTCTAGAAACCTCATGTTGTCCCTGACGACATCCGGCCTCATTCCGGTGGGGGAGCCGACCTCAAGCTGGAGCACTGTGCCTTTTTCATGGAGTTCCTGCGGAGCCCACCCCAGCTCCTGGCTGAAAAGCTTACGCAACTCACGGGTGATAAGGGCATTATCAACCCCCAGCGGACAGACCTGGGCGCAGCGCCGGCAGAGGTTGCAGCGATAGCTCAGTTCGTA
>CAYQZZ010000071.1:0-10037 GCA_964422155.1 uncultured Dehalococcoidaceae bacterium | reverse complement strand
GAATTGACGCCGGGCTGACTAAAGGCCTGCGACCGGGAATCGACCGCGAGGCCACTCCGGCCTGCGTAAACACCTGCCCCGCTCAGGCCCTCACTTTCGGTGACCTGGATGACCCCGATAGTGAAGTATCCCGTTTGATAAAAGAAAGAAAAGGCTCTCAGCTGCATCCCGAATATAACACCGACCCGTCCGTCTACTTTATCGACGGTAAAATAGGACAAGCGGACATCGCCCAAGTCGAAGATAAATCGCGACAAGAGTCTGTATCTACAGGAGCGGAGAGATAAATTGGAAATACACGAATGGATGATTAACTATACCCGCCAGACGGAATGGATTGACCGCAGAGGCATATTCCTCTGGATTGCCTTCTATGCCGGCGGACTCGGCGGCGGACTGTACCTGGTATCGCTATACTTTAATAGCTTATGGGGCATGTTCATAAGCTGGCTGATTATCGCCGTTATTAAAGGCGGTGCCCATCTCATTTATCTGGGTAAGCCGCTGCGTTTCTGGCGAATCATACTCAGACCAAGTACCTCATGGCTGGCCAGGGGTATCATCTTCGTATTCATGTTTATTATTTTCACGGCGATACAACTCATATTTTCCTACTGGCTGCCCGGTAGTACCGCTGAAATCGTTTTCAAGGCGCTGGCCGGTATAGCGGCGCTGGCCGTAACAGTATACACCGGCTTCGTCCTGAACACCGTCAAGGCCGTGCCTTTCTGGAACTCGACGCTCCTGCCGCTGTTGTTCGTCTTATGCGGTATCATGGGTGGATTCGGCCTCTCCGTAATTATCGCCTTAAACGGAGGGAACGTTGATATCTCCGCCGCCGAAACGGGGAGTCGCTGGCTGTTAATCATTAATGCCCTGTTAATAGTTATCTACCTCTGGACGGCAGCCAACCGAGAGATAACCGGGAGAAAATCGGTAATGGAGCAAATGCGCGGCAACCTTGCCCCGGTCTTCTGGATTGGTATTGTCGCGCTCGGTATCGTCATACCGCTGGCTATCGCCTTTTCCAGCTACATCGCCGGAGAAGTCTCCCCGGCCTTGCTTATCACGGGCGTGGCCTGTGAGGTCATCGGCGGGCTGGCACTGAGATACTGCGTACTCAAAGCCGGCGCCTATAAGCCGCTGGTTATTGCAAGTTAGCGGCCAGTGGAATCCACAGACTATTATTCCACGAACCCTCAAATGGATGAACTGACAGTGTTTAGTAACAATTTAATGTCATTCTTGAGCGAAGCGAAGAATCCGTAACCCTTCTCTTGAAGCACGGATTCTTCAGTCGTCCCGATTGCTTCGGGACTCTTTCAGAATGACATTATTAAACAATCAATAAATTGTAATAATAATCTGGGAAGATAGAAAAAGATGAGCGACAAAAAGATTATCAAGACAACCTGCAAGAGCTGCCACGGCGGCTGCGGTGTGCTGGTTACCGTCGAGGACGGGGCTATCATCCATATCGAAGGCAACCCGGATGCACCTACCCTGGGCACGATGTGCTCCAAAGGTCTATCGAGTATCCAGCATATTAACCACCCCGACCGCCTCCTTTATCCCCTGAAAAGGATGGGAAAAAGGGGTGAAGGGAAATGGCAGAGAATAACCTGGGACGAGGCGCTGGATACTATCGAAGAAAAGATGAAAGAGTCCATCGCCAAATACGGGCCGTCTTCCATAGCGGTATCCCAGGGCACCGGCCGCGGCTATAACGAATATACGCACAGGTTCGCCCGCTCCATCGGTACGGCTAATATCATCACCCCTGGCTATATCTGCCACAGCCCGAGGCTGGGACTATACGGGCTGGTCACCGGCTACGGCAGGCTTTATTGCGACTACCACGGCTGGGGCGGCGAGTTTCCCAAAACACAGATATCCTGGGCGAAGCAGCTGGAAATCAGCAGCGCCGACGGCGAAATGGCCGTATGGTTTCTTAACAGCCTGAAATACGTGAAAAACCTGATTGTGATTGACCCCAGGGAAACCGCCCTCTCATCGAGGGCGACCCTCTGGCTGCAAATCAGGCCGGGGACGGATGCCGCCCTGGCGCTGGCCATGATTAACGTCATCATCAACGAAGGCCTTTACGATAAAGAATTCGTGGAGAACTGGACCTATGGCTTCGATATGCTTAAAGAGAGAGTCCAGGAATACACTCCGGAGCGCGTTGCCGAAATTACCTGGCTCAAGGCGGACGACATTATCATGGCGGCAAGGCTCTTTGCCGTAGACACGCCGGGCTGTATCCAGGTCGGCAGCTCCCTGGAGCGGCAGGCGAACTGCGGCCAGACATTAAGGTCTATCATCTGCCTGCTCGGCATTACTGGCAACGTTGAAAGGCCGGGCAGCATGATGGCATGGATGCCCCCGGATACCGGCCTGCGCGAGGATTTTTTCACGGAAATCCCGATAACCGACGATATGCGTAAAGGCATCGTGGGCAGCGACGAATATAAAATGGGAGCCGCCCGTACCGCTCATGCCGATACCGTCATCAAACAGCTTCTCAACGGAAACTCGGTGGTGAAGGTATGGTTCAGCGTGGGCGGACAGCAAATACTCCATTTGGCCAATACCAGAGAAGTGATGCAGGCACTATTGAACCTGGAATTCCTGGTACACGCCGACCAGTTCATGGGACCCATGGCGGAACACGCCGATATCGTCCTGCCGGCGGCCCACTGGCTGGAGATTGATGATATCTATGACATGCATCCCCGCTTTATGATAGAAGCCCATAATAGAACGGTCGACCCGCCCGGTGAGGCCTGGCAGGATAGCAAGATATTCAATGAACTCGGCAGGAGGATGGTCCCCCGGTACTGGTTTGAAAACGTCGAGAAGATGCTGGACTACCAGTTGAGAAAAGGTAACATGACCTGGAAGGATTTCAGCCAGAAGGTCGTCCTGGCAAGGACCGGCAAGGACCAGATTTACTACAAATACAGGACCGAATACTGGAGAAAGGGGGGCGGTTTCCCCACGCCTACCGGCAAGCTCGAACTCTATTCAACCGTGCTGGAAGACCTGGGGTATGACCCGCTGCCGTACTTCCGGGAGCCCGGTGAAAGCCCTTATTCCACGCCTGAACTGGCCAAGGAATACCCGCTCGTGCTTTCCACCGGGTATCGCCAGCCCTTCTATTTCCTTTCGCAGTACCGGAACATACCCTGGCTGAGGAGCTTCCAGAAAGACCCGGTTGTTCAAATTCATCCTGAAACGGCAAAAGAACTGGGCATCGAGGACGGCGATTGGACCTGGATTGAGTCGCCGAGAGGTAGAATAAAACAGAAAGCACGACTGTTTCCTGGCATCCATCCGAGGGTGGTCATGGCAACGGCCAACTGTTTTTATCCGGAGGAACCGGGTCCATTGCACGGACTCCTGAAGTCTAATCCCAACGTGCTTACTTCGAATGACCACTGCGACCCGATGTACGGCTCGCCGGACCTTACGGCATTGTTATGTAAAGTGTATCGGGCAAATGACGGCAAGTAAATAGTGTTTGTCATTGCGAGGGAGTCCTTCGGCTTCACTCAGGATAAACTCCGCGACCGTGCCTGCACGCCGAAGTACGTTACGGCACGCAGGCGTAGCAATCTCAACCCTTGACTTAGGCTACATTTGAGATTGCCACGCCTTCCCTTCGGGAATGGCTCGCAATGACAGTTGAAGATAGATACCCGCTGGAGTTTACCCCGATTTCATCGGGGCGGGAATGACAGTTCAAGCCTCTCCAAGCGCTTTATTCAAACATAATGATGTTGCGCAGGGCTTCTCCCCTCTCCACGGCTCCTATCGCATCGTTAATTTTTTCGAGCGGATAATGGGCTGTAATAAGCTCATCCAGCTTGAGAATTCCTGCTTTATAAAGACCTACAAGTTTGGGGATTTCCAACTTTATGTTCGTAGTGCCCATGAAACCGCCGGTAAGTACCCTCTCATCCTTGATGAAAGCAAAAGGTGAAAGAGTTATCGTATCGGTAAATTTCGGCAGTCCTACTATAACGGTCATGCCACGCGGCCCCGACATGCCAACACCCTGGATTATGGCGTTAGTATTACCTACAGTTACGAAGACATAATCGGCACCAACCCCCTCTGTCAGCTCTTTGACCTCCTTGATGACATCCTTCTTAGCCGAGTTAATGGTATGCGTGGCGCCAAACTTCTTCGCCGCTTTGAGCTTACTGTCTGATATATCGACTGCGATGATGGGATAAGCGCCTGAGATAGCCGCCCCCTGTACGGCATTGAGGCCGACGCCACCCGTACCGATGATAACACAACTGCTCATTACCTTAACCTTAGCGCGGTTGACTACCGCCCCGAACCCGGTAGTGACCCCGCAGGCAAGAAGCGAAGCCCTATCCATCGGCAAATCATCGGGGATAGGTACTGCCTGAGATTCGGTAACGACGGCATATTCAGCGAAACCGCCGATTTTCACCATCTGCCGGATATATTTCCCCTTTTTATTGCGTATGCGACTTTCCCTATCCAGGGCGAAAACAGTATTACACAGGCTGGGGAGCCCGGCCCGGCAGTAGCGGCACGTTCCGCAAGAAGCCAGCAGCGATACCACGACATGGTCACCGGGTTTTACCTGAGTGACACCTTTGCCTACTTCTTCAACATAACCGGCGCATTCGTGGCCGCCCACGAAAGGCACCGTCCCTCCCAGCTCTCCCTTCATATCATGGATATCGCTGTGGCAGATAGCCGTTGCCGCCATCTTTACCTTTACCTCGCCCTGCTTTGCTGGATCGATATCCACCTCCTCAATCACCAGAGGCTTGCCGAATTCATAACAGATTGCCGCTTTCAAATTTTCCTCCTCGTAAGAATCTATCACTACGTAATTATCGTAACGCTATCACCAGTCTATTTCGCCTGCAAAATAATGTCAAATTGGTGTCAATCTCATAATTTTATTGACAAAGCCAGATACTAATACTTATGATAGGCTTACCTGGAATCGGAGAAAATAAATGATAATACTTCCAGAAAGGAGAGCCTGAAATGGTCAAAGCCAGGATATTGAATATAGTGGCTACGGAATGTCCAGAAGAAAATGATGCGAAATTCAACAAATGGTATAACGAAGTACATATCCCCATGCTTTTCAAGTATAGAGGCATGAAGAGAGTAACTCGATACCAGCGGGCGGGTGATAATAAGGAACAGGCTAAATATCTGGCGCTTTACGAGTTCGAAAGCAAAAAAGCATTGGACAATTATCGCGGGAGCCCTGAATTTACCGCTGCCATCGCTGAGATGCAGGAGACCTGGAAAGGCGGAGGATTCGATATTAAATGGGCAGTCGATTATGAGCCAATAAAAACCTGGGAGAGATAATTGCCAGAGATAGAAAAGCTTTAGAATAAACGCGCTTGTCTTATCAATATTAGTTAGGTTACTATAGAGCCAGGGATTAGGCAAGATGACATCGTGCTTATACCAGTATCGGGCGATTGCATTTTAGAATGGTAACTAGCTGGTGGGATTCCTCGGCTACGTTTAAAAGATGCACTCTGGAGAAAGTGTCTTTTGTTCTACTGAGTCTGTTTGACCTTACCCTGACGATTCTGGCGATGTCCCTTGGCTTGTCTGAGATTAATCCTTTTATCAGGTATATCGTGCATATACCTGTGTTGCTATTGGTGATTAAGCTATTTATTCCTTTATTAATTGCCTGGATTATGCCGGGCAGGCTTCTCCTGCCATCGATTGCCCTGCTCGCCCTTATCGTCGTCTGGAACCTCAAGGAACTGGTTATCTTTTTGTGGTAAGGCCTTTACCGTCCCCCGGCCCGCGCCAGTGACTCTTCTTTCTGATACAGGGTACCCATTGTTTCCAGATAAAGTCTGGCAGCGCTCACTCTCAGATGTTTGGAAATATAGGCAGGGTCTGCCTTTAGCTTGCTGTACATGCTGTTTAAGTGGTGCTCCACCGTCTTGATATCAATGAAAAGAGTTTCAGCTATGGCAGAGTTCGTATAGCCCTGCGATAGCAAGCTGAGAATTTCCAGCTCCCGGGTGGTGAGCTGCTTTAAGAAGGGGCATTCCGGTTTCCCGGCGAACATATAAGTAGCCAGCGGCGGGTCAAGAATAACCTGCCCCTGGCTCACGGCTAATATCGTACGGCATAACTGGTCGACTTTATCCAGGGATTGTTTCAGGAAGAGAGCCATACCGCTCTCCCCGCAGAGTGCCAGCCGGCGCAGTAATTCAATATCTTGAGAGCTGTAAAATATAATTAAAATAACTATCCCCACTCTGGGATAGGTATTCCTGATTCTCTCCAACTCTTCAATGACATTCCTATCGAGCTTTTTAACGCTTAGCAATAGAACATCCGGACAGAGTTCGGATACCGCGCGCAACATCGCTCCCTTTTCACCATTCTCAGAGACCCGCAGTACTTCAATATTGGCCCGTTTCGGCAAGACATAATTGAATATCTCTCTGTATATTTCCTGTTCTTCCACTATATATAAGCTTACGGTTTCTGACTTTGCCTGAATCATATTAATACCCTTGCCTTTTTCTTTTAATTATTTTTTCCACTTCGACAACTTCCGCAGCCCTTCGGTTAGCAACCACTAATGATTGTAAGCCAGATATATAAAGAGATTAATAAAAATTCATAAATATAACATAAAAATATCATTAAAAATCATTATATTTTGCCATTTGGCAAATAATTCGCTATCAGCCACTAGTTCCCGATACTGATTCTGCCATCTCACCCCCTACATTGCATTGGATACTGCCCCCCATTTTGTTATAGGGATTACCTTACTTTAAATTTGGAGAATTTTCCTAAACGATTATTAGGAAAATGACATACCAAGATTGGGGATGGTCTGGTGGTCACTGAAAACTATCAGGGGTAGATTTGAATAAGTCCATTCCATTTAAAGGGAGGGAGCCATGATGCGCAGATTATTGAAAAGGCTAGGAAAGAACCAACAGGGCATCACCGGAATCGAAACAGCTATAATCCTCATTGCTTTCGTCATCGTAGCTTCGGTGTTTGCCTATGTCGTTCTTTCAGCAGGACTGTTTTCCACCCAGAAAGCTAAAGAGGCAATTTACTCCGGCCTGGAAGAAGCTAAAAGCACCATAGAACTGAAAGGCGACATCATGGGTAGGATGGAGAACGGCATTCTTACCACACTCTATTTTACAGTAGGCACGACATTATCTGGCGACTCAATCGACTTTACCCCGCCCTCATCAGGCAACACTAGTCTCGTTGTTATCTCATATAATGACGCTTATCAGATATTCCCCACTGTAAACTGGACCATGTCCAAGCTGAACACCACTGATCCTGACAACATCCTCGATAAGACTGAGTTGTTCATGATTACAGTAGACCTTACCTGTGTCAGCGCCAATGCCACTGCCGAGCAGTTGCCAACGGCCTATCATACCTTCCGGGTGGAAATAAAACCACCCGTAGGGGCTATTCTACCTATCGAGAGGACCATCCCCGCAAGAGTCTCCCAGATTATCGACCTGTATTAGTAAAACCATAAATTGCGGGAAATCCATGATGAAGATACAGAAATTTATAATAGGGCTCTTTAAAAAAACACGAAGTCGCGAATGCAAATCCAGCCGATGGCAGATAGCTGGTGCCTTTATCGCAGGTATGATAATAACGGCAGCGCTGGCACAAATATTCGTCAACGCAGACGTATTTTCACACCACGAAATCCACCAGACCATCGTACCGGGACCATCTGATGCTCCCTATTTTCTGGAGCCTGACGTGTACCCTAACGCCAACCCTATCCATCCGGTGGAACGCCACATGAGCGAACTGGTTTACGCCTGCCACAGGCAGGAGGCGATTATTTCTGGTTGAACAGTCCAGGCCATCCTGATGAGCCAGTAATACTGGGTTAAGGAGGGTAAAAAGTAATGTGAAGACAAGGTGCAACAACTAAACATATAAAAGCCATGATATGGAAGGGGGTGATGTCTAAAAGAACAATAGCTTTCTACAGAGTCCCGAGGAAAAAAGGTCCTAAATAAAAAAATAAACTAAGGAGAAAAAATGTACAGAAAATTATTCAGACACGAGAAAGGTATTACCGGTCTAGAGACTGCCATCATATTGATTGCATTTGTCGTGGTAGCAGCCGTATTCGCCTACACCGCACTGTCAGCCGGCCTGTTCGCCACTCAGAAGGCCCAGGAGGCAGTCTATTCCGGGCTTAAGGAAGCCCAGAGCACCCTGGAGCTCAGGGGCGGCATTATCGCCACCGCTAATACTACCGGTGACCTTGGCACGATCAAACAGATATCATTCACCGTAGCCAACGTGCTCGGCGGCGCACCGATTGACTTCACCCCGCCTACCGCGGATAACAACACCGGAATAGCCAAGAGTGGCAGCACGAACAAGGTGGTCATCAGTTATATAGACCAATATCAGAAGGTAAATAACCTCTTCTGGGCGGTTACCCCGCTGGGGAACGATAATGACAATAACCTGCTGGAGCAAAACGAGAAGTTCCAGATAACCGTAGGTGACACAAGCTCCACCGCTAATGCTGGCGGCAACCTCATTAATGCCCTCAGCACCCACGTCCTGGGCGCCAATACGATTTTCACCCTGGAGGTGGTGGGGCCAACCGGTGCAATACTTCAAATCGAGCGTACCACGCCACCCACCGTTGACCAAATCATGAACATGCGCTAGTTAGTCCTAGTCTCGTTAGTTTCAAGTCTGGGAGAGGGGTGGGGGGTCTTAACTGCCCCCACCCCGACCCGTGGTATCAGTGGGTGCTACCCGCTTCCTGAAGCTGTGGGAGATGTGGATGACAGCCGCAAGCATCCGCTCCGAGAGAAAAATGGAGGTTTGTTGTGGACAAGGCCATAACTACAGCTCTACTCATTATAGCGGGGGTTGTATGTATGATATTTGTCTTTAACAGTGTTTATCCGATGATAAACCGCTCCAGCCAGGCCATGGTCAGCATGGCCGAACAGGTTGATGAGCGGATGAAGAGTCGGATAAATATTGTTCATGCGGCAAATTCAGAAAACCGCACGTCCGTTTACCTGTGGATAAAGAACGTGGGCACCCAGCGCATCGTGACTATTGATGAAAGCGACCTGTTTTTCGGTAAGGAGACTGATTTTGAACGCATCCCCTACGTGGATGATGCCGGAGGCAATTATCCCCGCTGGGAATTTATACTAGAGAATGACACCGAGTGGGGGACCAGCGCCACTATAAAAGTAACTATTACCTATAGCGATAACCTGAGCACCGGAACCTATTTCGCTAAGTTCATTATACCGAACGGAATATATGACGAATACTATTTTAGCATGTAATGGAGTAAGGCATGGAGACAGTTATTGTCTCAATAATTTGCATAGCCCTGGTAGTATTTGGTGGCATGACGATGTCTAAAGGCTTCATGACGTCAGTTGATGCCAGCACCACAGGACTCGGTGAGATAGGGCATAGAGATGAAATAATTATGCGAACCGAGCTAAAGCCAATAAGCACCAACGTGTCACTGGGAGTTAGCCCGAATCCCGTGGAGATAATACTGGAAAATATCGGCCAGACCAAGATGGCCGACTTTGAAAAGTGGGATGTCATTGTCCAGTACGATGACGACTCCGACACACATCACGCTGAATGGCTACCCTATGCCGAAGGTGCTGCTGGAGCCAACGAATGGGAGGTTGTCTGGATTCGACTGAATGGGCAACCTGAGAAATTCGAGCCGAATGTCTTGAACCCCGGGGAGCAAATAATGATAAGAACCTGGCTTGACCCGCCAGTCAAAGCCGGTACCACCAATATGGTAGTAATATCAACACCCAGTGGTATTACAGTCTCAACCTATTTTTCACCGTAAAAGGCAGCTAACGAGCAACCAATGGGTGTTTTGAGTTATAAACGGGAGGCATCAGTGAAGATATCAGAAAGTACTAAGGAGCTATTGATATGGCGGCACTTGTCGTCTCTATCATATGCATAGC
>CAYQZZ010000070.1:7365-10670 GCA_964422155.1 uncultured Dehalococcoidaceae bacterium | reverse complement strand
GTGATTTTCACGGCGCCGGTGCCGAATTCCATATTCACCGCTTCGTCGGCGACGATGGGTATCTCGCGGTTGACGGCGGGCAAAATCACCTTTTTACCGATTAATTTTTTAAACCGTTTATCGTTGGGATTGACGGCCACGGCCGTATCCCCGACGATGGTCTCCGGTCGGGTAGTGGCCACGGTCATGAACTTACCTCTATTTTCAACGAAGGGATAATTTACATAGTACAGATGCCCGTTCAGGTCATTATGGTCGACTTCCAGGTCGGAGAGAGCTGTGGCGCAGCGCGGGCACCAGTTGATAATCCGCTCTCCCCGGTATATCAGGCCCTTTTCGTAGAGGCGGACGAAGGCAGTGCGCACCGCCCGGGTCGCTATCTCGTCCATGGTGTAGCGTTCCCGACTCCAGTCGCAGGAGGCGCCGAGTTTCATACGCTGCTCGGTAATGGTATGGCGGCAGTCCTTTACCCACTGGCGCATCCTCTCCAGGAATTTCTCCCGGCCAAGCTGGTGTCGGTCAAGACCTTCCCTGGCTAACTGCCGTTCCACGACCACCTGGGCGGCGATGGCGGCGTGGTCGACGCCAGGTAGCCAGAGGGCGGGCTCTCCTTTCATGCGGTGCCAGCGCGTCATGATGTCCTGCAGGGCGCTTTCCAGGGCATGGCCGAGGTGCAGCTCGCCAGTGATGTTGGGCGGCGGCATGATGATGACAAAGGGCTTTTTCTTCCGGTCTATTTTCGGCGTGAAATAGCCCCGGTCCATCCAGAACTGGTACCACTTCTGCTCGACTTTGCCCGGCTCGTAAGCCTTGGGCATTTCCTGTTCAGTTTCCGGTTTTTTCGCCATGATTGCCTTTCTAGTCTAATGTCATTCCCGCGCAGGCGGGAATCCAGAGTTTACTTTTTTCATGTAGCCTCACCCCCTGTGGGGATATGGTAAATCCACCCCCTTTATCCCCCTCCTTTACGAAAGGAGGGGGAGGGGAAAAAGAGAGGTTTCACCTCTCTTGAACTTTCTTTTGCTTTATATAATAGATGGATGGGATGCTCTATACTTTTCTCTAAATTCATCCAATTTACATTCTGTACCATCTTCTTTAGTGGTCTTCCAAAAATTCCAAGAATCGAAACTACCACCATTTGTTAAATATTTTATAGCTGCGTTGGGTGAAGGAAACTCTTTACCGTCAGGAATCGTTTTGATGACCCCATCTTTTAAAATCTTGGCTTCGTACTTGTGCTTTTCTCCTCTTCTATAAATAATTTGACCTACCTTTAGAATATCAGCATCTATTAGGTCTTTTATTGTCACAAATTTCCCAGTCTTTCGTGTTTCAGTTTTTTTATCTTCAATTACCCCATTGTCTTCGATTCTTTCAGGGGGAGCTTTATACATCGGTTCAAATAAATGCGCATGAACTGCTTCTGCTCCTACTCTCTGGAAGGTTTTAAATTCTAAAATATTTATCGGCGAATATCTAAGTAGGTCTAACGCTTCATCCAGTTCCTGAGTTCTCTTTTCAATAATGATTACTAGTATAGGCGGCTTGGTGATGAGGTCTGTAAGAAATTTATAAATCTCACCAGAACCTATCGATTCCTCTAATTCTGCTTTTCTTTGTTTATTCTCTTGTGTATAGTGATATATTACTTCAATAATTTTTTTCTGAGTGGTCGTATTCTTTATTCCATTGATAAATCTACCGACCTGATTCACTATATGGTCATACAATTGATGAGTTGATAATTCCATCTCAACGATATGCCATTGTGGTACTTCACCTAAAGTGATGACAAACCCATCAGGTATGGAGCCTTTTCCAGATTCAGATTCAAGCCTATTTCCTTCTATAAATATAGAATTATTACCGAAAATTTCTTTATAATGCGCTTTGACTAGTGGGTGAAATTCTTCCACCTCTTTTTTGGGCGTCCATAGCTCGTACTTCACGCCATCTATCAGCAGCATCTTACACCTCCCACCTTTATTTCTTCATCATCCCCTTTACCCTGTCCAGAATTTTTTCCGCCACCTCCCTTTTACTCATCAGGGGCAGCTCTTCCACTTTACCTTTTTTATCAATCAGGATAACTCTATTCGTATCCACGTCAAAACCACTGTCAGCCTGGGTAATATCGTTAGCCACGATGAGGTCCAGCTGTTTTGCCTTAAGCTTCTTTTTTGCATTAGCGACCAGATTTTCACTCTCGGCGGCAAATCCGACTTTGATAAACTTGCCCTTTACTTCACTTAAAATATCCGGCGTTTTCACCAACTTGAGAGTCAGGTTCTGCGCGGCCTCTTTCTTGATTTTGGACCTGGCGATTATTTCCGGCTGGTAATCCGCCACCGCCGCCGCCATCAGCAGGGCGTCCGCCTTCTTGACCGCCCCGACCACCGCCTTTTTCATCTCCACCGCCGTCTTAACTCTAATAACCTCCACGCCGGATGGTTCGTTTAGGGAAGCCGGGGCGGTAATCAACGTTACCTCGGCACCTCTACCCCGCGCCGCCTCGGCCAGGGCGTAACCCATCTTGCCCGAGGAGCGGTTGCCAATATGGCGTACGGGGTCGATTGGTTCTCTCGTGCCGCCCGCCGTCACCACGATGCGTTTGCCAGCGAGGTCTTTTTTCTGTCCCAGTACCTGCTCGATGACCTCGATTATCCTGCTGGTTTCCGGCAGCCGTCCCTTCCCCATTTTCCCCGAAGCTAAACGCCCGTACTCCGGCTCGATGATGGTAAAGCCTCTGGCCTTTAGCTTCGCCAGATTTTCCTGCGTGACTGAATTCTGGTACATGATATCGTTCATGGCTGGCGCGACGATAACCGGCGCTTTGGTCGCCAGCACGATGCAGCCGAGCATATTATCGGCGATACCTGCCGCCAGCTTGGAGATGGTATTGGCCGTCGCCGGAGCAATGAGCACCACGTCGGCAGCCTCGGCCAGGGCGACGTGCTCGACGCTGTACTCGGAGGCCATCTCGAACATATCGGTGACCACCGGCCGGTGGGTAATGGTGCGCAGTGTCAGCGGGGTAATGAGCTTCGTGGCGGCCTCGGTCATGACCACTTCGACCCTGACGCCGGCCTGCGTCAGCTTGCTGGCGATATCAGCCGCCTTGTAAGCGGCGATGCCTCCGGTTATGCCCAGAACTATCGTCTTATCGTTCAGCATTTCAGTCTCCTATTTCCTCTCCCCACCGAGGGAGAGGATTAAGGTGAGGGGGCGCTAAATCACCCTCACCCGGCCTCTCCCCACCGAGGGAGAGGATTAAGGTGAGGGGGCGCTAAATCACCCTCACC
>CAYQZZ010000070.1:0-7265 GCA_964422155.1 uncultured Dehalococcoidaceae bacterium | reverse complement strand
CCTCTCCCCACCGAGGGAGAGGATTAAGGTGAGGGGGCGCTAAATCACCCTCACCCGGCCTCTCCCCTCAAGGGAGAGGTGTTTCTTAACTAGTCCCGATTCATGTCGTGGATGACTTTTATTCCAATTAGCGTCAAATTGGGATTGACCTTATTAATTACCTTCGTCTCTTTGGCGATGACGCTGGCATAGCCGCCGGTAGCCACGACTGTTGCCTTTTCCCCCAGTTCCTTCTGTATCCGGGCTACCACGCCATCGATGAGGCCGGCATAGCCGAAGATGATGCCGGACTGCATGGCCGCTAAAGTATTGGTGCCGATAGCTTTCTTCGGGCGCAGCAGTTCCACTCTGGGAAGGGCTGAGGTGCGGGTATAAAGGGCTTCGGCGGCGATGGCGATACCCGGGGCGACGGCCCCTCCCAGATACTCTCCGTCTTTTGATACGGTGTCGAAGGCGGTGGCTGTACCCAGGGCAACCACGATTACCGGTCCCTTATAGAGACTGTGGGCGCCGGCGGCGTTGGCGATGCGGTCGCTGCCTACCTCGCGTGGGTTATCCATGCGGATGCGGATTCCGGTCTTCACGCCGGGGCCAACTGCCAGTGGCACGATATTGAAATACTTTTGAAATAGCTCGTTGAATGTCGTTATCAAAGGCGGGACGACGCAGCTAATCGCCCCTTCCGTTATATCGGAGGTATTTATACCACGATGTTGCAGCAGGCTGAGTATGAGAACGGCGTATTCGTCCGGCATCTGGTTGACATGAGTGGCCAGACGATAAGTGGCGCGGATTTCATCGCCGTCGAAAACACCCAGAGTGATATTGGTATTGCCGATGTCAACAGCCAGTAACATATTTCGCTCCTCTTCAACCCCTGTTTTTCAATTGTTTTATGGTCACGGGCAGCGCCTTTAGAAGGTCGGAG
The DNA here is from genome assembly GCA_964422155.1 of uncultured Dehalococcoidaceae bacterium. Taxonomy (GTDB): domain Bacteria; phylum Chloroflexota; class Dehalococcoidia; order Dehalococcoidales; family RBG-16-60-22; genus JBGPRB01. The sequence goes on along the minus strand of CAYQZZ010000070.1, from coordinate 6,337 downwards.
GCAATCATGCCGGCATCCCCCAATTCGTTTCTTATCATCTCGCCCGCCTCGCCGTGCAGGTAGACGCCGAGAGAGGCAGCTTCGAAAAGTTTTAGTCCCTGAGCTGCCATGCCCGCGATAACTCCCGCCAGGACATCACCCGTCCCTGCCGAAGCCAGCCCCGGGTTGGCGAAGGGACTGATACGGCAGCGACCATCCGCCGCGGCGATAACGGTGTAAGCCCCCTTCAAAACAATCGTTTTCTGCCACACTGCGGCAAATTTTCTGGCTATGCCCGGTCGGTCCGACTGTATTTCGTCCAGCGATAGCCCGCACAACCGGGCCATTTCGCCGGGGTGCGGCGTAAGTATAGCATCATCGCCAATCTGTTGCCACCAGTTGGGTATCCGGGCCAGTATGTTGAGGGCGTCGGCATCGAGTACCAGCGCCGGAAGTCCTTGCTTCAGGAGTAAAGAGCTTACGAATTCTACCGTGGACGGACTCTGCCCCAGGCCGCAGCCGAGGAGAAGGACATTGTATTGAGCGCACTGCCGGTAGACGATATCGGCAGCTTCTACCGATATGATACCCGGCCGCGATTCCGGCAGAGGCAGATAGGTTGCCTCGGTCAGCTTAGAGGCGAGAATCGGTTGCAGGCTGCTGGCGGTAGCCAGGGTTACCAGTCCGGCTCCCACCCGCAGGGCGCTGTTGCAGGCAAGATAGGCGGCGCCGATGTAGTTGATGGAGCCGGCCGTCACCAGGACCCTGCCGAAGCTCCCCTTATTAGCGTTGAGCGGACGCCCGGGTAGAGCGGCTCTCGCCCATTCTGTCGTGATAAGCTCGGTGGTAATGGATTCCGCCAGCGATTCGGGTATGCCGATATCAGCGATTTTTAGTTTGCCCACTCTTTCCGCCCCCGGAAAGTTGAACAGGCCTGTCTTGGGAAAGGCTAGCGTAACAGTGATGTCGGCAAAGGTACAGGCGGGGTCGACGGCGCCGGTGTCGGCATCCATTCCTGAAGGCAAATCGACCGCGATAATACTGAAGTTGCGGTTCTTCCTGGCAGTATTAACTCTTTCCAGCACTTCCTTGAATACGCCTTCCAGCGGACGCATTTTCCCCGTGCCCAGCAGCGCATCGATGACACAGGTAGCCGATGCCAGCAGGCTATCGAACTTTTTCAGGTTTTTATCCCCTTCAGCTTCGATGCATTTAATCCCGCGTTCCTGTAATAGCTTGAGATTGGTGTCGTCGGAGGCTCTCCGACTGCACAGGTAGACGCTGACTTTAGCCCCCCACTCGTGGAGGTAGCGGGCGGCCACCAGACCGTCACCGCCGTTGTTCCCCGCGCCTATCAGGCAGAGGATATGCTGTTTCTTTATAGCGCCCAGGCAGGCACGGGTTTCCTCCGCCACGGCCTTGCCGGCGTTTTCCATAAGCGCGCTGACCGGTGTGCCTTGTCGGATACATTCCTGGTCTATTTGCCTCATCTGCTCGGCGGTGACTATTTTTATCATTGAGTACCTAAGTTCCTTTTGAATTGAGTGTAGCAGTATATTCAGCTTCGGTCAATATGGCATTTACTAGAAACTGTTATGGTGTATGATGTCCGCCAGCTTCCTCTTGGGGACATGCCGTAAGCCTTTATCGTCCACCCATATATTGACCGAGTCGGCAGCTACCTCGGCTAAAGGGCTTTCGTCCGGGTAACCCATGGCGATTACCAGGACTATATCATATTCGTCAGGTATCTCCAGAATCAGCTTCAGGTCTTTTTCATTAAACATCAGTATCGGGCAGGCGCCGATGCCCTGTTCCAGCGCGGTAAGGATGATGTTTTCCGCCGCCATGCCGACGTCATAAAGGGTAATCCTTCTGCGGTTGGCATCGCCCTCAAGAGTCTTGTTTGCCAGGATGAGGGTGTAGGCCTTCGGCGTCTGGGCTGGGCTCGGGCCACCTTTTTCCGGCGGCATCTTTGCCGAGCCTCCTATGTTCTCGAATATCCCCGGCAGAACTCTGGCATCGTTGATAACGATATATTCGCATACCTGCTGGTTGCGGCCGCTCGGCGCCAATCTGCCGGCGTCAATACACTTCTCCAGGGCTTTATAGGGAACAGCCTTGTTCTTAAATCTCCGTATCGACCGCCGTTTTAATATCGCTTCGTAAACAGTCATAGTGTCACCTCCAGTTAATATCTAGTAAATAATTATGGATTGTCATTCCAGCGAAAGCTGGAATCCAGTGGTGGGGAAAAGGTTGAGTGGATTCTGGCCTTCGCCAGAATGACATATCGGTTATTATTGCCTTGATGCTAACTTTCTTTTTTATTCGCGATTTTCTCCAGCTTACGTATCATCGCTGCCCAGTGGGTGCCCCGCCAGTAGATGCGGCGACAGGCAGGGCATTCCATGTACTGGGTCTGCGTTTTGAAAACGTAAGGGGGCACTCTTTCCTTTACTTCCTCCAGGCTTCTTTCAACAAGCGGCTGATTGCATTCCAGGCAGATTGTGAACGGGCGGGACTGGCCTACCAGGTCTATAGCTGCCAAAAGCTGTTGAATCTGCTGTTCCGGTTCCTCGCTTTCAATCAGGACTGCCTTGAGGCGCCCGTTATTGATAACCCGTCTCTTCATAATCTCGGTGTCCCGGGTCAAGATTACCCTGCCTTCGGCCAGGGCTTGCTTGACCATGTCGGAGTCATCATCTCCGCTGAAGAACAGGCTGTCAAAGCCCATCATCCTCAGCCACCTGGCCAGCTTGCCCACGTTATGGTCGACGATGAATCGTACCTCGTTGGCGGAACTGTTACCACCCATCTTTATATATCTATTCGCATTCCCTCGTAACCGAGACGGATTTTAGTATTTAACGCCCTGGCTACCACGGCGACTTCAGCTTTTATTCCCTTCTCATCCAGGGGATTCATGTGCACCAGGACCAAGTGCGGAAGGTAGTCTCTTATCTCGCGGAAGGCCTCCAGTTCCTGCCGGAGCAGGGCGGCGGTAAGATGGCCTGATTGGCGGGCGAAGTCTGTATATTTATTGAGTGCGGTTAGCTCGATGATAAGCAGGTCCGGGGATACCTGCTTCCAGTCCTTCAGCTGAAGGATTAGGCCCGGCCCGGTATCCGATGTAATGAATACTTTCTTACCGCTGGTCGAGGTAATCTGATAACCGACGGTAGGCACGGCATGATTTACCGGTACTGGTAAAACCGCATAACCAGCGATTGTTTCTGTCCTGCCGGGTTCCATTATTTTAAACTGTATCGCCGGTTTCTCCGGGGGTTTTTCCATGAAGTCAGGATAAAGGACATCGTTGAGCAGGTGAGCCGATAGGGCTTCATAGACGGGCCGGGTGGAATATATCTCTATGGTTTTCTCATACAGGTAGAAGTTCATGCCCAGAGCCGGAATATCTCTGACATGGTCGTAATGCTGGTGGGTGAGCAGGACGGCCTTGAGCTTCTGCTGTTCCAGAAAGGTAAGTCCGGAGGTTAAGGAGCCGGCATCTATCGCCAGGACATCGTCGATTAAGAAGCTGATGCATCGGCTGTTATAAGATTCGATATTGTGTGCGCCGAGAATACGGATATTCATTATGGCTTCCCCTTTACCGATATTATAAAAGGATTGTACTTTGTCTGATAATCGTAGGTGTCAATGCCTTCTCTTTTCTTCAATGAGTTCACGATAGCATAGGTGGCCGGGGTAAAGACGGTTTCAATAAGGACCTTGCCCAGCCAGTGATTCAGTATCATCACCGATGTAAAAGAAGAGGTGCCGATAAAGGCGAGGGTAATGAATATGGCGGTGTCCAGTCCCTCTCCCACTATCGTCGAGCCGATAGTCCGGCTCCACAGCCAGCGGCCTTTAGTCAGGATTTTCATACGTGCCAGGACGAAGGAATTGGCGAATTCCCCGGCCAGGTAGCCGCAGAAAGAGGCGGCCAGCAGGCGTGGTGTGTAGCCAAGGATAGTCTTATAAGCTGCCTGGTCCCCCCAGAAAGAAGCCGGGGGTAAAATTTGACCTATCCAGGCGAAGAAAACAAAAATCAGGTTGCAGATGAAGCCGAGCCAGATAACCCTTCTGGCCACCCGGTAGCCGTAGACCTCGGTAAGGACATCACCGAAGATATAGCTTATGGGGAAAACGAAAATGGCCGCCGGCAGGGTAAAGGGGCCGAGGCTGATTATCTTAACGGCAATGGTGTTGGCGGTAATGAGGCAGGTGATAAAAACAGCGATGATTATCACCAGGCGATATGAGATGTTCATTTCTTAAATCCAGCGGCGTCGGCGGAAAAATAAAAGCAGGCTGCCGGTAATTATACTCATTACAGCCAGCAGGATGAGAAATGATTTTAAGCTTCCCCTTTCCAACCCTCCCGGCAGTATGACATTCATCCCGTAAATGCTGGAAATTACAACGAAAGGCAGGAAAATAGTAGCCAGGATGTTCAGGATTCGCACGACCCGGTTGATGCGGTCAGTGGCCAGGATAAAATCCGTATCTTTGAACACTTCTATAATCTCTTTACATTCATCCAGGGTCTCGCATATCTTGTTGGTGTGGTCCATGAGGTCGCCATAAAGGTCGGTCATATCTGTTTTAGAAAAGCGTTTCAGCTTGTTTTCCATCTGCGCAAAAATCGCTCGCGTCGGGAACATAACAGCCCTCTGGGTGATGACATCTCTCCTTAAAATACTGATTTCTTTAGCAGTTTCAACCTCCTCATCAAAGACAACGTCTTCGATATCCTCCATAAGGCTCAGGATTTTGTCCAGAACCGGGAAATAGGAGTCTATAGCCCGGTCAAGCATTTTATAAATCAGGTAGCCGGAGCCCTGGCTCATATATTCCTGCCGCGCTTCCTCGCTAATCTCGCAATCGCGGAAAAATTTGTCGAGCGTCTGGAGCTCCCCGGGCCGGAGGGTGACCAGGTAGTTCTCGCCGATGAACACCGACCACTGCTTCTTGGTGCTGATACGGGTCTCCTTGTCATAGACCGGGAAGTGAAAGATAAAGAACATGTAGCCCGGATAGACATCTATTTTGGATAGCTGCTTGCGGCTGAGGCAGTCGTCCAGCGCCAGGGGGTGGAAGTGATAGCGCTCCGCCAGGTATTTCTTAGCCTCATCTGTCGGCTGCACAATGTCAGTCCAGGTCAGGTCACCCCAGGTGATGGTTTTAATGGTTGGTTCTCTATCTTTTTCCTGTGCTTGGGAGATAGCCATCGCCAGTCACCTCTCGTAAAAAGCTTTAATTTATTTTAACATAACGGCGCACATAGAGGAATACCTTGTTATAGGAGATATTGACAACTATACAAAAAAGGGTATAATAGAGCATCCTTTTTTAAAATAAACATATAAGAGGCTGGGCAGTGAGGGTGAAGCGGATGAAAAGGGCACTGGTTATCATCAAAATTTATGCTGGTGGTAAACAGTGTCTTTTTTATTAAAAATCCTGAATAAATGACAGGGAGGTGGTGTGAATCTTAGGTAAACATAAAAATCAGCCATTATTCATAACATATAAATAAAGGAGGAGAAAGATGAAATTTCTAACAATTGGCACTTTCAAAGATACGGTTTCGGCACTACCGCAGGCTGAAAAGGCTAAGCTTGCGGTTCCAGGTGTTCAGTGGGTAATCGACTTAAAAAAGAAAATGGGTGCCAAGTTTTCTTTTTATATGACGGTCGAGGGAAGTCGCTCCGTCAGCATTGGCGAATACGGCAGTTTTGAGGAGTATTATCAAAGCCTCCAGTCGCCAATAGCCGCAGCCGGGTTTATGAATTACGAGAGCTACCCGCTTATCGAATACGATGAAAAATCATTAAAGGCGGCTGTTGATGCCGTTAAGGCGGCCCTCAAGTCAGCCAAGTAGTTCAGGTGATATTTTATAAAAAGTGGGGCGGCATCCGGATAAGATGCCGCCCCTATATTTTGACGGTGCTAATATTTCTGTTTACTTTCTCTCGATTATCATCGCCATACCCTGGCCGCCGCCGATGCAGAGGGTCGCCAGACCTAGCTGAAGGTTGCGTCTCTTCATCTCGTTCATGAGTGTCACGATAATCCTGGCGCCGGTGCAGCCGATGGGATGCCCCAGCGATATCCCGCCGCCGTGCAGGTTCGTCTTGCTCATGTCTATATTCAGCTCTCTGATGCAGCCGATGGACTGTGAGGCGAAGGCTTCATTCAGCTCGATATAGTCGATATCTTTAAGAGTAAGTCCCGCCAGATTGAGCGCTTTCCGGGTGGCCGGCACAACGCCCAGACCCATGTAAGCCGGGTCGACGCCGCCCGTAGCATAGGCGCGGATGGTCACTATCGGTTTAACACCCAGTTCCTT
>CAYQZZ010000069.1:0-10892 GCA_964422155.1 uncultured Dehalococcoidaceae bacterium | reverse complement strand
ACATCGAGCTTACCTTGCCCGGCCATGACAAACCCTTCACCCGGCTCAGACCGCGCATCGACGAGATAACACGGCACCACGAGCACCGAAACCTGGAAATTCTGGAGTCGATAAAGTTTGAACCCGGAACGGCCTACCGCATAGCCCAGGAGATAAACTGGGGCGACAATAACGGGTGGCAGGACCTACCCCCTTTCCATAAGAGGATGGCCATCTTTGAGACTCTCGCCCACCTCGAAATGATGGCCGCCGATAGCCGTATTAACAAGCTGCCCAAAGGCGATATTATTTATTACGGACAAACCTGATATAATAAATTTAATGAAAAAGATAGGCATCACCACCACCGTCCCCGTGGAGGTTCTGATAGCCGCCGGCTATCAGCCAGTTGATTTGAACAATGTCCTCGTTAACGACCCCGACCCCGGCCGGCTCATCACCATCGCCGAGAGAGCCGGCTTTCCCCTCAACTGCTGTAGCTGGATAAAGGGAATCTACGGCGTTTGCCTGGACTCCAACATCGAGGACGTCCTCTGCGTCACCAGCGGCGACTGCTCCAATACCATCATGCTCATGGAAGTCCTCAAGCTCAAGGGACTTAACGCCATGCCTTTCGCCTACCCTGACCGTCCCGACCCCCATCTCATGCAGTCTGTCCTGAAAACTCTGGCGGCCGCGCTGGGCACCACCCTGGCAGCCGCTGATAAAGTCAGGAAAGAGCTTCAGCCGGCGCGTGACCTTGCCTTTAAGCTTGACGAGCTTACCTGGAAGCAAAATACCGTCAGCGGCTGGGAGAACCACCTCTGGCTCGTCTCCACCTCCGACTTCAACGGGGACTATCGCAAATACCAAAGAGAATTGCAGAGTTTGCTGGATATCTGTGCCGGGCGCCAGCCCTACCCCAATGGAGAAACCAGGCTGGCGTATATCGGTGTGCCCTCGGTGTATGCCAGGGAGCTGTATCCCTACATAGAGAAACATGACGCCAGGGTCGTCTTTAACGAGGTCCAGCGCCAGTTCGCCATGCCCGAGCCTGGCTTGTCCCTCGCCGAGCAATACACTAACTATACCTATCCCTACTCCATTAACGAGCGTCTTAAGGATATCAAAACGGAGCTTCAAAGACGGCATATCGACGGCGTTATCCACTATGTGCAGGCGTTCTGCCACCGCGGCATCGGCGATATTATCATGCGGAATGCTATCGGCCTGCCCGTGCTGACGCTGGAAGGCAACGCCGACTTTTTCCTTAACAATCATGTCAAGACCCGCATCGAGGCTTTCCTGGACATGATACATAGGAAACACTCTTTCAAGGAAAAAATGTTAAAAAGGTGATGGAGCATTAGATTGTATGGGTAATCCTGTATTTCCTCGCCCCTTGTGGGAGAGGATTAAGCCTGCCCTGAACGCAGTGAATGGGGTGAGGGGTAAGATATACTTTTCACCCTCACCCTGACCTCTCCCTTCAGGGTGAACCCATCGAGGAAGAGGAGGTTTTTGTTTAAAATTGGATATTATAAAAATCTTGCTTATAAATAGGAGGTTCAAATGAAAACCAGAATAGGCATCAATGGCTTCGGCCGCATCGGTCGGCTGACCCTCAGGGCGGCGTTAGCGCGTAACAGGGATAAGCTGGAAGTGGTGGCCATCAATGACCTGGCCGATACCAGGACCAATGCCCACCTGCTGAAATGGGACAGCGTCTATGGCCGCTACCCCGGCGATGTTACCGCCAGAGAGAAAGCCATCGTCGTCGATGGACAGGAGATACAGGTAATCTCGGAACGCGACCCCGCCGCCATCCCCTGGAGTAAATACGGCGTCGATATCGTCATCGAATCTACGGGACTCTTTACGGATGCCACTAAAGCCGTCGCTCACCGCAAAGGCGGTGCTAAAAAAGTAATCATCTCGGCACCTGCCAAGAATGAAGATGCCACCATTGTCCTCGGTGTCAATGAAAGAGACTACGACCCCAAGAAGCACCATGTCATCTCGAACGCTTCCTGCACCACCAACGGCATCGCGCCGCCGGTGAAGGTACTGCACGATACCTTCGGCATAAGCAAGGGGCTGATGACCACCATCCACTCCTATACCAACGACCAGGTAGTACTGGATACTGTCCACAAGGACATACGCCGGGCGCGCGCCGCCGGTCTGAACATGATACCCACCACCACCGGCGCCGCCAAAGCCGTCACCCAGGTCATACCGGCGCTCAAGGGCAAAATTCACGGCCTGGCTTTCCGCGTGCCGACGCCCACTGTCTCCGTCATCGACTTCGTCTGCGACCTGGAAAAGGAAGTTACCGTGGAAGATGTCAACAAAGCCTTGAAAGCCGCCGCCGTGGGGCCGCTGAAGGATATCCTGGAGTTCTGCGAGGAGGAGCTGGTCAGCATGGACTTCAAGGGCAACTCCCATAGCTCCATCATCGATGGGCCGGGCACCATGGTCATCGGCGGGAATATGGTCAAGATACTGGCCTGGTACGATAACGAGTGGGGCTATAGCTGCCGCCTCGGCGACCTGGCTGTTTATATCGCCTCGAAGGGTCTATAGAGAACAAGGCCAGTCCGAATGAATTTTATTCCCCGGCTATAGCGAAATTCGCACTTGAGCATACCTAAGTACTGATTGACATCCTGTGCGGAATTCCGTAAAATGGGGAATCAAACTTACAAAAAGGTGAGTTATGAAATTAATTGTGATTGGTTTCGGACAATGCGGCGGCAGGATCGCCGACGAATTTGCCCGTCTTAATAGAAGAGCTCGAGGCTTACGCGGACTCCATATTATTACCGGCGCCTACGCTGTCAATACGGATGTCGCTGACATGAGCGGACTGCACACCATTAAGTCGGACTTCCAGCACCGCATCCTCATCGGCAATAAAAAAACGCAGGGCCACGGCGTCGGTAAAATCAACGAGCTTGGCGCTGAGATAGCCCGGGAAGACTCCGATAAAGTTATTGAAGTCATCAGAAACACCGAACACTTTGCGGAAACGGACGCCTTCTTGCTCGTTGCCAGCGCCGGTGGCGGTACGGGCTCCGGAGCGATATCGGTTATGACGCAGCAGATTAAGGAACGCTATGTCGATAAGCCGGTCTACAACCTTATCGTCCTCCCCTTTGAGCATGAAGTATTAACCGAGGACAGGACTGTCTATAATGTGGCTACCTGCCTGAAGTCCAGCTATCTGGTTGCCGATGCCATATTCCTTGTCGATAACCAGAGGTATGTTATGAAAGATTCCCCGCTCACCGTTAACCTTGCCATGATTAACATAATGATTGCGCAGCCCTTTTTCAATCTGCTCTGTGCCGGCGAAGAGAAAAAGTCCAAATTCATCGGTGCCAAGATACTTGATGCCGGTGACATCATACAGACACTGGTCGGCTGGACAACTCTGGGCTACGGACGGTCGCATACCTCGACGTTCAAATCCTTCTTCAATCAAGCCCGTGATTTCCGGGACAAGGCCACGGAAACCCAGAAAGGCATTCAGGCACTCGATGAGGCTATCAGCGGACTATCCATTAAATGCAATCCGCTTGATTCCAAGAGAGCCCTCTATCTCGTTTCGGCCCCGGCCAAGGAAATCAATGTCGACCTTATCAAAGAGCTCGGCACTTATATCAAAAATATGGCCCCGGAAGCCATCATCAGAAGCGGTGACTATCCCCGGGAGAAGGGTAATCTGGATATTACCGTCGTGCTTTCGGAAATGAGCGATGTGGAAAAGGTAAGGAACTACTTCACCAAGGCCATTAACCTCATCGCGGAGCTCAAGAAACGTCAGGAAGGCGTGGTAAGCACACAGCGAGGGATTGATATCACGATAAAGGACATTCCCTCGCTGTTATAACCGGATTATTCAGTTTAGCTATCCGTCAATTACATTCGAAGAACCGGTTATCACCGGAAAGCTCCGCTCCGCAACCTCTATCCTGCCGACTATTACTTACTACCGGTTCCTCTTAACACTATCGGACATGGTCGTCCGATAGGCTCTACCGGATGGACGGCAACTATCTGGCTATCTTGGAATATATCTGCCAGGCTTGCTCGATGGTCTCGTCGCGGACTGTCCAGGCTTTTTCGATGTTCTCATCACGATTGCTGGCAGCCTCGGCCACGGCCGCGTTACAGGCACTGTTGGCCCCTTCCTCGCTGCTTTTATAGGTCTCCTCAGCCCGCTGAATCGCATTCTCACGAGCCCGGGCGGCTTTTGCTATCACCTCATCGCGGTCCTTCAAGGCCTGCGTCACGGTAGCTTCGTAAGCCCGGTAGGACTGACTCTCCGCCCTCTTATAGGCTTTGGCTACCTGCATTTCATTTTCATGGTAAGCCTTGGCGACTTGACGCTCGGCATCCATGTAGGCAGCATAAGCCCTTTCGGCTTGGCTCATGACCTCGTCAAGCGGGCTTACAGAGCGCTCCTCCGCTATTGGAGTTTCTTCAACTTCCACGGCGGGAGCTCCGACTTTTGAGCTTGCCGCTGTAGAGGATTTCTTGGATCGTTCTTTCTGGTTAGCCACCAGGCACCTCCTTCAAATAATTCTTATTATTTTTTATATATTTTTGGCTTTAAAATGTTTGCGATTGTAACTGTTCGGCCACTACTTAGTGCCAAGTATATTGCGCACTTTATAAAAAGTCAAGCAAATTTTCTCTTTCTCACACAGGTACTTTGGTACTCTTTTCACTATAATAAAAATATATTTTGATAAATGGATAATTGCCGGAATAGCTTATTGTTCTGCGTCGTTATCTTCGGTACTGTTCTCTTTCTCGGTGCGCTGGGCCTTCTTGGTCTCATACATCTTGGACAGGGATTCCAGACGTTCTTCCATCTTACCCTTTGGCTCTCTGCTTACCTCTTTGGGCACCTTGCCGATTTTCTCTGCCTTATCAACTTTCTTGACCGATTCCTTCAAAGCATCTATGACCTCTTCGGCGGCCTTATAAGCTACTTCCCCTTCCTCCCCGGCACTCTCTATCGCCCCAGTCAGGTCTCCTTCCGGACCTCCAGCTTCGGGCGCAGCCTCTTTTGCCCTCCCCTTATTCAGGGCTGCCTCATAAGTCTTAAACGATGCGTCGGCGGTTTCCCTGGCAACCTGGCCGGTGGCTTCGGCCCGGCTTATTGCTTCTCTAAAAGCAGATATGGATACTCCGGCTGCCTCCCTGGCCACCCTGGCTGATGCCTCCGTCGCTTCCTTGACGGCTCTCACCGTTCTCTCTGCCGATTCCCTGGCGGCTTTTACCAATGCTTCCGTCACTTCCGTTGCTGTCCTCACCGCAGCTTCTGCCGACTCCTTGGTTCGCCGGCTTATCTCCTCAGCCCGGGCTATGGCGGCCTGGATTTCCTTCTCCGTAACAGCGGCCATCTCCTTGGCTGTCGCAATTGCTGCTTCAATGGCCTCCTGGACAACTTTCATCGACTCTTCGGCCGTCTCTTTGGCAGTCCGGCTCATTTCTTCAGCTTTAGCTATCGCTATCTCAGTTTCTCTTCTTGATGCTGCAATGGCTTCCTGTGCCGCCTTGGCGGCTTCCTCAGCCGCTGCTCTGGAGGTGTTATCCATCTCCTCCATTCTGGCAATAGCTTCCCGCGATTCAGCCGAGGTTGCCTCGGCTCTATCCTTGGCTTGCTTACTCATTTCTTCGGCTCTGGAAATTACTTCATGTGATTTCGCCATCGATTGTTCAGAAGCTTTACGAGCTGCCTGGGCTGCCGCTTCAGATGCTGCTTGAACCGCTTGAACCGCAGCTTCTGAGGTCTCCTGGGCAACTTTGACAGAAGTCGCAGTTGCTTCCTGAGCTCTTTGCACGGCTGCTTCGGTCTCTTCCACGGCTCTCTTGCTATCCTCCTGGGCCAGGACGACTGCCTGCTGTATCTTCTTTATTGATGCAGCGGTAGCCTCACTGGCTTCTCTGACTATCTGTTCTGCTTTAGCTACCGCCTCCCAGAATTCATTCGCGGATATGGCGGCGCTATCTTTAGCTTCTTTCCCTATGGCTTCCGCTCTTGCTATTGCTTCCCGGGATGCCTTGATTGAAGCCTCCGAGGCTTCTTTAGCCACTTTTATCGCGGCCTCTGTCGCCAGCCGGGTCTCTCTGGCTACTTCTTCAGCCTTGCGCGTTGTTTCCTGAACGGACTTCTGCGAGGCCTCATTGGCTTGCTTGGCCTCCCTGGCTATCATTTCCACCCGGTTCGCCGTTTCCTGGGATGACCTCTGTGAAGCTTCGGCAACCTCTTTGGCCACTTTGCTTATCGTCTCAGCCCTGCTGGCGGCTTCCCCGGCCGTTCTGGCGGCGACTTCGGCCGTTTCTCTGGTTGATTTACTCGCCCTTTCTGCTCGGTTTACCGTGTCCTTGGCGGCTTTATTAGTTGCTTCGGCCGCGTCTCTGGCTTCTCTGGCCATCTTGTCAGCCCGGCTGGTCGCCTCCCTGATAGCTCTAACCGATTCTTCGGCAGCTTCCTTGGCCGCTTTGACCGATACCTCAGCCACACTTACTGATTCTTGAGATAGCTCCTTCGCAGACTCAGCCATTTTCCTGGCTTCCCGGCTCATCTCATCGATGCGGTTCAGGCCATCTTGAGATAACATCATTGCCGACTCGGCCGCTTGCATCGCCTCTTGACTTATCTTCTCGGCACGAGCGATAGCCTCCTGGAAAGCCTTCGCCATAGATTCCGCGGTCTCCTGCGGTCTCTTGGCAATTCCTTCCGCGCGGCTTATGGCTTCATTGGCAGCCTTTATGGTTGCCTCGGCTGATTCCCTGGCCTCCCGACTTATTTTCTCGGCCCGGGCCACTGTTTCCTGCGCCGCTTTAGCGGCGGACTCGGCGGCTTCTTTGGCTTCTTTGCCTATTTGCTCGGCCCGGCGTGCTGCTTCCAGGGCAGCCTTTGTTGATTTCCCGGAAGCCTCCCTAGCCACCCGGCTCAGCGCTTCAGCCCTGGCTACCGCCTTTTCAAAGTCAAGTATATTACCTTCAACCTGTTCTTTTAACTCAGGAGACATTACCCCACCCTCTTATAAAGACTACTGTCTGGATACCAGTATAGACTATTATATTATTCACTCGCTAGTTTTTCAATAAATATGTTGCTATTATTAAAAAATAACTATTATGTCATATACGGTTGCAGTACTAAAATCACAAAAATAACCAAAAGAACGTTTGACATTCTGGCAACATTATGCTAAAAATAGCATAACTCTATAAATCTTTGAGGTGAAATATGAAACTAGTAGTTGTTGGCCTGGGACAATGCGGTGGCAGAATTGCTGATGAGTTCTCCCGTCTTAATGGAAGGGCGCGCAGCCGCCGTGGCATGACCATAATTACGGGTTGTTTTGCCGTTAATACGGATGCTGCTGATTTAAGCGGGTTATCCAACATTAGCAATGACCATCGCCATAGAATCCTCATTGGCGGTCGTAAAACCGGCGGCCATGGTGTCGGTAAAATCAACGAACTTGGTGCCGAAATAGCTAAAGAAGACGCCGATAAAATCGTCGATGCTATCAGGACCACCAAAAGGTTCTTTGAAACCGATGCATTCTTGCTTATCGCCGGTTCCGCCGGCGGCACCGGCTCCGGCGCCGTTTCCGTGATAACGCAGCACCTGAAAGAGCGCTATATCGATAAACCGATATGGAACCTGCTCGTCCTGCCTTTCGAGCATGAAGAATCCACCGAGGAGAGAACCATATTTAATGTAGCCACCTGCCTTAAGTCCTGCTATTCCATAGCCGATGCCGTCTTTCTTGTGGACAATCAGAGGTACGTGAGAAAAGACTCATCGCTCCGCTCCAATCTTTCCAAGATAAACAACATGATAGCCGAGCCTTTCTATAACCTGCTCTGCGCTGGCGAAGAAAAAAAACAAAAGTACATCGGGGCCAAACTGCTGGATGCCGGTGATATCATCCAGACCGTCGTCGGCTGGACGGTTATCGGCTACGGCAAGACGCAAGCCCCGCTGTTCAAGCTGCCCATCGAACTCAAGAGCGATTTCAGGAAGAAGGGGGCGGAAATCCAGAAAGGCATCCAGGCCATGGACGAGGCTATCAGCGAGTTATCCCTCAAGTGTAATCCCGCCGATTCCAGGAGGGCTCTATACCTGGTTTCCGGTCCCGCCAAGGAAATGAATATGGACATGGTCAAGGAAATCGGCGACTACATGAGAGATATCGCCCCGGAGGCCATTATCAGGAACGGCGATTATCCCAGGGAGAGAGGGGTTATCGATGTCACCGTGCTCCTCTCCGAGCTAAGCGACGTGGATAAAGTGAGAGACTACTACATCCGCTCCACCGACCTTATCCCCGAGTTCAAGAAGAGACAGGAAGAGACCGAGGATAAACTCAAAGCCCTGGAGGACGTCTCCAAGGATATACCTTCTCTGCTTTAGGTTTCATAGGATAATTTAAACAGCTAAAGAGGGGCGAAAAAAACGCCCCTCTTTCTTTTTCCTCCCCCCAATTATTATTTTCTATTGTCATTGCGAGGAGTCCCGACTTGTCGGGACGACGAAGCAATCCGCCCGCAGCCTGGCCAAGGCCATCAACTGCCTGACCAGCGGCAAGGGCGAACCGTGCAATAACTGCGAGATGTGCCGGGCCATTACCGAAGGCCGGGCTTTAGACGTTATCGAAGTGGACGCCGCCAGCAACCGTCGCATTGAAGAAATCAGGGACCTGCGGGAAAAGGTCAACTATGCCCCCAACTTGGCGCGCCGCAAGGTCTATATCATCGATGAAGTCCACATGCTCAGCACGGGAGCTTCCAGCTTGACGTTATGCTTTTCCAGTTCTGGCCGCTCTAAGGATAGCCCGCTATACGCTTCACTAAAGTGGTAAGCTACTTCGTAGCCCTTTCCCTAGCAATACTTCAGCCTCGCGGAGCTTATTGATGATTTGTTCTGGTGAGTACCCTTTTCTGACCATTTATTCCCCCTTTTTACGATATTATATCTGGTATCGTTTTCGGGGGGCAGGCCAAACCCTTCTATGGCCAGGACGCCCAATATCAGGGTAACCAACCTGCATACAAGGACAACGGTGATGGAACAGTCATTGATTTGAACACAGGGTTGATGTGGGTCAAGGAAAGAGGTTCAATGGTCACGTGGGAAACACCGCGGCCGCCGGGGCTATCCTCGACCGCTTCTTGCACCACGCCGAGGTCATCAGGCTGCAGGGAAGGAGCTATCGAATGCACGCCCGGAGAGAGCTGCGCAGCAAACAGACCAACGAAACCTTGACGGGAAAGACAGAATAATGAGTTATTTTTTTTACTGCCTACCACTGGCCGCTTTTGACCCGCCCCCAGGTGGCCGGTTTTAGGTATCCCGTGACACCGTCTGGCAGGCTAATTCTAGTTTCTCCCTCATACCCCTGTCAATATTAAAATTAAGTTGACAGGGTGCATACAATGTGTTATAAATGCTATACGAAAATGGGAATATCTTCATCGGGAGAGTGGAGGTAAAGTATAGAAAATAACAAAGAGAAGAACTGTGAATAGGGGAGTTTGGCTAAGCGAAACTATATTGAATAAAGGAAAAATAAAATGGCGCAAACAAAATATGGGCATTTAGTTAAAAGTATCCCCCCTTTTAAAGATTATGGGCAGGGCTCCTACAGGCAGGGGACCGAAATGAACGGTAAATTCTTCGGATACGATCTTAATTTGAGATATGGAACCTTTTATAATTCCGGTAACTTAGAACCCTTCCAGACACAGATATGTGATTACGACCAAATATTGATTTGGATGGGTACCAATACTATTGACCTCGGTTACCTGGGGGCTCAGGTTGATTTTTGCATTGGTGAGGAAAAGGAAAAGCACCGGATTACCACGGCAACCGCAGTCTCTATTCCCAGAGGATTACCGCATTTACCAGCCTTCATTGGCCCGATGGATGACCGGTTTATACTTATGACGATTTCGCTGGCATCGGAAGTGAAGGCTAAACGGTTAGCCTCAGACAGGCCAATAGGTCCTTATGCTAGTTGGCGGGAGGCAAAATACCATGAGAATTTTAAAGAGTTGGCCTTTACACGTAACGGGCCCTGGCACTACGGTCCAAAAAATCCAGATACGCACAACGGAGCAATAACCGATATTAACGCTGCGGGTTTCGAATTTAACATGTCGTATGAAAGCATGAATAAAGCTCCCTATAGATTTGCCCCGGAACCCGATAAGCCGCATGTGCATCCTTATACTGAATTCTTGATTTTCATTGGATGCGATTGTAATGACCTGAGTGAGTTTCCGGCAGAGGTCGAGTTGTGTATGGGTGAGGAAATGGAAACGCACCTGATTACTAAACCAACCGTCGCCATACAACCTAAAGGACACCCGCATATTCCGGTGAGAGTTTTTAAGCAAACTAAACCCTGGATATTTATTGTCCTTCGCCCCTGGGGCCACGGAGGTGACATCTTTTCAGGAGGGGCAGCTACATCTCGGGAAGACCGGCGTTAATCGCCTTTACGAAAATACGCCGGGGCAGACCCCTTGGCGAAGTTGCATTACCGGGCTCATATAGGTTAAAATTACTAAACTGCATTTGGTGAGGGTTAAGGTAGTTTACAAAATATCTGAAAAATGCATAAAGTGCCGGGCCTGTATCATGAATCGAATATGTCCCGAAGGGGCCATTATCGAACTTGGGGAAATCTATAACATTGATACAGGTAAATGTACCGACTGCGGAAACTGTTATACAGAAGAAGAATATTTCTGCCCAACCCGGGCCATTATCAAGGTGTAAGATCGGATGATAGAAAGGAGGTAAAGTAGAGCAACTAAAGAAAATGAATCGAATAGGACTTAGGCAAATATATAAATCCCAAAAAGGAGGA
>CAYQZZ010000068.1:5097-10905 GCA_964422155.1 uncultured Dehalococcoidaceae bacterium | reverse complement strand
CGGCGGGGGGTGGGACGCCGGTCTCCGATGAGATTCAAGCCATCTATAATGTCCGGCAGGCGATTTCAGATACGAATCAACTTGTCTACCATGTCCGGGCTTTAGCGAGTGATACTCTGCAACCTATTTGGAACATGCGGGCGGTGGTAAGTGATACAATTCAATCTATCTGGAATGTCCTGTCGACGGCATCCGTTTCTAACACGGTTCAACTAATCTGGAATATGAGAACGATGGCCAGCGATACCTTGCAATCGGTCTGGAATGTGCGGTCGGTGGTAAGTGATACCCTGCAATCAATCTGGAATGTCAAGGCATTAGTCGCCCAGACAAGACAGGCCATCTGGAATATCCGGGCAACCGTTGGAGATACCATCCAGGCGGTCTGGAATGTCCGTGCCGCCGTGAGTGATACCATCCAGGCCATCTGGGATGTCCTATCGAATGCAATTCTTAAAACCATCGCCCTGACGTTAAGTGCGAGGTTGAGGGCATTCACTTTAAGAACGCGGTCTAGGAACCTGACGCTTCAGGCGAGGTCGTTGGATTTAACTTTACCGGAGAGGGATTAAAATATGTCAAAACTTGAAGTCGTCGAAGGAATCCAGGAGCAATCATCAACCGAGGAGCTAATTTATTCAATCACGACGACTCCCTTGGGGAGTTCGCCTTCTTCGGTGGTCGTGGTAGCCTACCTGGAAGGGCCGGAGACGGATGTGACATCGACGGTCTTTCCGACTAATAGTCCTTCCGTGGTCGGCGATGTGATTACCCTTTCTCCGATGAAAGCATTAACCAAGGGGAATACATACAGGGTAGAAGTAAAATTCACCAGCGGCTCGAACAAATGGGAGCCTTATTTCCGCGTGAAGTGCGTCAAATAGGACAAAGGAGTATGCTATGGCGCTTAAAATAAACTCCGCTCCGGCGGCGGAGCCGGTAACTCTCCAGCAGGCCAAGGACCATTTAAGGATAGACGGCAGCGATGAAGACCTCTATGTCGAGGCGCTGATTAAAGCGGCACGCCAGGACTGCGAAAAATTCCAGAACCGCGCCTATATCAGCCAGGTCTGGGAACTCTGGCTCGATGCCTGGCCGGATAAAGATTTCATCGATATACCGTTGCCGCCCCTGCAGGTCCCGGTCGTGATAGCCGGCTCATTTGTTACCGGGACTGTTTACCGGATCCTGACGGTGGGGACGACTAATTTCACTTTGATCGGCGCCTCGGCCAACACTGTAGATATCGTCTTCACCGCGACGGGCGCCGGCACGGGTACCGGCACGGCTACGGCATCCGGCATCATCAAGTATTATGACACGGCGAACACGGAGAGCACCTTCGCCGCATCGAGTTATTTCGTCGACACCAAGAGCGAGCCCGCCCGGATTTTCCTCGCTTACGGGCAGAGCTGGCCCACGTCGACCTTGCGCCCTGCCAACGGCATCTGCGTCACTTTCATCGCCGGCTATGGCGATGCCGCCGCTAATGTGCCGGAAAATATCAAGCAAGCCATGCTCCTGCTTATCGGGCACCTCTATGAGCACCGCGAAGATATCATCACCGGCATCACCGCCATGCCGATGCCGAAGGGGTCGGAGGCACTTCTCTGGAAGGACCGCATTCTATGATTTATCATGAGGGAATCGAATGAGAGCCGGCGAACTGAGACACCGCATCACCCTGCAGCAGCCCGTTCACACCCGCAGCGCTTTCAACGAGGATGTGACGACCTATGCGGACGTGGCCATGGTCTGGGGTGCTATCGAATGGGGAAGCGGGCGGCGGTACCTGGAGGCGAAGCAGTTAAATGCGGAGGTGCAGGGTGTTGTCCGCATCCGCTATCGCTCAGATATCCAGGCGCAGTGGCGCATCGAGTACGGCGCGCGGTATTTTCAAATCCTATCCATCGCCAATGCCGGTGAGCGTAACTATCAACTTGATCTCATATGTAAAGAAGCCCAGGACTGATTTGCTTTACTTCACTCTGCTTTACTTCACTCTGCTTTAATTCACTCTACTCTATTTCACAAGGAATAATCGAAGCCCCTGGATTCCGTATCGAGTACGGAATGACAAATGAAGAGGGCTTTTTTATTTACCCTCCACAGCCTTGGCGCAGGAGGGTTGGGAGAGAAAATGCAGCCGACCATCTATTTAAAAGGCATCGAGCAGTTTGAAAGAAATTGCAACAAAATCATTAAAGAGGTCAACGAGGAAAAGACCGGGCTTTTGCTCCAGCAGGCGCGGCTGGTGCGGGACCGTATAAAAGAAAAAGCGCCGAAGGGACCTACCGGCAATTTGAAAGCCGCGGCTTACGCCACGGCATACCCACCCAAGCTAAGCGGTGCGGCGGTGGCTTTTGCCGGCATCCGCCCGCGGAAGGCGCCGCACGCGCACCTGGTGGAATACGGGCACGCGGGGCCACACCCGGCGCCGCCGCATCCCTTCTTCCGGCCGGCCTGGGACGAATGCAAGGACGAGGTGCAGCGGAATATCGCGGCAGGATTGGGGAAAACGGTAGAGGGAGCGGTGTAATGCAAATCGAGCAGGCATTAATGACATGGCTCCTGGCGCAGGCGGGGATAACGGGCCTTGTCGGCGGCGACCGCATCTATTTCGTCACGGCGCCGCAGGAGGTCGCCAAACCGTACCTGGTGGTCAATAAAATATCCGGCGTCCGGGAGCATTCGCATGGCGGCAGCTCGCACCTGGCGCATCCCCGCTTCCAGTTCTCGGCGTTCGGCACAACTTACAGCAGCGTCAAGGAAATCATCGCGGCGGTGCAGGCGGTTTTGCAGGGTTATACGGGGACGATGGGCGGCGCCGGCGGAGTAGTCGTCGGCAATAGCATTTACGAAGACGAGACGGATTTATACGAGGAAGGGCAGGGGCTTTTCGGGGTGGCGGCGGATTACATCATCTGGCATGAAGAATAACGGAGCCAGGCAACGCTCGGAGTTCACAGACGGCTTATAAGGCCGCTTTTTTATTTCCCCGCCTATATCAAGATTATGGCGGGCAAGCCAAAAAATACTACAGGAGGCAAACAAAATGACAACAGCAGCAAAATCAGGTTTCGGGACAACACTCAAGTGGAATGCGGTTGCTTTAGCGGAGGGCATCAAAATCACCGGGCCGAGCCAGCTGATGGAAGCTATCGATGTTTCCAATCACGACTCCCCGTCCGGCTTCCGGGAGTTCATCGCGGGGTTCGCGGACGGCGGCGAGATATCTATCGAGGGGAACTTCAAAACTTCCGATTCGACAGGGCAAATCGCCATGCACACGGATTTCCAGGCGAAGACGACCCGGGCATGGATAATCACCTTCCCTTCATCGCTCGGCACCATGGCCGGTAACGGTTATGTGACGAAATTTGAGCTCGATTTCCCGGATGACAAACAGATAACCTTCTCCGCCACGATAAAAGTCACCGGCAAGCCGACGCTAACGATTACATAGGAGGCACAAAATGACAAGCGCAGTATCAGGAATGGGCTCAGTCCTTGTGTGGAACTATCGCAAGGTGGTGGAGCAGGTAAAAATCACCGGGGTGAGCGAGGCGATGGAAGCTATCGATGCCTCCAGCCACGACTCCCCGTCCGGTTTCAGGGAATTTATCGCGGGGATGGCGGACGGCGGTGAGATATCGATGGAGGGCAACCTGATAGTCGGCGATTCCGGCGGGCAGATTGCCTTCCATACGGATTTACAGGCGAAGACAGGGCGGACGGTATGGCTGGTGGCACCGATGGCGGTGGGCAGCGCTTTATTGCTATCCGGCATCGCCACCGGATTCGAGATGGATTTCCCCTTCGATAAACAGATGAGTGTTTCCGGGAAGCTTAAGGTCTCCGGCCTGCCGACGCTTTACGTGGCGCAGAGCGTGGGCATCAGCGCGATGACGGGCATCCAGCAGCAGGGCGGGGCGGCTATAACCATCGCGCCGACGGTAGCTGCCGGGACCTATGCGTATACCACCACGGTCAACACGGCCAGCACCTGGGTGAAGCTCACGGTTACGGCGGCCAGCCACACGATTTACATCCAGGGGACAGCGGTGGCGAGCGGCGTGCAGAGCGGCGAGATACCCCTGGGGGCAGCCGGCACGACGACGGACATCTTCATCATGGTCTACGAAGCCAACAAAGCGCCGCGGCTTTACATACTCACGGTCACCAGGCCATAGGAGATAAAAGTAAAAAAGGAGGAAATATGGTCAGCAAAATCAATCCGGTAGTAACTATCATGCTGGACAAGGAGCGCCACCTGCGCTTCGACTTGAATGCCATGGCGGCTTTCGAGGAGGCGACGGGGAAAAACATCTTTGAGGAAGAGGTCGTTAAGAAAATTATCAACAAAACCTCTCCCCGGGATTTGCGAGCCCTGCTGTGGTCGATGATACTCCATGAGGATGAGGCATTAACCATCAAACAGGTGGGAGCCTGGGTAAATATCAATAATGTCCGGGAGGCAACCTTAAAAGCCGTGGAAGCCTGGGCTTCCGCCATGCCTAAAGCAGAGAGGGACAAAGATAAAGTCCCTTTGGCGCAGAAGCCCTCGGCTGGGTAGAAATATGGTCGTTCGGGCGCTATAACCTCGGGTTAGCGGAGAAAGAGTTCTGGCGGCTGACGCTGGCGCAGTTCAACGCCCTTGCCGCGCGCTACGATGAACAGCAGGAATGGCAGGATTACCGGCCGGCTACAATCTGCTGTCTCCTGGCAAATATCTACCGGGACCCGAAGAGACAAAAGGCGCCTTATAAACCGCAGGACTTTATGCCGCAGAGAAAAAGGAAGCAGCACCGCGCGATATCCGATGAAGAAAGCCGCCAGCAGCTTGAGGTTACAAACCTGATGCTGGGCGGGAAGGTGGAGAAATAAAATGGGGAATGAGATAGCCAAACTGTTTGTGACGCTGGGGCTTTCCAATAAAGAGTTCACGGGGAAGCTTTCGGAGGCCCAGAGAGATTTAACCAAGTTCGGAAAAAGCGCGTTAAAAATCGGCACCTCGATGTCGGCGCTCGGCGCCGCGATAATCGTCCCGATGGCGCTATCCATTAAGTCATTCGCGGAGAATTCTGAGCAAATAGAAAACATGTCGCAGAAAACCGGCCTTTCGATAAGGTCGGTGCAGGAGCTCGGCTACGCTGCCAGCCTCACTGGCTCATCGATGGATGGTTTGACGGTTGCTTTTAAAAGCTCGCAGATAGCTATCGCCGGCGCGGAAAGCGGCAGTGCTGAAGCGATAAAAAAGTTTAATGCCCTCGGCATATCACTCGATGAGATAAAAGGCAAATCCGCGGATGAGCAGTTCATGACAATAGCCGCGGCCATCGCAGATATTCCCGACCCGGCACAGAGGGCAGCGGCCGCGGTGCAATTCTTCGGGCGGTCCGGCACGGAGATGCTGCCCATGCTGGCGAGCGGCGCGGAGGGATTAAGAAAGCTTAGAGGCGAAGCAGTTGTCATGTCCGATGCGCAGGTGAGAGCCGGCGCCAAGATACAGGATTCTATTGAGAGGATACAGGCTTCCTTTGGAGGATTAAAAAACTCCGTAATATCCACAGCTGCTCCGGCAGTAACGGGTCTTATTGAAAAAATAATCGGAGTGGTGCTGGAGATTAAAAAATGGACGGATGCCAACCCGGAATTGACCGGGCAACTTGTTCTGGCGGCCGGGGCGGTGAGTGGGGTGCTGGCGGTGGCGGGTCCGCTACTCGCGGTAGTAGGAGGGTTAAGTCTTGCCTTCGGCGCCATGGCTGGACCTGTCGGTTTACTGATAGCCGGCATTTCTCTATTAAC
>CAYQZZ010000068.1:0-4997 GCA_964422155.1 uncultured Dehalococcoidaceae bacterium | reverse complement strand
AAACTGGGGAGCTCATATATAACCGCGGCGGAAGCGGCGCGCAAACTTGCTATCCAGGAAGCCGAGAATATTAACTTCCAGAATTCTTTAACCCGGACAGCCGCGCAGGGGGCTCTTGAGGCGCGGGGGGCAGAAGCAAGCACCATGGCATTCAGGATTCAGGGGCTTATGACGTCGTTCAAAGCTGGTGCTCTCACCGAGGAGAAATATTCTGAGCTAATGTCCCAGTATTCCCGGGAATATGAATCTATGATTAGTGTTCCACAGCCCGCTCCGACCCCCATACAAACACCGCAAGAACAGGTGATTGATGCGATGAAGTTATATGGGGTATATGGGTATGCCGCCGGCGGCATCGTCACCCGCCCCACTTTAACTCTCGTTGGGGAAAGCGGACCGGAGGCTATCACGCCGCTGGGCGGCGCGGGCCTCGCCGGGGTGGGCGGCACCACAAACATCAATATCAAACCCGGGCTTTACGGTGAAAGGGAAGTGGGGGAAATCGTGCGGAAGATATTTAACAACCTGGGACGGAACAATTACACTTTAGCTTTCAGGTAGGAGGCTTTTATGGCATACAGTTTGAAGCATGTTAGCGTAGGCGCGAGCATGACGCAGGATGAATATGAACTCGCCACCGGCAGCCACGTGATGTCGATAGAGCACCACACGGCTTTGGACACGCTCACGAAAGAGGAGACCATTTCCGTGCATACGAATCTGGGAGCCGGGGCATCGTTAAAGCTCACTCTTCCCCAGGACGCCGCAGCCGGCTGTTTATTCTGGTTTGCGGTTATGGCGGCGCAGCAGCTGCAGATTGACCCGGGCGCGGCCGGCGCCATCTATATCAACGGCGCCAAGCAGGCTGACGATGCCTATATCTGGGCGGATGATGAAGGCGAATCCGTGATGCTCATGGCTGACGGCAACGGCGACTGGATTGCACTGGGCACCACCGGCACCTGGACGGTAGTTTAAGGAGTTAGACAATGCCCTTCCCGTTTACATTTCCTTTCACTTTTGATGTCTCTGACCAGAGTTTCCCTTCCGCCGGCACGCTCCTCACCCGTATCGCTTTTCAGAGTGACCCCCTGGAGGCCTGGCCCATCTGGAACAATATTACCGGCGTCCGTGAGGTTCATATCCGGCGCGGCAGGAATCACGACCTCGATAGGATGGAAGCCGGCTCCATGGACATCATCATCGACAATCAGAACGGCAATCTGTGGCCGGATAATGCGGGTGGAGATTATTCCCCGAACGTTAAAACGATGAAGAAAATTAATGTCCGGGCGATTTATAACGGTACGATTTACAATCTCTTCACGGGATATATCGAGTCCTATAACCCGGGCTGGCTGGGGGACGGCGGCTATGGTTCGATAATGACACTGCATTGCGTTGATGGCTTCAAGGTCCTGGGGCTCCAGGTGCTCAATGCCGCCGGCTACAGCGCGGAGCAGAGCGGTACCCGGTTCGCGAATGTTCTCACCAGTTGCAGCTGGCCCACCGCCGACCGCGCCATCGACCCCGGGCAGGATGTTTTCCAGGCAACCGGCGCCCTCGTTAACGTCAATGCCCTCGAGCATCTCCAACAGGGACAGGAAAGCGAGCTGGGACTTTTTTATATGGATGTGGATGGCAAAGCGGTTTTTGAAGACCGCAGTCACCGCACCGCCAGCCCGCACAGCGTCAGCCAGGCGACCTTCGGTGAAGCCGGCGGGTTGCCTTTTGCCGACCTGAAATATGTCCTCGATGAAACCCTGCTCTTCAACGATGTCCGCATCACCCGCACCGGCGGCGCCGAACAGATACAATCCAACAGCGCCTCCCAGACGGCATACGGCAAGCGGAGCCTGGTGCGCGCTACGCTGCACAGCACCGACGCCCAGGCGCTGCGGCTGGCGATTTATTATCTCGCACGCTATGCCGCCATCGCCGGCAGGGTGGAATCAATACAGCTTCTTCCCAGCCCGACCAACAGTCTCTGGGCGCAGGTGATGAACCGGAAAATCAGCGACCGCATCACGGTGAGAAAAACCGAAGCGGGCATCGACCAGGATTACTTTATCGAGGGCATCACTCACGATTGGGTCTTCACCTCGGGCGAGGTTTCGACGCAATATCAGCTCAGCGATGCGGACCTTTATATGAATACTCCGGATTCTCAGACCGTTACACTCAATCCCAGCGCCAACGGCGCTCTCTTGGAGTGGGATTCCGGGAATTATGCCACCGTCAGCGATGATTCAGATGCCACATACCTGAGCGAAGGCAACACCGGTACGCTTCCCATTGATGTGTTCGTCCACCCGGGCACTGGTTATTCCATCGCGACCGTCGATTACGTCAAGGTGACGATAAGAGGTAATGATACAAGTGGTACTCCGAGAAACGATCTTCGGGCGGTCTTGAAAATCGGTGCCAACTATTATTACGGCAGTTGGGTTCTACAGGCAGATGCCATAGCAAACTTTACCGAAACATGGAACACCAGCCCCGCCACCGGCGTCGCCTGGACAATCGATGAAGTAAACAATATGCAGTTCGGCGTGCAGGCGGCCGTGTTCCATTTAATGCCTGCTTATCATCTTACGAAAGTTTATAAAGTCAGCGCGGAGACAAGGTTCACACCAGGCTGGTAAGAGGTGAATTAAATGGCTGAAAAAAGTGACCACGATATTCTTGTGGAAATTCATACAGCCGTAATGGGTTCAAACGGCCAAGGCGGTCTTTGCCGCAGCCATGATGCCTTGAAGAGAGATTATTACAATTTCAAGCGTTGGGTAATCGGCATCTTCTGCTTCCTGGTAGGGTCGGGGGTTATCGGTATCGGAGCAGTCCAAATAGCAAAGTTTATTGGAGGTTAAGATGTGCCTGATAGCGGAACATGCCAGGGCACTGCAGCGCATTAAGGAATTAGAGGCGCAGATACCGCCTCCGATGCCTCCGCCACCGGCCAGCCAATTAACCATCGATGCCAACAACCTTTCCGCGCTGGTATTTCCCTGGGGCATTAACTTATCCGGCGGCTCCGGAGATTATCAATATAAACTCCTGTCGAAATCTGAAGCCGAGTCATTCCTGAAATGGTATAAAGCCAATGCTCCCATAAAGCCAAGCGAATATACTGCCGATAATCTTGATTGTGACAAATTCGCCTGGGAAATGAGAGCTCAGGCAATTCTATGGATGCGCGGTGAATATGCCTGGGGTTATATAGAAGCGGAGGGAGCTGACCCTGATTGGTCATTCCCCAATCACGGATTCTGTTTTGTGCCTTGCGATGATTTCAAGGTTTATTTCTATGACCAGCTCGAGGTGGCTGCTCCGGATGATGAACTCATGGAAGCATACCAGGTAAAATGCCACGCGGCGAAAATATAGGGAGGTTAAGATGGAAAACTTCTTGAATCAGTTCATAGCCCTGGCGGATGGCGTCAAGCTGACGCTCCTCATAGTGCTCATCGCCGCCAATCTGCTCGCCGGCATCGCCGTATCGATTTACACCAGGACTTTCCGCCTGAAGCAGGTCGGCGACTTCCTCATCTCGAAGGTCTTGCCTTATGTCCTCAGCTATTTCGCCGTCTGCTTCATCGCCGTAGTGGAGCATTCATGGATGCCGGCGGTAACGGTGGTCTGGGGAGTTATCCTGGCGGCACTCATCGGCGCAATTCTCACCAACTTGAAAGAGATGGGGATAAACCTTCCTAACATTCTGGCTGGTCCACCCGCGAAGTAACTTGCTAAACAGAATAATTTACAGGAGATATCGGGGAGGGGGATAAAACCCCCTCCCCCCTTTTTCTTTTGCCCATCGGAGGGGCTGTAGTCGAAATCCTGGCGCTTTAGTATATCCACCACTCCAATGCTACCAGCCAGGTCAGGCCAGTCACAACAAGGGCGATGATGACAGCGATGAGAATCTTCCTATTGACCTCATCCGAGTCCATTATTTCAGTCCCATCCTGCTCACCGGGCTGAAGTCCTTATGACGGCCGACGACCGCCTGGCTTGTAATCGTAGCGGTGTAATGCTTCGTCATTTCGGAAGTCCTATGACCGAGAAGAAGCTGGACTTCCCGCTCGCTGGCGCCATTGAGAAGCGCCATAGTCCCGGAGGTATGTCTGAATGTATGCGCCGAGAGACGGACATCAGTGAACCCTGCCCGCCTTTTCAGCACCTTGAAAATCTGGCTGACACCGGCCGGCGTTATTGGTTTACCTTCCTCGGTTAGCCAGAGTTGGGGAGACTTGCCCGGCCGGGATTCGTAGTATCTGATGACAGCCTTCAGGGTCGTCTTGCTGACCCCGACGACACGCTGTTTGGCACCTTTGCCCATGATGGTGATGATGCCCCGCTGGATATCGATGTCGTTCACCTGGATGTTGGCCAACTCGGAAAGCCGGATGCCGCTATCGAGAAGCACCAGCACCATCGCCTTATTCCTTATGCCAGTCCGGGTGCCATCCTCACAGAGCATCAGGATTTTATGGATATGGTCGGCGTTGAAAATCTTGATGATAATTTCCGGTACCCGAGGGCATTTAACTCTCAGCATTGGATTTTTATCCAGGCGTTCTTCCTCAACGAGCCAACTAAGGAACCGGCGGGCCACCTTATAATAATCATTGATAGATTTGGGTTTATTGGTCTGCTGCATGTATAAGATGAAGCCGCGGACATGGTCGGTGGTGATATCCGTCACCTTCGATACTCCGGCACCATGGCAATAGTCGATGAAGGGCCGCAGTTTATATCGATAGTCTTTTACCGTAGATGGGGCGAGCTCGATTTGAGCATTCAGAAGAAAGCTGTTGAATTGTGTCGCCAGGTTATCGGCGGTGATAGTCAAATGGTATAAGTCGCTTCGTACCGCATCGTAAGGAGATACGGGAGTCAAATGGTATAAACTCATTCATTGTCAGGCTACCAGGCGGTTTTTAGCTTCAAAGTGGAGCCGGAGGGATTCGAACCCTCTACCTTTTGACTGCCAG
>CAYQZZ010000067.1:0-11202 GCA_964422155.1 uncultured Dehalococcoidaceae bacterium | reverse complement strand
TCTTCTTACCGTCAAGAAAAATGAGCGTAACGCTAGACAAATTGCACATATTGTGAAGCAGACGATGGAACTTGTATGTCCGCCGGTCCAATAAAAGAAGGCAAATCCGTATAATCTGCGTGGAATAGCGATACATACTTGCGTTACCTGAAATTTATGCCTCGTTCACAGGATAACACAATATGTGCGATTTTATCCCCAATATGCTTATTTCAATTGACAATGAACGAAGAGTGAGTGTAATTTAATTTTTAGTATCTGATAAGGCGTTATCTCTGGAAAACAACAGTTCTTTTCGGTCCAACCTGAGAGGTGATATTCATGGCGTCAAACAGGTCGCCGCTAGAATCGGCGCTGCCGGATTTGATTATTTTCAACGGAAAAGTCGTCACGGTAGATAAGAAATTTTCTATTGCCCGCGCCATAGCGGTCAAAGACGGTATAATCCTGGCGGTTGGCAGCGATGAAGAGATTACAGTCCTGGCAGGCAAAAAGACCCGAAAAATCGACCTTCAAGGTAGCACCGTGCTCCCGGGCATTAACGATGCTCATATCCATGCCTCTCTTTTTGGTGGTACGAGACCTCCAGTAGTGCTCGATGTCAGTTACCCGGCGGTAAAATCCATCGACGACCTTGTTAAAACTATTGGTGAGAAAGCGAAGTCGGCCAAACCCGGCGAGTGGATACGGGGTATGGGACTCGACCCGGTATTACTTAACGAGTGCCAGAAAAACTCGGGCCGGTACCCCACGCGCTGGGATTTAGACCGGGTATCTCCGGATAACCCTGTCTACATCGGGGCTATTCCCTTTCGCGGCGAACGTATCGTTCTATTTAACACCAGGGCTTGGAACCTGGCAGGAATCCATAAAGACACCCCATTTGCCCGTAGCGGTGAGGTTGTCAAAGACCCGGGCACTGGCGAGTTTACCGGTTTAGTGCGGGGGATGCTCGCGGATGATCTGGTGACCGGCGTTGTGCCTCTCTTGACCATGGAGCAAAAGAAACAGGCGCTGCTCACCGCCATGCGTGAACTTAATACTCTGGGGATAACCAGCATCACCGAGCCGAGTCTGGGCCCGGCTGGAGCTCTGGTTTATGGAGGGCTCTGGGATTCTGAATGTATCAGCCTCTACAACGACCTGGATAATGAGGGCAACCTCACGGTGAGGGTTAGTATCTTGCTGCTCTTTACTCCCTACGGCGCCTACCATCCTGAGGAATTGCTCAAGGGTTTGCCGATAATCGGGATACACACTGGTTTTGGCAATGAATGGCTGAGAATAGCCGGAATCAAGCTTTTTGCCGACGGCATACCGCCGATGAAAACCGCCTGGATGTATGAAGATTATGCGGGCGGCGGTAACGGGACGCTTATTTTTTCCGGGCAGACGGATGAGCAGCGCTGTCAGGAGCTGAGAAATATTGTTGCTCATGCCCACAAACTGGGTTTTCAAATAGGTGTTCATGCCACCGGCGATAGGACCATCGATGCCTGTATCGATGGTTTCGTCAGGGCGGAGCAGGAACAGCCAAAGGGCCTCCGCCATTACATCATTCATGGTGACTTCGTTCCAGGGAAAAGCGCCAGACGCATGGCTGAATATAACATTGGAATTTCGGTGCAGCCGGCGCTGGCAAATGTCATGTCCGGTCCTATAGCTTTTTCCGTTGGCAAAGAGCGTGCCGCGAACCTGCTGCCTTTAAAGACGCTGATGGATGCAGGCGTACATGTCTCCGGCGGCTCTGATGCTCCTGTCACCCTCCCGGACTGGAAACAGGGGATACAGGCAGCCGTTTTAAGGGAGTCCATACCCGGAGACTCGTCTAATGGTTCCAGCCAGCGTATTAGCCGCGAACAGGCAATCCGGATGTACACCATAGAAGGTGCCTGGCAGGACCACATGGAGCATGTCAAGGGCTCCATAGAGCCCGGTAAGGTGGCTGATTTCTGTATTCTTGATGAGGATATATTGAGTGTCGAGCCACACAAAATAAAAGATATACAGACATTGATGACCGTTGCTGGCGGGAAAATTGTTTATGACGCCAGATAAAGACGGGAAATAACGTGACGCAAATATATTGAAGGGAAGGCAAATGAAAGATAGCAGGAAGTTACGGATTTATGAATGCAGTGGCACCCCTTACGAAATCGGGAAGCAGTACGGCGCGGCTTGCCGGGACAATATCGTCAAATCGATCAATGAACTTACCGCCAGCATCGGCATGATGCGGAAAGTCAGCAAGGCGGAAATTTTGACTAACGCTCGTAAGTACCTGCCGTCGGTAGAGCGCTTTGACCCGGAGCTGATTGAGATGATGAAGGGACAGGCGGAAGGCGCCGGCGTCCTTTTTGATGAGATTTTAATGTTGATGTGCCGATTTGAGTTAGGCTTATATTACCAGCGCATTACCGCTCTCTGCACGTCTTTTGCGGTCACCGGCAAGGCGACCCGGGGTGGTAAGACCATTATCGGGGAGAACTTCGACCTTAATGCCGGCTTATCGATAGACCTGGTAAGGAAAAAGTATAGTGACAATTTTGAACAGCTGACGCTGGTATTTGGCGGCGCCTGTGAGGTGTTGCTGAACTCCGCGGGTCTGGCGATGACTTTAAATGTGATGTTGAGTCCAGTCAAGGACCAGGTCCTTAACGTGCCCTGTTGCTGTGTCATTTCCAGGGCGATGAGACAGAAGAGAATCGGTGATGCTCTGGGGGTCGTTTGCGCCTCGGGGCGCAGTATCTTGAACTATACCTTCGGCAGCGCGGAAGGGGACATTATCGCCATAGAGACCAGGCCCGATGACTTTAGTGTGCTGCAACCCAAGGGCGATATGCTCGTTCACTCCAACCATTACCTCACGGAAAGGCTGAAAAGGGGTGACGGCACCTTCGGTTTGATGGAAGGTGACAGCTATATTCGGGTGCAGCGGATAAAAAGACTCATGGAAAGGCACTATGGAGACCTTACGGTTGAATCGATGATGGAATTTATGGCTGACCATAATAATTACCCCAATTCAATTTGCGCTCATATGAACCCGCAAATGCCCCGGGGAGAGACACTAGCCTCGTTAATCATGGTCCCGGAGGATAAGGTGATGTACGTTGCCTGGGGACAGCCTTGCCGGTATGAATACGAAGAATACAGGCTATGAAAAATAGATATTATTTCTGCAAGGTAATATGAGAGCCCGGAATAAAAAAGACAAAGGAGGAACAGCATGGACAACTTTAAGCGTACTTTCTATGGTGAAATGTCAATGGACATCTGCAAGACTTTAACGGTAGGGAAAATTATCTTTCTTTCCGGTACAGAGGCGATGGATTTTGGCAAGGGCGGTGACGTGGATGATGATGTTTTTGTCCAGATAGAGGTGGTAGTGCGCAAGATGAATGCCGCCCTGGAAGAGCTCGGCTTAAATATCGGCGCCATGGTAAAGCACACCATTTACATGAAAAAAGGTTCCGCCGACCCGGTAAAGGTGATCCAGAAGTTCCATGATGAGTGCTATAAATGTGCGCCCAGTTTGAAAGAAAAACCCAGCACCGGTACGCTCGCTGTTGTGGAAGGGCTTGCCTCCAAGAATTTTAAGGTTGAAGTAGACGCTATCGCCGCCTACCCGGATTAACGGCGGGAGGAATAACTTAATAGTTAGAACAGGCTTCAAATAATTACAGGCTCCCTTTCAAGTCCTGATTACATGAATCTGATATTTACAGGTAGCGGACAGGTTACGTATTTCGTACCTTGGTTAGGTGTATTCCGGATTGAATAGTAAAGCCATCATCATTTGTGGTTTTTTCTTATCAACACTTTTATAAACGATGGGGCAATGCGTTAGTCCTGCCGGGATGAAGACAGCTGTAGTGTGACTGAAGGCGTGCTTTTCTCTATCCTTGCCCTTGCCTATTGATATCTCAATTTCTCCACCCAGGTTACCCTCTGGATTAGTGGCGACAAAGAGAAGGATTTCATTTTGCTCGTGTTTATGCGGCTTAATCCAGTCTGGAACGGATGGTAGGTGAGTGTCAAAAATCCAGTTAATATCGAACCACACCGGGCATCCCGGCACTATTTCACCATCCAGGTACACTTCTGCCGGGAACTTCCATGGGTAAGCGGCTTCCTTGGAGTGATGTGCCAGTTGTTCCACTATCTTTGGCTTGGAAACAACATACTTCCCGTATTTGGTGTCTGCCATTTTTATAGTCTCCTTTCTATTTTCCGGTTACGGGGTTCTTATAGTGATAGGGGATGACGTATCCGGACGGGTAAGGTTTATAGACAGTGGTGGGTAAATCAGCACTTCCCTTCGCCATGGAAAGCACCACCGGTGTCTTCACCCATCCTTCATCCAGCGGGGTCCGGAATACCAGATAGAAGTGCATCTTTTTAAATTTCCAGATATTATTTTCTTTAATGTATTCATCCTCGTAGACGCCGTGACCCAGTGCGGCCGTTAGTTTATTATTCAGGGGCGTAGCCAGCAATATGACGCATTGCCATCTTCCCTTGGCGGTAACACCACCCGGGTCAAGGTTGACCACTCCCTGGAGCTGCATATGTGTACCCAGAGCTCCCGGCATGGGTGGCAAGCCGCCTCTACCCAGGAATTCCTTGAAAAACCTCCTCACGCCTGCTTTCCCCAGGTAGACGCCGCTATCGCTTATCTCGAGGGATTCGGTATTATCGGAAAAAAGGTCTACCACCTCATCCCACATGCGGTTATCCAGGTAAAAACCGTATACCCTTTGCAGCTTTTCTATCTCCTGTATATCATGTACGGCCGTAAGCTTCTCCTCCAGGGCTTTTACCTTTAACTCCAGGTTTTTGTCCGTCATAAAATATCTCCTTTCTCTTTTGCGTTATTTTTTATTGAAGGCGATATCATTAGTTCACCGTGAATAAAACCATCAAATTATTGCGTTATTATAAAACGCGGCGGCTTCTTAGTGACAAATAGCGGTGTCTCCCACCCGATATCCTCAGGCTTCACCAGTGGCCGGAAACGGCCCATTTCTTCCGCAAGCTTGAGAGCCGGTACAAATCTCTGTTCCACGATAACGTTGTGGGATTTATGGAGTGGCGGGTAGTTGAATGAGATGGCGCCCTCCGGGCAGGTCTGCTCGCACATCCAGCACTGGTCGCATTTCTTAAAGACGGGTGGGTTTACCGAGAAATTGATACTGTTCGTAGGGCAGAGTTCTACGCAGTAGTTGCAGCGGGTACACTTGTCCATGTCGATACTGAATCCCTGGGCTCGTGCCTTCATGACATCAACGGGCAGGGCGCCTGTCATTTGAGCACCGTAAATCCTATTGTACTCTTCACCTTCCGGCAGGCGCTGGATAAGGTCGCTCTCGCCTTGATGTATTCTCCGACTGCGTAATACCATTTCCCGCCCGAAGTCCTCGGCTTCTTTAAGGTCGATTTTATCCGGATGATTATCGGTGAAATACGGCTTGGGAACATAGGGGAGATATACGGCGCAGTACCAGTTTTTGAAACCGATGACGACTAGCCCCTTCTCTTGCAAGGCGGTCACGCACTCTCTCATGAAGCCCACCGGTAACGCCGCATGGGTATTGAAAACAAAGCAGTGTGTTCCTTGCAGCGAATCCATTTTTGCGATAAAATCCTTGAGCTCGACGGGCATTTTACCAAGTCGCACCGGGCTGCCGATGCCTATCAGGTCGTAACTCGCCAGGTCCGCCGGGTTGGTCTGGCGCAGCTTGACGATATCGCACCTGTCCATGAGCGGACTCATACCTCTGTATATTGCCTGGGCAATCTGCCTGGTGTTTCCGGTGTAGGAGAGGTAAACAATTATCCCTTTTGGCACGCTAACCCCCTTTTGGCAATGGACTATATACCCGTATTTTTAACTCTGGTGATACCCGCCAATGTTATTGCGAGTCGGTTCTTATCATCTCGACGGACCGAAGCCAGGAGCCACTGGCGGCGGCCAGAGCTCTGCTGCCACGTCATCCAGTCCCAGTTTTAGCAGTTTCTTCCTGCTGGGTTTGGTCGTCACCCGGTCCCAGTCTAAGGCGCCCAGGTTCCAGGCAGTTTCCTCCTCGATATCCAGAGATACGCCAGACAGCGGGCCTTCTTTCTGCGGCGGCTGACCGATAATCCGGTTATGCACGAAGCGCTCCCGCGGATTGATGCCTTCCCGCAGGGTAAAGACATGTCGCATAGTGGCAATCCTCTCACCGGCTTCAAGCAACTCATCCAGGGAACGGTCCCAGCCGGTAACGGCTTTCATCATGCTGGCGGCTAAGGGGAGGGGTGTTGTTGGGTCTTTGGGCGACGGCGACATGAAAAGGAACAGACAGGTGCCCATGGAGTTATTGAGGTGCCTTTCAAAACCGTCAGGTCCAAAAGCCCCGGTATGGCGACCCGGTGTGGCATCCATTTTGTACACGGTACCCGTCGGGTGGCGAGGGAACTGGAAGGGACGTCCGCTGAGCTTGGGGTCGTGCATTCCCAGTTCCTGCCCGCCGATATGTACGGCGTATTGCTCGGCACCTTTGCCGATTTTCTCAGCGGCGATTTTAACTCCCTCGGCGAGGATATCACCGATTGCTTCGCGTTTTACCAGCTTTTCCGTCATGGCGACGAGGGCATCGGGGTCGCCCCATTTGAGGTCGATACCGCCGGTATCCTTTTTAGTGATAATGCCATGCTCATATAGCTCCATGGCGAAAGCGATGATACTGCCGGCGGAAATAGTATCCATACCGTAGCTATTGCAGAGATGGCTAGCCATGGCTATGGACTCGGCATTAGTGTTTTTACAGTTCGCCCCGAAAGCGCCTATAGTCTCGTATTCAAGCCGCTTGGTGCCGGCTGGATAGGGATACTGGATGCCGTTTTTTAAGACGGCTTTACAGGCTGACGGACATTGCCAGCAGCCCGTCCTGTGATCCAGATTGGCAATCATCTTATCTTTATTGAGACCGGTGACATCAGGCAGTTCAATAACCCCGATGCCTCCCCAGTTCTTAATGGGGGTGTCACCGCTCAGCGCTGATGTATCTCCATGCCCGGAGGTGCCGTACATGTTCATTCCGCCACCCATCCCCATCTTTAAATATTCCCAGTGCTCTTTTCTCAGCCTGTCGGCAGCTTCGCTATCGGCCAGGGGCACTTTCTGGTCGCCCATGGCAACCACCGCCTTCAGTTTCTTCGAACCCATCACCGCTCCCAGCCCCGAGCGTGCGGCGGCATCTCCTTTACGGGTGATAATGCAGGCGACACGGGAGAGCTTCTCCCCAGCCGGACCGATACAGGCAACCTCGGCGGCGCTGCCGTATTCCGCCTTCAGCGTGTCCTCCGTGTAATATGTGTCTTTACCCCAGTATTCCCTGGCGTCTTTCAGCTCGGCTTTACCGTTGTTCAATAGCAGGTAGACCGGTTTATCCGCTATGCCGGTAAAAAACACACCGTCATAGCCGGCGAACTTGAGCTTGGGGCCGAAATGTCCTCCGGAGTTAGCATCTCCCCAGCTCCCCGTTAGCGGCGACTTTCCCACAGCTGCATACCTGGTGCCGCTGATAGCCGGCGTGCCGGTAAGCGGCCCCGTAAGTAGACCCAGGATGTTATCCGGTCCCAGCGCATCCACACCGCCTTTCTGGTGACTGTAAAGTACCCTGGCGCCCAGGCCATAGCCACCGATAAAATCCCGGTAAAGACTCTCATCAGGTTGCTCAACTTTTATTTCTCCCGTGGAAAGATTTACCCACAGGAGCTTTCCCATATAGCCTCCAGCCATCGCTTGCTCCTTTAAATAAGATTTCCTTGTTAATATCGGTAATACCCCCGTAAGCAGGATAGGGCAGAACGGGGTAGAAATAGCATCGCGGATAGGATTTAATTAAGGATTATGGACAGGCAGGATACCACTTGACCAATTGTGCATCAGGCTGCCAATGGTAGGGGCACTAGCACCAGACTTTACCTGATTCTCCCCTGGCAGAGCCCGCCTATCCAATAGATATGAAATCAGTAATAAACCATTCTCTGATCAGTTCCATTTCATTGTTCGACCGGCGAAATTGCTCCTTTCGCTTTAAAAATCACACCCTGATGCAGGCTACCGCGTGACCGTTCTCCACATCTCTCAGGGGTGGATTTACCTCGGCGCAATCGGGTATTGCCAGATTGCAGCGCGGATGGAAATGGCATCCGGTTGGTGGGTTAGCCGGGCTGGGTACCTCACCCTTCAGTACCACGCGGTGGCGGGTCCTTTCCAGGGCGGGGTTCGGTATCGGTATGGCCGAGAGCAAAGCCTTGGTATATGGATGCAGCGGGTTTGCATAAAGCTCCCGCGAACTAGATATTTCCACGATACGCCCGAGGTACATCACCGCCACGCGGTCGGAGATATGCTGGACGACAGCCAGGTCATGGGCGATAAAGAGGTAGGTCAAGCCCAGTCTTTCCTGCAGCTCTTCAAGGAGGTTGATTATCTGGGCTTGAATCGAAACATCCAGCGCGGAAATAGGCTCGTCACAGATAACGAGCGAGGGACTGCAAGAGAGGGCGCGAGCTATGCCCAGGCGCTGCCGCTGACCGCCGCTGAACTCATGGGGAACGCGGTCCATCATGCTGGGGTCAAGCCCGACCAGCTTAAAGAGCTCAGCAACTCTATCGTTGTATTCGCTTTTGCTGTTGACCATGTGATGGACTATTAAAGGCCTGCCGGCAATCGTGCCTGCTGTGTGCCGCGGGTTGAGTGAACCATAAGGGTCTTGAAAAATCGCACCGATATGACGGCGTAATGGCCTTATCCGGTTCTCCGGCAGGGTAGATATATCATGCCCGAGGAATATAATGGAGCCCGCGGTGGGAATATAAAGTCGTAAAATACAGCGGCCGGTGGTGGTCTTACCGCAGCCGCTTTCTCCCACCAGCCCCAGGGTCTCATTCTTCTTGATGACAAAGCTGACATCATCCACAGCTTTAATTTCACCCACCTTGCGGCGTAAGAGCCCGCGGGTAATCGTAAAGTACATTTTTAAGTTCTTTACCTGTACCACGGTATCGTTCAGCTCTATTGTCATCGCTTCTCCTGGGTATCGACGAAACAAGATATATAATGCTGATTACCCACCTCTCGCAGGGCAGAAACCGGCTCCGTCTTGCACTTTTCAATCTTGTATGCGCATCTGGGCAGGAAGGGGCAGTGTTCCGGCATATCGATAAGTCTGGGGGGCACACCCTTGATGGGTACCAGTTTCTTTTTTTCTGTTGTTTCGCCCAGCCGGGGTACGCACTTGAGTAGGCCGATGGTATACGGGTGGCGGGGATTTTCGAATATGTCATCAGATAGGCCTGATTCCACGATACGCCCGGCGTACATAACATAAATTCTCTGAGCATAGCGGGCGACCACGCCCAGATTATGTGTAACGATGATGAGTGAAGTATGATGTTGGTCGACCATTTCTTTCATAAGGTCAAGTAGCTGTGCCTGCGTTGTTACATCCACAGCGGTGGTCGGCTCATCAGCGATAAGTATTTTTGGGCTGCAGGAAAGCGCCATGGCAATCATCACTCTCTGACGCATGCCTCCGCTGAACTGGTGAGGATAGGCATCGATGCGGTTTTCCGCATCAGGGATGCCCACCAGCTTCAGAAGTTCGATGGCTCGCAGCCTCGCCGTATGGGAGTCCATACTGAGATGGCACTCCAGCGTCTCGGTTAACTGCCGGCAAATAGTCAATACCGGGTTAAGAGAGGTCATCGGCTCCTGGAATATCATCGCTATCTTGCCGCCGCGGATGGAACTCATCTGGTCGCCTTTGGCTTTGTACTGGAGCAGGTCCTGCTCCTCAAAGATAACCTTGCCGCCGACTATCTTGCCTGGCGGCGTGGGAATCAGTTGCATCACGGAGAGCATGGTTACGGACTTGCCGCAGCCGCTTTCTCCTACCAGCCCGATTATTTCTTTATTATTAACGTGAAAGGAGACATCGTCTACCGCTTTGACTATCCCCTGGTACGTTCGGAAATAGGTCTTGAGATTTTCGACTTGTAATAGAGTGTTCATGCCGTTTTCCTTATTGATTCGGGTTTCCTAGACCACACCTCTTAGCCTCGGGTCCAGAGCATCCCGCAGTCCGTCTCCCATCATATTGAAGCCGAAGACCACCAGCATCACTGCTAGGCCGGGGGCAAAAGACTGCTCGGGATTGGTAAGAAGAAATTTATAGCCGTCGTTTACCATGCGGCCCCAGACCGGTGTCGGTGGGGTGATACCTACCCCCAGGAAGCTTAGCCCCGCCTCTGCCAGGATAACAGACCCGATACCCATCGTCATCATCACCAGTATCGGGGCAAAGCAATTGGGTAAGATTTCACTCAGCATTATACGCATCTTACTGGCACCTATAGTCCGTGCGGCTATAACATAGTCATTTTCCTTGACAGACAGGGCCATCCCGCATGTTATACGGATGACTGGTGCTATCATACCAACGGTCAGAGCTATAATGATATTCTGCAGACCGCCGCCCAGCAACCCGGCGACAAGTAAAGCTAGTAATATACTGGGGAAGGCCATCAGGCCATCGGTAATTCTCATGATTATATGATATGGTACCCCACTGGAATTCGCCGCAACAAGGCCCAGGAAGACACCAATAGCTACAGATACACTGATGACCACAATACCGATGAACAGTGAAGTGCGCGCGCCATAAATCACGCGGCTCAGGGTATCCCGGCCAATTTCGTCAGTGCCGAGGAGGTGTTGACTGCTGGGATGCGCTAACGAGTTCATCACATCCATCTCAAGAGGGTCGTAGGGAGCTATCCAGGGGCCGAAAATGGTGATGATAATAAAAATGCTGATAATTACCAGACCAACGATAGGCAGCGGGCGCCCGAAGAATACGGATACGGTGCGCTTAAATTCGCTGTATTTTTTTACAGTCACATCCATTGTGACAGCATCACTGAACGGGGCTCCAGAGTTTGAGCTACCTGCCATTACGGAACTCCTTATTCATATCTTATCCTGGGGTCAAGCCAGCCGTATGAAATGTCTACCGCGATGTTAGTAAATGTTATCAACCCGACGAAAAGCAGAGTGCTGGCCTGAACAATCAAATAATCCTGCCCGAGAAGAGCTGTTGTCAGTAATCTGCCGACGCCGTTAATGTTAAATAAAGTCTCGATAATCAC
>CAYQZZ010000066.1:0-11377 GCA_964422155.1 uncultured Dehalococcoidaceae bacterium | reverse complement strand
CCAGCGGCAATATCTCCTCTCAGACACTGACGCCCGGCGCTTCGGCCAATATCAGCCTTGTCTTTACTCCAATAGCCACCGGCGCTCAATCGGCCAACCTGACCATACCCTCCAACGACCCGGATGAAAATCCCGTTAACGTCGCTTTATCAGGCACAGGGTCCAGCTCACCACCACCACCGCCGCCGCCACCACCACCACCTCCACCACCTCCTCCACCGCCACCGCCGGAGCCTACACCTACACCTACGCCAACACCTACGCCAACGCCGACAACGCAGGTGCCACAATATTTTACCGTAGATTTCCTGGGGAAAATAACCAAGGAATTAGCCGACAGCTATGGCCGACCAGTAAAACATATGGAGGCACCCAGTCCGGATGGAATCCACCTGCTCGAAATAGAAGCGGGGACCGGGGCATCCGATTACGCCAGCAATGTAGTGACCCTGATAGAAATTAGAGAAGCGCCGGCACCGGAGCTTCCGGGAAATACGCGGTTGGTCGGTAAAGCCTATGAATTTAAACCTTCGGGAACAGTCTTCGATAAACCGATAAAACTCACGCTCGGCTATAATGTAAACGAACTGCCCGCCCAGGTGACATCGGTTGGCGCGGCCTACTACACCACCAGAGACGGCTGGATATATCTTGAGACCGAAACCACCAGCGTCGCCGAGCTAGGCAAACTGACCGCCCCGGTAAATCACTTTACTGTATTCGCCGTGCTGGCAAAGGTGTCTGAACCACCTGCAATTATACCCACACCTGCTCCTGGACCTGTAACTGCTTCACAGCCTGCCTCTTTTAGACTGAGTAATCTGTATATTATGCCTTCTATATCCAGGATTTTTGAAAAGGTAACTTATATCATTAAAACCGGCGAAGAGGTAATTATTACGGTTGATGTAACCAATGACGGTGAACAACGGGGCAACTATGCTGTTATTTTGAAAATAAACGGGGCAAACCGAGAAACAAAGGAGACTATTCTTGAGCCCGGGCAGACCCGGACAGTATCATTTACGGTGACTGTCGGTGATGAACTGGGTAAATACACAGTACAGATAGGTGAACTCACAGGGGACTTTATAAGCGAACTCTGGATTAACTGGTGGCTTTGGGCAGGGACCATTGCAGCTTTCATTTTATTATGCTGGTTTGTTATAAGCCGCATAAAAAAACGATACTCTGATATAGTTATCTAAAACAGCCAGGGAAATATTGCTTTACTGGCTATATAAGCACCGGATTACATCAGACACAAAACGAGCGACAGAGACCCAGTACCACGGATTGTGCGCAGGAATTTGAAAAACAACACCATGAAATAGCCTTCCGTGA
The DNA here is from genome assembly GCA_964422155.1 of uncultured Dehalococcoidaceae bacterium. Taxonomy (GTDB): domain Bacteria; phylum Chloroflexota; class Dehalococcoidia; order Dehalococcoidales; family RBG-16-60-22; genus JBGPRB01. The sequence goes on along the minus strand of CAYQZZ010000066.1, from coordinate 10,033 downwards.
TGTTATTGAGCTAAGCATTCCATTATCGGATGATATTCCCTTTACCGTAGTCATAAATAGGGTAAAGAGAAATTTACTCCCGCGGCCATCATTGAGGTACCTTGATGTCGTTCTTGCTTTTCTCCACCCCATTTTCCCTGCCAAAATTAATGGTTCTGTTTGCATATTGTTGTCACGCACCGAGCTGATTATGAGTTTCAATTTATTTTAAAATACCTTACAATAGAGGTGCTTATCAACTATGTTTACAAATGTGTTATAGTAATTACTGATTGCCTAGAAAGAGCGGATGATTTAGGCCTTATCAGAGGTACTTATGAAACGGGTACTTTTACTGCTCACTATTTTACTGGTTTGTGCAGTCGGCTACCTGTCTATATGGGGCTACCTGCCTTTTATCCCCGTCATCGGGTCCGGTATGGAACCGGTAATTCGGTCGGGCAGTCTGCTTATTACCACACCGTTGGTAGCGAAGGAAATTAAAGAGGGTGATATCATTGTATATAAAGCACCTTCTTTTATTCGCGATAAATATGGCTATTCCCCAGTTGTAGTACACCGTGTCGTTGAGATTAAAGGAAGCCCTTCTGCATTACAGTTCCAAACTGGAGGGGATAATACTGGTAATGACCCGTTTCTGGTCAAAGCTCATGACATCTATGGCGCCATTAAATACCAGATACCTTATCTAGGGCTTCCTCTGATCTTTTTGTATAGCCAAATGGGGACCATTCTCACCACTATCGCTATTATTCTGCTGTTATTATTCCTCTACTCAAATGAAATAAGCGCCGCCTTGAGGAGACGTTTCCGTGAGTTTATTTCTCCTGTTGTCGAGGAAAATCATCGGGTCAGCCTGGTGCTTTCTAATCGATTTGAAGTTACTGAAAAGGCTTTAGAAAGTTTCGCCGGTGCCATGCAGGAATATGCCCATCATATGGCCAGCCATACCCACGCTATACAGGGACTCAGTGAAGCATCGCAGGCGCTCAAGAATAGTGCCATCGAGCAAAATCAAATTTTATATCGCTTTTCGCGCACCTTCGTAACAGAAAAGTCGGCGAGGGAAGTTTCCAAGGTAAAGAGAGTAGTTAGCGAACTGGAAAAGAGAACGCTTGTGGTATTACAGGTCAAGGACGAGCTTGAGGGTAAAATATCTTCGACTCAAAGGGAAATTCCATCACCGGTAAGAATACAATCGCCGCCGGGATGTCTGGTAAACTCCAAGGCGCTGTATACAAAAGGGCATTTTTTCACTAAATCGTCAGCTTGGAAGTTTATGTAGTCAGCGAAAGTGGGACAATTCAGGCCTTTTCTGTGACACCACCGTGAGTTGTTCCCCTTATACTCGGATGGTAACGAGTTAAAGGAGAAAGCTTTGCTTAACAGGAGTCCTTGCCACACTCCTCCTCTTTTAGAAGGAAGCGATCAGGGTCTTCATCGAATACTATAACTACCGGCATTATCACGAAGGACTGGGCAATGTCACACCCTATGATGTCTACACAGGCAAACAACACAAAATAATACAGAGAAGGAAGGAGGTAAAAAACAAGACATTAGAAGTCAGAAGGGATTATAATAGAACCGCCAGGGAGCAGGGGTATGGCCTTTAAAGTGTCTATTATTTCAAAGGCTCATACTGTCCCACTTTCGCTGACTACATACACTGCCAGAGCGTCTCCTATCATTTCTTTGAATGCCGGACGCTTATTAATATTGTCGCTTCTGGCAGATTTCCCCTCATCAATGTATTCATGGCACTCTTCCCAGTTTCTATCTTGGATAAGTTTCTTGAAGGCTCTTACCTGGGCATCAATAGAGTAGCCTTCAACCTGCTCCTCCGAGCTGACCCGCGCATATAACGCCGCTCTCATTTTTTCACCCCCTTCCACCTGGGTTTGTTCCAATAGGGAGACTTACATCTGGGGCATACCTTTGGTTCCACAGGTCTATTAGGTACCCACTCGTGACCACAACGTAAGCATATGAGTGTTACTAGTCTCAGTCTCCTCCGATTGTTCATATGATATATTGTATACCTCGGAGTATATAATGTCAATACCTCTCCGCCATGTTTGCAGAAGTTGGATGTTCAAGCGAGGCGGATATTAAACCGACTTTTTCGGGTATCCTCAGATTAAGCTGCCACCACGCACGTGATTAAAACTCTGTGGGATGAATCTTTCCCCAATAGCTTCAATAACACACCAATTAGACCCAATTTACGTTTTACCGAGTGTGGACAGACTCATTCATCCTTTGGACTGAGCCTACACATTTCAAGCGACTGTTACCCAACAAATTACTTGTATATTATTTCTAGAGCTAGGGGATGCAACTTGGTTCGTCAGGGGATAAGATAAGCCTAACGGGTTCCGGTGAGGTGCACAAACTACTGGGAAGTCAAAAGCTGTCCCGTCGATTAGATTGCCTGCCGGACTTCAGGTGGCCCGATTTAGGAAATTGGGGTGTCATTAGAGAGACAGATTCGGGTCTTAACTTGAACTAGCAAGTCAGGAAAGATATAATAGCCTAATGCATTTCTGTATTGGCAATAAATAAAGGAGTACCCCGAATGAAAACGTCGAAATGGGAAAGGTATGTTGTCAGGAAACCGGTTTACGAGGCGGTTCCCGGGGTAAAAAACCGGCAAAGCCCCGCGATGACTTTTATGAGCAATCGTCAAGTCCCCGAAGCCAACTATTATATCGAACTCGGCTGGGTTTATAACATACCCGTTCCCAACCCGCATATTCATGAGCATATCCATGATTTTGATGAAGTAATTCTATACTGGGGTGGTAACCCGTATACTCCCCAGGTTCTTGGTGGTGAAATTGAGTTTTACATCGGCGGTCAATCCGTCACGTTTAATACCACCACCAGCATGTTTATACCGAAAGGAACACCACATGGCCCGGTAACCTGGAGGAAGTTCCAGTTCCCACATGTCGAGATGATTCTTGCATTGAATAACGGCAACCCGCTGGAGAGTCTGGAGAGAAGCAGCATTAATAAACCTAATAAAGGCGCTCTCCAGAAAACCATCAATTTTGACTATGAGCAATATGCCATCCGGAGTCCCATGCGGGAGGCGGCGCTGGGGTTCAGAGGCCTCCAGAGTCCCTCCATGACCTATATGAGTAGTGTCCAGATAAACGCGGCCAATCTCTACATTGATTGGGCCTGGGTATATGACATAGTTAAACCTAGGATTGGTGAGCATGTACACCATAATAATGAGGAAATTGTCCTGCATATCGGGGGTGACCCCGACAACCCCGAAGACTTGGGGGCGGATATGGAATACGGTCTTGGTGGTGACTTGCTGCAATATAATACAAGTTATGCAATCTTTATCCCGAAAGGATTAAGGCATGGACCGTTAAACTGGAAGAAAGTAAGAAAACCCCACGTAGAAATGGCTATAGTTTTCGGTATTGGTACCTTCAAAGAGCGTTCGGAGGGTAGTTCCTTTATCCGGTCATAAATATGATTTTTGATTGAGAATATTAACAAGGCCGGCAACCCCGGCAATCAGAGCCGACCTCGGAAGGAGAGGCAAGATATTCGCAAGCTGGCAACAGAGAACTGGCACGATATATCAGGCTATGACTGGAAGCTAACTTAGCGATTTTTAACGGAGTTCAAAGAGAAAATGTGTATAGTGTGGCCATGGTTAGGGGTTGGAGAATTCGCTCCCCTTTATTAAGCTCTTAACACGGGTAACATCGCTCGCTGGGATCTCCATCGCGGGACAGCATAATACAGCTCAGATTTTGACTACAAAGCGTCACAGCTTCAAAAAATTACTATAGCAGGCCTCTGAGCCGGGGGTCTAACGCATCTCTCAAACCATCTCCCATCATGTTAAAGCCGAAGACTACCAGCATAATAGCTATCCCGGGCGCCAGGCATAACTCTGGATTGCTAAGGAGAAACTTATAACCATCATTCACCATACTGCCCCATGCAGGCGTGGGTGGCGAGACACCAACACCCAAGAAACTGAGACCGGCTTCTGCGAGAATAGTAGCTCCTAACCCTACAGTAAGCATCACTAGAAGCGGTTGAAAGGCATTAGGTAAGATATGCCGCAGCATTATCCGCAAGTTACTGGCACCCATAGAGCGCGTGGCCAGTATATAGTCATTTTGCTTACCGGACATGACAACGCCGCACATCATGCGGGTTGGCGCTGATATCATGCCAATAGACAGGGCTATAATGATGTTTTTAATACCACCGCCGAGTAATGCGGCAATAAGTAGAGCTAGCATCAGCATGGGAAAGGCCATTAGAGCATCAATGCATCTCATGATCAACTGGTATGTAATGCCGCCGAAATACGCCGCGATTAAACCCAGGGACATACCCGCCACCGCAGCTATACTGATTGCTATGATACCAATAATAAGTGAGATTCGCGAGCCATAAATAACTCGACTTAGCGTATCTCTACCCAGAGAGTCGGTACCGAGCAGGTGTTCATTGTTGGGTGACTGTAATTTATGTGGCATATCCATTTTATCGGGGTTATAGGGAGCCAGCAGGGGGGCAAAAATGGCAGTGATGATAAGAAGGATAATAAGGATCAGTCCGATAACAGGGAGAGGACGGCCGAAGAAGACGGACAGCATACGCCTCGTCTCGCTGTATTTCGGCGGCATCTGGGAAATTCCTGCAGCGCCAGAACTATCACTCATTTCCGAACACCTTAGTCGAATCTAATCCGGGGGTCAAGCCAGCCATACGACATATCAACTGCCAGGTTAGCCAGCACTACCACCGCGCCTATCATAAGGACAACAGCCTGAACAACCATGAAATCCTGTTGTAACACGGACGATGCCATCAATCTACCCAAACCGGGGATATTAAAAACAGTCTCAATGAGTACTGAGCCACCAAAGATGACGCTTACCTGGAGGCCCATCACAGTAATCACAGGAATAAGCGCATTTTTAATGGCGTGCCTGAGTACTATCGTCATCTCTCCCAGGCCTTTAGCCCAGGCGGTACGGATATAATCCTGCTTTATGACCTCGAGCATAGATGAGCGTGCCTGGCGGCATTGTGCGGCTATGGTGAAAAGTGACATACAGAAAACCGGCATGATTACCTGTTTGGTACTCATCCAGAAATCGGTGAATGGAGATGTATAACCAGTGGTGGGCAACCATTTTAATTGAAGAGATAGCAGAAAAATTAGCAGAATGCCGATCAAGAAAGGGGGCATCGTTATCCCTATGTTCGCCAGGAATGTGATTATAGAGTCAATCCACTTACCTCGCCTCAAGGCGCAGACCACACCAAAGAAAATTCCAAAAAAATTGCCTACTATGAAAGCGGCAACCCCCAGATGCATAGTTATAGGTATACGCTCTTTAATGAGAGAGCCCACATTCTCATCGTAAAATATAGATGACCCTAAATCGCCACGCAGGACATTACCCATCCAGTCAACATATTGAATGAGCAGATTTTTATCCAGACCAAACTTATGACTCAGTTCCTGTATCTGAACAGGGGTCATCTGCCCCATTTCCCCCGCGCTCAAGTACAACATTAACGGGTCACCTGGTAAAAGTCGCATCACCAGAAACACTATTACGGTAATCAGTATGATCGTGATAAGACCCAGAAATAAGCGGCGAATAATGTATGCAGTCACTTAAATCCCCAGATAATCCGTTCCCCGATAACATACTGGCATGAATAAAAGCTTTTAAAACAGATTAAACCTCCCACGACCTTACGGTCGGGGCATTAAGCCTTCTTTGTCGCTCAGTAAATATCTATAAAAAATTATCGCTAAGGTTAATCCATTAAGGATAAAATCTTACGCAGAAGTGTCGAAATATTTTTCTACTCGCGCGTAACTCGAAACTAGAAAAATCGCCTGCAACTTTTTGGCTCTGGCTTGTCCAAGTTAGGAGCGGGGGCAACTTGTTTCACGCATATTTCAAATTGCCCCGCTCCGTGATGGATTCAGGTACCCTAACCCTATGCCAGTGTGGCGTAGTTGGCACGTCTTTTTACATCATTTTTTCTTAATCCAGATATCTGCTGATTCCCACCAGCCACTTGTGGCATTCGAGTGAAACCAGTAATTATAAACCTGGCCGGAATTACGTGCGTAAAGCGAATTAGTGTCCGCTAATGGAATGGCGATACTTTCGTCGTATATGAGCCTGACTGTTTCCTTAAGCAGGTTTTCCCTTTTTGCATTATCAGGCTCGGTAGCCAGTGTTTCCCACTTACTCTGCCACCCGGCTGGGCGATAGAAGCTGACGAAATTATTTTGGTCGCCCCAGCGGGCGACATAGTTTACTAAATTAATTGGCTGTGGAAAGCCGGGGTACAGAATTCCTTTCCAACCTTTTTGCTGAAGCTCGGTAATCCTGGGGAGGGTCGCGATATCAACTTCGACTTCAATGCCTACCTCTTTCAGATAAGTCACCACTGCCGTGATAATATCCTTGCGACCCCTTACATCCGTGACAAACGCGGTCTTAAAACCCTTAGGGTAGCCAGCCTCAGCCAGCAGCTGTTTTGCCTTTGCCACATTATACTCATAGGGCTTCAGGCTGGGGTCATACCAGGGATTTTCGGGCGTAGCCATCTGATACGTAGCTTTGTATAATCCCATACCAATCCCTTCCACAAACCCCTTCCTGTCAATAGCGTACTCTAATGCCTGACGCACCCTTTTGTCGGCGAAGGGCGAATCCGGGTTGTTACCATCAGGAATGATACTGTGGACCCAAGATAATCCCTGCGGACCAGCTTCATAGCCCTCCTGTCTAAATTTCAATACATCTACGGGTTCTATCGGCGCAACAATGTGCACCTCCCCCGCCTTGAAAGCCATGAGCATGGTCGTAGAATCAATGATTGCCCTATACGTGACAGAATCGACGTAGGGTTTGCCTTTCTGCCAGTAATTAGGGTTTTTCACCGCTTTAACAAAGTCATCCCGCTTCCAGCTATTAAACATGAACGGGCCAGTTCCTACGGCGCGTTCCTCAGGGGTCGTTTTAGTTTTCATCGCCGTTGGCGATGACATCTGTCCGATAGCTGTTTGAGCCAGCCTTAGCAACAAGGTCTGATCATACGCCGTAAGATTCATGCGAAGAGTGTAGGGGTCAATAATGTCATAGGAGGACACCTTCTTCAGCACGAAAGAGCCGGCGAGATTAGCTGCTAGCACCTGCTCCAGGTTGTACTTAACCGCCTCAGCATTGAAGTCGGTGCCATCGTGAAACTTGACACCCTTGCGCAAATAAAATGTGATACTGCTCTTGTCCGGACTAATTTGCCAGGATTCAGCCAGCCAGCCGAAGAGTCTCCCGTTTTCATCGGTTCTGAGTAAAGGCTCAAATATCGGATAAGTTATCGAGGGGGAGTTAGCATCAATGTGTGAACCCATATTCGTTATACCAAGAGTCGAGGCCCAGACAAAATCACCACCTAACTGCTCTGGGGGTTTGACCGGCCATGCGCCCGGGGGCAGTGCAGATTGTATACTCGGTGACGGTGCTGGCGTTGGTGCAGGAGCGGGAGCCGGTGCCGGCGTTGGGGCTGGTGATGGCTTAGCGCAGCTAGTGAAGATAGCACCGATTGCTAAAACTATAATTAATGCTATAAAAAGTAATTTCTTCATTAATCGATCCTCCTTTTTCATAATTCCTTCCATCAATAATGAGTGGTTTTTTGCTAAAATTTGATATTCTTCTATGCGTACCTCCTTTTATAGCTTTGAGATAAATATACTTATTTTGTTGAACTATTGAGTGGTTTACGCCCTGCAGTCAAGCTAATTATAGTTCTTTTTATTGAATTGTCAAATAACCAGCAGATGGGTGTGATAAATTGATATTAAGATGGATTGAAGATAAGTGAGCAGTGATATCGGGGCTTTCATTGTTCCATTGAGAAACAAGAGAATCATACAACATGCATTTTTAGAGGGCAAGATAAAAATCCAAGGTAAAAATTCAGTACTTTTTGAAATCTAGTATCAGCTGTGATTGCACAACATACTTTCTTGTTACCTTTGCAAACATACTGAGTTGTTGTAGCTACCTCAATCGGGGCAATAAAATGGGCTTTCGTCTCTGTTTTCTGGTTCTGGTCAGGTTAAAGCTGGACCTTCAGCAAACAACAGCCCAGGAAGCCCGGGGCGATAAATGTCCGATTAAAAATAATGGGTAGTAAGTGATTAACACTCCTCTCAAGTACTCCTATTGCCAACTTACCTGGCCATGCCGGATGAATACTCGCGACACAACGTACTGCATGTGATTTACGGTGTTAGCGACCCGGAATGATATGACATAACCTTCATTTTGAACCGCTGCCGGGTGTGTAAAATTGGTCCACCTAACAGTGTTCACGTGAGTTAACGCCCAGCTGGTAGCGGTGATACTATCCGGCGATGAATAGTCCGGAAGAACAGCATAAGTCGCCGGGTCGTTGGTAAGCGCCGTGAGATCAGCGTTGATGTCAAAGGGAGCGGATGCATTTCTCACCGTCGCGGTTATCGTGGAATGGGTCTGCCTGTCAGGGCCTGAGCCTGCAACAGCAATGGAAATATCAAAGATACAGGGGTAGGCCTGGCCAATGTCTATTGTTGTACTGAGGGAACCCGTAGAGTATACGGTACTGAACCTGATCATACCGGCATACAATGCATCTGTGATTACTTCTCCCCCGGGAAAGTATATCTGCCTTACTGCCGTGCTTGTTATTATAATCTTACTTTGCGTCTGGTTAACCGATACCGTTGTTGTCGCGGTGCTCGTCCCGGCCAGGAGCTGTGTCCAGACCTGCGGATAAAGCGTATTTAGTGTGATTACTACTGATTTAATCTTAGAGGAGCCGGGAGATTGGGAAAGCGGTTTTAACGCAATCGACTCCGTTTCCATGGAAGAAGACGCCGTTAAGTTCCCGGTTAAAACCGGTAGAAATATCTCATCACCAATGACTAGCGCCTGCTCGTCCGTGGTGGCGCTAGCGTTCCCATAGTCCCTGATTATTACCCCGTGTTCATAGACCAGCCTGGGGCGGTCAATAGTTCCCTGCACCTCATAAATTATGCGGTTTGAGCTATAGTTCTGGGTAATCACCGGGTCCCCCGGGGCATCGATGGTATATACAATGCTGACCGCCACATTATCCGAGGTCAGCGAGCCGGCCACCCCGGTACCGGGATTCGCCAGGAACATCCGGTTGGGATAGCGTACTCCCATTTGGAAATCACTGGATTTTGGCGCTCCGGATAATGCTACATCCTCCACGTCTGATTTGAAAGTTATCATATCGTCGTGGACTATATTAAGGTGCTCGTATTCTACATCCTTATTCCAGTCAGGCACGAGGAAAGCCTGTATGGTGCCCCACATCGCCGCCACAATCAGCAACATCAGCATGGCGCCAATCACCACAGAGACCCCTCTTTCCTCTTTCCACAGGCTCCGAATTCCAGCTCTCATCTTGGCCATGCCTCCCGGAGTACCCTCACCAGTCTGCCAAGTATATTCTCTTCCCGACTGCGGAACACGAAATCGGCAAACAATGCCACTATTCCCGCCAGGAAGACGGCATCCAGGATACTTCCGCCGCCTACTGATACCAATGTTGGCTTCCCCCAGTCATGGTTGGCCAGCTTGTGCAGGTTAAGGAGGTCGGCTCCAACCAGCACCCCGATTGTGGCTCCGGCGTAGGCCAGAAGAGCCGTATTTAAATTGCTCAAACCTTTCATTCTCCGGAACATGAAGGCAATCCCCGATGCCAGAATCGGTGGAATGGCAAAAAGGAAAATTACCACTCCCAGTCCGGGCTGAATAAAGGCATAGAGATAGGTTACCGCTGCAATAATGACTGCCAGAAGGCAGAAATGCTTCCACGGGACACGTCTGGATGCCAGCATATTAAACGTAATTATGATAGGGATGAAAAAGCCCACGGCATTGACCCCGATTACGATGCGACCAAAATGAACTATTGGCACATCGAACACCTTTGC
>CAYQZZ010000065.1:0-11674 GCA_964422155.1 uncultured Dehalococcoidaceae bacterium | reverse complement strand
AGCTGTCTCGTTACATATTGAACAAAACAAGCAAGTGTTACCCAACAAAATACTTGAAAGTGACACTGGACTGGAAAGCGACTAGTTCTTCGAACGTAATGAAACAAGCGATTGTTACTTCGAGGGAAGGAGTATCTATTTAGAAGGGGCGGCTATATGCCAAGAAGCTGGAGCATTACCTGAGCCAGCTTCTGGATTCAGATAATATATGTCGTTATAATAAGCCCACACTTGAAGAATCGGATAAGTATGATTTTTATAGTAGTCAAAGGGGATACTTCGCCTGTGGATTAGTTTCCCGGCTTTACCATCCCAGTACGGCCCCAAATTGGGTTCTAAAGATAACCATTGTCCATCAATTAATAATTCAACCCAGGCATGTCCCGTTTTTACATTATTAAATGCTACTTCCCCTAGGACTACTCTGATTTCCTCAGGCCGAACGCCCTTAGCACGAATTAAGGAGACTAAGGCATTGGCTTTTTCCTCACAGTCACTGACAGCTTTGCCTTGCAGGGGGTTACTTGGGTAATTTGGTGTGTTAGCTAAAAACTCGTTCGGTGTAAGCCACTTATCAGCGGCATGATTCAGTTCTTCATCCGAAACATATATCCATTGAGCCGCCATTTGATAGGCCTCCCTGGATCCGCTTATTTGAGCAGCTAATGTTTCAATTGACGGGTCTTCAGGAGTCACAAAAAGCCGAAAGTATAATTCGTTGCTAGAATCACTTTCGAAGTTGTCCCTGAGTTTGGGAATCTCGGAATTATCACGTTGGGCAGGCTCTTTCGTGCTGGTGATGCCTGATACTATCGAAGACCCAACGGGCGCTATCTGGTCTACATCCTCTCCTGTTTTATCATCGCTCCGGGCATAGGCTTCACCCTGAAGGTTCAGCCTGAAGGATACAGGCCAAGTTGCAAGAAGTAATATAACTAAGATGGCGAACAGGCATTTCATATCCAGACCTAGCGTATAGCTAGGATGAGAAACAAGGCATAAAAATCTGGGGCAAACTTGTAAATATTGGAAAACATTTCACTTCAGGCCGACTGTTTTCTTTATGTACTATCTACCTCCCCGGTCACCTGCACATCACAAAAGAGGCCTAAGATGTAACAAAGAAATCACAATTGGGACGCAGCTTATGATAATTTATAGTAAGAGGCAAAAAGAAGGGAGCTTCTCTGCTTGGTACTGGTCTCAGCGTGCAGCTAGGATTCGAAGCAAGGTATAATTTGGGGCAAACTTACGAACACTGTGGATAAATATTTCTCAGCAAATAAAAAGGCATACCCATTTACGGGTACGCCTTCTACCTGTCTTGAGCCGGTATTATCTATTCGGCTCAGTCTGTTGCCGGGAACTTATAGCCCGCACCGATTAAGAATCAAGAGAGGGAGCTTGGTCTAGCTCCCCCCTGCTTATGGTTATACTGAGGATTGCTTTGGTTTGCCTCGTTTTCGCCACATTAAGAAGTAAACCAGTAGCCCAGCAACGATAACGCCGACAGCGATAATACCGCCGATAAGTGGCCACTTAGTTGATGGCTGGGTGAGCAGGGTTTCTACGGGTAATTGGGTCGGCGGTTGCGGTATAACAACGGTAAATTTCCCGGTCTTGCCATTAATGTCGACAGCGAAAATCCCCTCTGTATCTTTGGCTACGGTGAAGCTTACTGTCTCACTCTTGCCGGCGCCAATGGTTACTTCCTTAGTCCCCTCTTCCATATTATTTATCTTGAGAACAACAATATAACTGCCGTCGCTGCCTCCGGTATTGGTAACCACGGTCGTGACTGTAACTTTTTCGGAGGGCCTGACTTCGCTTGGAGTCACTGACAAACCAGAAATGGCGAAGGTCGGCGGTGCTGGCGCCGGCGTCGGTGTCGCCATAGGTGTCGGCGTTGGCATCAGCGCAGGTGTCGGTGTTGGCGTCGGCTTAGGCGTAGGTGTCGGCGTTGGTGTGGGTGTAGGCGCTGGCGCAGGAGTAGGCGTGGCCACGACTACTGGGGCCATTACGGTATATATGGAAAAGTGACTGACCTTGGTGGAGACGATATCTTTTTCTGTATCTGCAGTGCTATCTACTGGTGTCCATGCCACCTTGCCTTCATTCCAGGTGGCGATAAAGAGGTCTTTTTCTGAAACTCCCTTGGGAATTAAAGAAGTATCATATTTAATAGAGAGAGTTATTGGCGGCTCAAAGGTTGAACCGGCAGGGCCAAGTTCATACGCACTTCCTGTGATTACAGTACCGGCTTGAGGTGGATTAGGCTCGGCGATTGTGGTCACAACTACGGAAGTCAGACCATAACCATTGCGGTTCTTAGCTTTTGTCCCATAGGGGATATTAAGCGATAATTTACTATCGGGGCTTAACGCCTCAATATCCGCCCATACCACGCCTTGTTCCGATATGGAACCACGGAGGCTGGTGATGCGTTTGTCTTTACCGCCTCCTCCGCCACCGCCGCCACCTCCTCCGCCCCCGCCATCGCCCGACGATTGAATCTGGCTGAAGCTGGCAGTGACGGTCTTATCTACATCCATCATGACATTGGTGCTTGCCGAGCTAGCATTCGCCACAGCTCCTGTCCAGCCACTAAACCGCCAGCCGGAGGCCGGGGTGGCAGTGATATTAACTATTGTTCCTCCACGATATGCATGGTCGCCGACTGCTGGAGTGATGCTACCGCTGCCACTAATGGCCATGGTGAGGGTGTACCCCAGGTAAGCGTATTTCAGGTCTTGGTTTGTAGAATCAAAGTAACTTATGCCGGGACTACCTGAACCACCCGGGGCCAGGGAGGTATACCTCCCGACATTATCGGTGCTGTCCACAATCATAATCTGCCAACCGGCACCGTCCCAGCGGGCGTATTTCAGGTTGTTCTCGGTCATGTCGGCGTAGCTTATTTGCGGGTAGCCAAGCTCATCCAGCTTCAGAGAGGTATCGAAGCCGACATCACCTGTACTGTCTACCGTCTCTATCAACCAGTCCGTGCCGTTATAGCCGGCATACTTGAGGTCATTGTTGCCACCATGATAGCTGATGCGCGGTAAATTCTGGCTATCCAGGGCTAATGATGTGTACCCCACCACGTTGCCTGAATCCACGTTGTCTGTAGACCAGGCAGCGCCGTTGTACCAAGCATATTTAATCTTAGTATTTCCTGAACCGTTTGAGTAAAAATAGCTGATATGCGGCAAATCGCTAGTGTCCAGCGCCAGCGAGCAATACAATCCGACGTTGTCAGTTGAGTCCACCGTTTCTCCTGGCTGCCAGGAACCGTCGTTGCTCACGTATTTCAGGTCGTCGTTGGTTCCATCAGAATAGCCGATATGCGGGTTCTGGCTGCTGTCCAGAGCCAGGGATGTACCCCAGCCTATTTCGATGGAGTCGACATTATCCGTGGACCAGGCCGTGCCATTGAAGGTGGCGTATTTAAGCTTTTTGTTGGTGAAATCACAATAGCTGATATGCGGCAAATCGCTGCTGTCCAGGGCCAGCGAGGTGAACTCACCGGTACCGCCCGTCGAGTCTACCGTCTCTATTGACCAGCTAATGCCGTTGAAGCTGGCATATTTGAGTTGCCCGTTAGTCGAGTCAAAATAGCTGATATGCGGGTGATTGTTACTATCTATTGCCAATGAGGTATAACTCCCGACATTATCGGTACTGTCCACGGTCTCCGTCTGCCATCTTCCAAGCAACCATTGAGAGAAATTAGCGGTCACCGTCTTATTGTTATCCAGAAGAACGGTAGTATTCGCCGTGCTGTTATCAGTGACGTTCCCGCTCCAGTTGACGAACCTCCAGCCTGCTGCCGGTGTAGCCGTAATATTGACCGTTGCCCCCAATGGATAGATATGGGTGCCTGCTGCCGGGTTGGTGCTGCCGATGCCGTTTACTGCCATAGTAAGAGTCCAGGATGGGTTGACAGTAAGTAACGTGGTATCGGTGGCGTTGCCTGAAACGGCGGAAATGGTGGCGTGCCCTTCCTCATGGCCCTGGGCAAGACCAGTATTTGGGCCGATGGTCGCGACGGTGGTATTATCGCTCGACCAGATAACCGAAGCTGTGATATTTCCTGTCGTGAGGTCAGAGTAGGTGCCAGTGGCGGTGAACTGCTGCGTTAGGCCGGCGAGGATGGTGGGGCTGACTGGAGTTATCGCCAGGCTGTCCAGCACTTTAGCGCTGACGGTGAGTAAAGTGGTATCGGTGGCGTTGCCTGAAACGGCGGATATATTGGCCTGCCCTTCCTTATGGCTCTGGGCAAGGCCGGTATGCTCACCGATGGTGGCGACGGTGTTATCACTGCTCGACCAGAAAACGGAAGCTGTGATATTTTCCGTCGAGAGGTCAGAGTAGAATCCCATGGCGCTGAACTGCAAAGTGCGGCCCTTGGCAATAGCGGGGGGGTTGTCCGGGGTGATAGCCAGGGTATCCAGCACCTTGGCACTGACGGTTAAAGTTGTGTTGGCGCTGAAGGGGGAGAACGAGGCGGTGATATTAGCGCTTCCTATATCTAAGCCCTGGGCAAGGCCGGTATGCTCACCGATGGTGGCGACGGTGTTATCACTGCTCGACCAGGTGACGGAGGCTGTGATATTTTCTTGAGAGTTATCGGTATAGTTGCCGGTGGCGGTGAACTGCTGGCTGCGGCCCTTGGCAATCGTTGGATTATCCGGGGTTACGGCTATCGAAGACAGTTCTTTTAAGGTGGTGAAATAAGATGTGCTGGCTGCCCAACTCCCACCTCCCGAATTAATAGCATAGGAGCGGTAGTAATAGGGAGTGCCGGGAGACAGGCTGGAGATATCGGTGTAGAAGGTACCGGCGGCTTTAACTCCCAGGTTGACGTCATGGTCCCAGCTCCCCGGTGTAGTGCCCCCGTCATTGTCGCCCCAGTAGATGTGAACGGTTGGGTTTTCGCCGCCAGTTGAGGTCACTTGCCCATTCAACCTGGCAGCTTCTGTAGTAATACTACTAGCGCCTGTTGAGTTGGTCACCGTGGGAGCTGCAGGAGATGTGGTGAAAGAAGATGTACTGGCCGCCCAGCTTCCTCCTCCCGAATTGACAGCGTAACAACGATAGTAGTAAGTAGTGCCGCCAGTCAGGCTGGAGATATTGGTATAGAAGGCAACGGCAGCTTTAACTCCGAGGTTAACATCGTGAGCCCAGCTCCCCGGTGTAGTGCCGCCATCAGTGGAGCCCCAGTAGATATGAACGGTCGGGTTTGCGCCGCCCGTGGAGGTCACCTCTCCATTCAACCTGGCAGATGTTTGCGCAATATTGTCGGCACCGCTATTGGTCACCGTGGGAGCTACAGGTAATGCACCGTATATAGCTTTGATACCCGCTATATCATCAGCATGAAGGGAACGTTTCGTTGTACCCTCAGAGCCATAGCCGTACATTACTTTGTCGCTATCCGAACCACTGTATAAATCTTCCAGACAAAGAAAGTGCCCAAATTCGTGCAAACCTATTGTCTGAACATCGAATCGGTCGAATGGTGGAGTCGGTGCTGTGCTCCATGCATAGTAGGTATTAAACTCCATATCACATTCTGTTATAGTAGTTCCATAGCCCCAGACACTTGTTTGAGCTATAGTGCCCCCACTCCCCAGGTTTGTCCACAAAATCTCGTTGACTCCGTCATAGCTGTAAGATGTAGCCGTAGTAGTCCCGGCATAGTGAAATGAAAAGTATGCGCCGGCAGCACTCCAGGTTGCCGCTGCATTTTGCACAGATGCTCCTTCATCGGAACAGTCGGCACAGCTCTCATTGATTCGATAGTTTACTACCGGGGTAGGAGGATGAGGCCAAGAATAACCTGAATAGGAGTAAGGAAACGTAACGGCAGATAGGGGGACTTCTAATTCTTCAATAGGCAAGGCCTGGCCTTGGAGGATTTTGTTTACCCGCTCTTTGAAGCTGTCCACAGGCAAATTGGCCACTTTGTCTCCCGTAACTGTAAACTTACCCCGGAAGCCATCGTAGATTTCAAACTGCTCTTCAGGAAGCGAGAGTTTTGAATCTTTCACCTTAGGAAGCTGCTCTTCTGGAAGCTTCTTTAGAAATACAACTGCTTTCTCGCCCTGGTCAAAGCTCGGCATATTTGATACCCACTCCCACAACCCATCAACCTCTCCTCCAGGTAAAGTGACAGTAATTCTGTCCTGGCTAGCTGCGCCCTTAAAACTTTCCTCCACAGAGAGAACCACCGAAGTGTAAATCCTGGTATGCTCATCATTCCAGTAGCTATTTCGTTCAACTACTGTTCCGACTATAACGGCATCGGCGCTATTAGTAAGCTCCTCCAGACTCGAATTCCCTGTCCCGGCTTTTACTGACTCGGTGGAGGCCAGTGGCAACATCGAACTGATAACTATAAGTAGTACAGAAATAATTACCCAACGAAATTGTTTCATTTTACGCCTGCTCATTGTTTGGCTACGGCATTCCTTACCTGTTCGACAAACTCTTTTAGCGGCACATTGCTAACCATATTGTCCTTATCAATTGTAAACTTCCCCTGAAACCCACCAAAGACGCGGGAAATTCCGTCGCCCTTTTCTAAGAAAACCACTGCTCTCTCACCTGACTGGAAGCTGGGAGAATCTTCTACTACCTGAATTTGCCCATCAAGCTTACCACCGGGAACTCTAATGACCACCTCATCTGCAATCTCGCCCTTAAAGATTTGCTCAACAGAAAGAGTAACCAGTGTATAAATACTGTCATTAGCCTCTTTTTGGTACACGATATCAATTGCCATGCCAAGTAAAATTAAATTGGCTCTGGCGGCTAAGTCGTCGAGAGTCAGCTTTTCGACAAGCCCGCTGACACTCTGGGATGGAGGAGGATTAATTGTGTTCGTGCCCGAAGTGCAGGCTATCAGGAATAAGGCAAGCATAGCGACACAGCAAATGAGGCTGACTAAAACCCTCTGCCTGATTTTCACTATACTCCACCCTTGTCCGCCAGAAAAAAACTAACCCAAAAGAAAAAGGGCACTTATAACTGCCACACAGTAACAGTTCAGTGCCCTTTTCACTATTAACGCCTCCCCAAACAACCCCGGGAAATTATCTGATTTCAATCACAGTTTGCAGAGTATAGTATACATAACTAAATTTGTCAAGTGGCAAATGATATAAATTCGGTTAGAATCTGGTAAGAAGTAAATACGAAACAGCACATGCCGCCTGGTTATTCTTATGAGCCGTTACTGACCTTAGGAATTCCTCGGTAACGAGAGTAACAACCTTCTATTTAGAGTAGCTTGGTGACCTTTTCAGGCTTAGATTTTGGCGGATTATCATGTTGCACTTAACGCTAAAAAGTGTAAATTGCCAGGTGCTTAATAGTAGAATCTCGAGCGAATGATAAATATGACTAATATTAAAAATGGCGACGAAGTATTTCTTAAGTACGGGGACCTGAAGGAAGTGAGTATTTTCAAATGGCGAATAGTAACTTTCCCGGTTACCTATGAATATATTTTCTTTTTCACATTAATTTAGCTTTCTGATACGGGGAACAAAGAACAGGGCCAGAATGGAAAGGATAGTGAGTGCCAGCGCAAATCCACCAACTACCCATCGCACGCTAATCGCCTCGGCCATCATTCCCGCGGCAAAGGTGCCTAAACTAACGAGACCCCACTCCATATTGAAGACACTCATCACCCGCCCCATATACTCTCCTTCCACATAAGTCTGGAGCAAAGTGTTACTCATCGTAATCCGACCAGTCTGACCCAACCCAACGAAGACAATAAGAGTCAGCGAGATGCCCCATGAGGTAAACAAGGAAAAACTGGCTAGAGCCAGACCGGAAACGAGACCACTGACCAGTAGTATGACCCCACGCTTCTTGTTAGGTAAGGAGGCAAGAATTAGAGAGCCGACCATAGCCCCCGCGCCAGAAACACTCATGAGCACACCCATCCCCGTGGCGCCGACTTTCAGAATATCATCCACAAAGATAGGCAGTAACTGCTGGTAAGGCATTGAGAACACAACGACAACCAGAGTAAAAACCAGAATGAAAAGAACTGTCCTCTCGCGTAGAATGTATTGAAAGCCATCCTGAATATCGGCCAAGATACTACTTCCACGAGTAGTTGTCCGGCTGGTAGGAGGTATAAAGAGGATAAAACCTGCGGCATAGAGATTCATACCGGTCATGGCATAATAGATAGCCTTAAAATCAAAGGCATCGATAAGGAAGCCAGCTAAGGCAGGAGCCAAAAGACGAAGAACATTCATTCCCAGTGTGTTCAGAGCTACCGCGTTCATGACCTGTTCCCTGGTAACAATCTCAGGGATTATTGCCTGGCGTGCTGGCATCATCAGTCCCATGATAGTACCTTGAAGGAAGGCAGATACCATTAATATCCACCAGGAACCAGTATTTCCCTGACTGAGATGACCTGTAGCCAGGGCAAGAGCAACGCCAAGAGAGACTACTGCGGAGCTTATCAGACCCAGGATAAGAATCCGTTTTTTCTGCACACGGTCGGCAATGGCACCTCCGAATAAAGACAAAAAGAGCATAGGGACAGCAACTACCAGAGACATGGTCCCAAGGAGGGCAGCTGAACCGGTGAGACGGTAGAGGAGTAAAGAACCGGTCACTATGTGCATGTTCATGGAGGCGAACTGCCCTAGCATACCGAAGAAGTAAAGACGGTAGACCGGGTTCCGCAAGGAACTAAATGTTCTGAGACCACCGAAAGAGACGCCGCTCCTGTTTCGCTCCCCTGGCTTCACTGACCACTTCCTGAGTTTTTAGGAGCCGAAAAGATTAGATTCCGAGCTTTTACCAATTCGGGCGACATATCTTTTAGTTTACGCCGAAATTTCTATTAAGACAAACAAAAGAGGTAAGACTATGTTGTTAACTATTCAAACTGTTTCCGTGAGGTGCCGGCTGACTACCCACCCGGCGAGATGCAGAGCATAGTTGTCGTATGAGAAATTTGCGATAAGTAATTAGTTTGTCACAAAAAATATACTATAGGCATAGTGTTTCTGGTTGAGGGGAGGATAGCCCAAAACCGCGAGTAACAATTCAAGCGATTGTGACCTAGCTTTTTACTTACATGAAAAATGCCAATATGTTTACAGTCACTGAACTTAAAGAACTGGCTGATCAAACCGGAGTTAATTTCTCTAATCTACAAACTCATGGCACCATATTTTTGGCTAGCAGCAACGAAAGCCTCCATGTTTTCCGGCCTGGTATTGATTGGTGCATCGCAGCCGGGGCACAGGATTAGCCCTGTGGAATCGAAGAGAAGCACCAGGTCGCGTACATAGTTGTAGATGTCATCCGGAGTGCCGATAGCAAACTTCGAGGAGGGCACATCGCCCATCATAGCCATCCGGTCGCCAACTAGGTTCTTGAATTGGCGCATATCAGTCATACCATCGGGGTTCATGAGACACTTTTTTGCTGGTAGCTCTTGCAGGCGGACCAAGTCTCGTGTCCAGTCCTGATCCCAATGGAAGATAGGCATCAGACCAGCAGCCACCAGGGCGTCTACTATTTTAACAATGTATGGCCAGACGAAACGGTCCATCAACCTGGGCGATATCAGTGAACTGGCTGAGCGCCAGCCGCCTACCCAAACGCCCGAAACACCAGATGCGCGTGTCGTACCGATAGCTCGTGCGATAATGTCAGGAAGTGCAACATCCATAGCTGCTTGAACTTTGTCTGGAATGCGGTAGAGGTCAGAAAGGAACTTTTTCATGGAGCGCCCGCCGCAAAAGTTCTCATACGGGCGGCCGCAGTTGCACAAATAGGTACGTAGCTGCGCTCACGGTACTTGTTAATACAGCGTGCAGAGTTAGCCTCCAGCAGCCCATTGCCTCTCCAAACTCGGCCATATCAACGACCCTGGGCAAGTAGTTGTTCAGAAAGGCTTGCCAGCCTTTATTGATTATGAAATCGTAATCGTCTGTGGTCATGACCTCAGCCTCACGTACTTGCCAGATGCTATCCGCTGGTAGGTCGCGCCCCGGCATGCAAACGCGCGCCAGCCACAAGGCGGGGAGGGTTGCTGTAATTTTGCCAGCCGAGGCAAGGTTAATACCGTCGAAGCCACCTAGCTTGTCCATAGTAGCCAAGTTGGTATTCACTGTAGCTTCAGGGTCGGCGCAGAAATCCGCAATGGACATACCAAGGTAACGCGGCGCGAAGGCCATACCATTGTATACCACAGGGATATGGTCCACAGGTTCCAAATTGATGGCCTTCTGGATGCGATTAAATTTCTCCCGATAAAGCTCCTCAGGTGTCTTAACCATTTTATAGACCTCCTACCCATTATTTAGCAAGGGATACTCCATCCATGGCATCTTTACCAATACCTCAGAGAATTGAGGAACAACTCTTTCAAATCGTTAATAGTAAAAAGCCTTGGCGACAAGCTATTCACTCGTTGTTGCGGCAGAGTCCCTTCAACCAGTCTATCAACATCGGAAGCTGTATAACCTACAGCTTCGAGGCCATTAGGCATTCCTGTTTTTTGCATCAGTGAGACCAGAAAACCGGCTAGTATTTCACCTGCATCCTCAATTCTACTATTGGCGATATCTATACCCATATGTTGGGCAGCTTCCAGGTGCCTCTCTGGATTGGCTGCGGCAGTAAAACGAAAAACAGACGGAGCGCATAAGATAACCGCCATCCCGTGGGGAATAATAGGATAATCAAGGGGATAACCAAAGGGCTGGAAATCGTGCACCATCCCGGAGACGGGATATGACATGCCGTGAGCCAGATGGACACCGGCATTTCCGAAACCGATACCCGCGAAAGTTGCGGCCATCATCATCTGGCTGCGCGCTTCATCATCTGCCGGATTTTCAATTACCCGAATGATATTACTACTGACAATCTCGATAGCTCTAGTCGCCCAGATATCGCTAATAGGGTTGGAGCCCTGATAGGTAGGTCTCAGGCGAGGGTTTTCCGGTGCCAGACGCCGGTTATACGGCAACGCGGTATAGGATTCGAGCGCGTGGACCATGACATCGAAACCCGTACAGGCTGCGATTATTGGTGGAAGAGTTCGTGTATTTTCCGGGTCTACTATACCTTCCACCGGTCGTATCGCTCTGCTGGCAATCCCCGTCTTGGCGTGCATTTCGACGATATCGAAAATGGCCACTCCTGTTGTTTCACTCCCGGTACCCGCCGTGGTGGGTATACAAATCAACGGTTTTAGTGGGCCCGGCACGGGAGTTGCTTTACCGATTGGCGCGTTTACGTAGGTAAGGAAATCGGCTGGGTATGTTGAATATAGGTTAGCTACCTTGGCAGTATCCATACTTGAACCACCCCCGATACCAATAAATCCATCGAAATTACCCTTTTCTGCAAAGTCGATTGCTTCTTTCAAAGAAGTATCAGTCGGTTCAATATGCGTATCTTCATATAAAACAGCCTTTAGGCCTTCGTCTTCAAGAGCCTTGAGGGTTACCTGCACCGGTTTCTTTTTGACCATATTTCGATCGGTAACCACCATTATCCGGGTTGCTCCGAGTTCTTTCATATCGAAGCCGACTTCTCCAGTAGCGCCGAAACCATACTTGATATTAGCTGAGCTTACGTTAATTATTGATTCTAACATCATGATTTGTTTATCCTT
>CAYQZZ010000064.1:10058-11835 GCA_964422155.1 uncultured Dehalococcoidaceae bacterium | reverse complement strand
AGCCCGCCAGTAAAGAAAGCACCTGGATTCGCTCCATCCCGGTAGTAGTGTCCGGAGCCAGGCGCTCATAGGGCAGGATATCAGGTTCCGGAAAGAGCCAGACCTTCCCCGAGGGGGAGGACCAGCTTAAAAGCTGTTCGTGGAGCTTCCTGGCGTTCTCCGGCTGCGCCGTGACTAAAAGCACTGGCACCCGAAGGCTTTGGTACAGAGCCGCAATTAAATAAGGTCTGGCGGCATCAAGCACTACCACCACCTTATCCCCCCGCCCTTTCAGACCTTCCAGGAGTCGGCAATAGGCAGGCATGGGCTCAATCAGCTTTAGTAATCGACTCAGTTCCGGCAATATATTACTCCAAACACCTATAGGGCTCGTCCTTCAGAGAAGGGCCAGCCCTTTGTATATGATTTTAGCACACTTTGGCGGACAAGACTAAATGAGAGCCTCCCAAGACTGTTTATCAATGTCATTCTGAGGAGTCCCGATTTATCGGGACGACGAAGAATCCGCCCTTCACTGAATGGATACGGATTCTTCCCCCGATTGCATCGGGGTCAGAATGACAATGAGATGTCGGGCAATACCTTCTCCTTGTTCAACCTGTTCCAGCTTGTGTTATAATGGAACGAACACTATTTAAAAAATGAGCAAGGATAATAAAAAACAGAAATCGCCAGACCTGGCGTATCAGCGCATCGTGGTCAAGCTGGGCACCAGCCTGCTGACCGGCGGCAGCAATCGACTGAACCAGGAAGTCATGTCAAATCTGGTCAAGCAGATAGCCCGGTTACACGAACAGGGTACGGAGACTATTATCGTCTCTTCCGGGGCAATCGCGGCCGGACGGCATAAGCTGGGTTTGACCGGGACTATCAAGGGCATCCCTTTCAAGCAGGTGCTGGCTTCAGTGGGGCAGAGCCGCCTGATGAATACCTATGAGCAGCTGTTCGGGCAGTATAACATCACCGTGGCACAGGCTTTGCTGACCAAGGCCGATATTTCCGACCGCGCCGGCTATCTCAACGCACGCAATACGCTACTGGCGCTGATGGAGCTGCGGGTTATCTGTATCGTAAACGAAAACGATGTTATCTCTACCGACGAAATCAAGGAGGCCAGGTTCGGCGACAACGATAATCTATCGGCGATGGTCGCCAATCTAATCGACGCCGATATGCTCATGATACTTACCGATACCGGCGGCCTGTACACTGCCGACCCTTCCCTCGACTCCGACGCCCGACTTATCCCGCTGGTGACCAAAATCGACGCCAGCATCAAACGGCTGGGGGCAAACACTGCGAGCAAAATCGGCACCGGCGGCATGATAACTAAAATAGAGGCCGCCCAGCTGGCCACTGCCTCGGGGGTGCACGTGGTCATCACCGATGGACGGGAAACCGACGTTATTTTAAAGCTGGCCTCCGGCGAAGCCATCGGCACGCACTTTCCGAGCACTGCCGGCAACCTGGAAAGCCGCCAGCGCTGGATGCTTTCCGGACTCTGTACCAGAGGCAAACTGATAATCGATACCGGCGCCGCTCTAGCGCTTAAGAAACAGAACCGGAGCCTGCTATCGGCGGGGATACAGAAGGCGGAAGGCAGGTTCAGCCGCGGGGATATCGTCGATATCTACGATACGGAAGGGACACATCTCGGCTGTGGCATCACCAACTACAGCTCCAGCGATATCAGCATCATCAAGGGGTCGCACTCGAATAAAATCGCCAGTTTGCTCAGCTTTGACTACGGGCCAGAGGTAGTGCACCGTAACAATCT
>CAYQZZ010000064.1:0-9958 GCA_964422155.1 uncultured Dehalococcoidaceae bacterium | reverse complement strand
TCGCCAGTTTGCTCAGCTTTGACTACGGGCCAGAGGTAGTGCACCGTAACAATCTTGCGCTACTGGAAAGAGAGGAGCCAAGTGCCCACAGGCAAACTCTACCACTCCAGCACTGAACAGTTTTTAGCCAATGTCAGCTACCAGTTCCAGCACGAGGAGACACACCGCTGGTGGGGAGAACTAACTCTTATCGAATACAGGCAAATTAAGGACGGCGGCGGGTACACCCTAGAACTGGAGGACGGGCGCCGTGGCACATGCGCCCTTAAGAAACGAGTCAACCGCGCCGTCACCAGCCTCCCGCCGCGCTATGTCTTCCACTTCAGCGGGAGCGGGCTATTCAAGTAGAGAGTCAGGAAATTTTGGGGGAGGGGAAAGAGGTTGGGTGGAAAAAAGATGCAAATATTCAGGGGCAAAGGTAAGATTTACGATAGCAGTGAAAACTATTTAGACGAAGTTACTTATGAGATTCACCAGAAATCACCGGCCAAATCTGACGGAAGGGAATGGTGGGGTGAAATTACACTGGACAAATGTGTAATACTTGCAGGAAACTGTATTATTGAATTAAATGATGGTCGCAGAGGTCTATGCACTGCCAAGATGAAGACAACATCTTCATTTGGCCTGGTGTTTGATAGCTATAATTTCGAAGGAACAGGTTCGCTTACGCATTGAAAGGAATTCAGCCATGAAATCAGCCGTAGAAGAGCTTAAAGCCAAGGGGAGGGCGGCTAAGGCTGCCTCGCGGCGCCTGGCCTACCTTTCCACAGATATTAAAAATAAAGCCCTGAACAATATCGCCAGCGACCTTCTCGCCAGGAAAGACGAGATACTGGCCGCCAATAAAAAGGACTACGATAAAGCTAAAGCGTCCGGCATGGGCGCCGTATTGCTCGATAGGCTCATGCTGAATAAAAGTCGACTTGAAAGTATCGCCGCAGATACACGGGCCGTCGCCACCCTTAACGACTCCGTCGGTGAGACCTTCGACATGCGCACCATGCCCAACGGCCTGCAAATAGGTAAAAAGAGAGTGCCCATCGGCGTCATCGGCGCCATCTACGAAAGCCGACCCAACGTTACCGTGGACATAGCGTCCCTCTGCCTGAAGTCCGGCAACGCCGTTATCCTGAGGGGAGGCAAGGAGACGATAAACTCCAATACGGCTATCGTCAAGGTAATCCAGGAGGCCTGCAAAAAAGCCGGCATGCCCGAGGGCTGTGTACAGTTCATCGATAACACCGACCATGCCCTGGTCAACCACATGCTCAAGATGAATGACGTCATCGACCTGATAGTTCCAAGAGGTGGGGCGGGGTTAATAAAATCCGTCACGGAGAACGCCACCATGGCGGTGGTCAGCGGGGGCATCGGCGTGTGCCATACTTACATCGATAAAAACGCCGATATAAAGAAGGGGGTGGACATCGTCTATAACGCCAAGGTGCAGCGGCCCACGGTCTGCAATGCCCTGGACACCGTGCTCGTGCATGCCGATATCGCGAAAAGCTATCTGCCGAAGATGACTAAAGAGTTGAACAAGGCCAAGGTGAAGCTGCACGGCGACAAGCGTACCCTGGCTATACTGAAAACAAATAAGTCCCTGAAGCTCATACCCGCCGTCGATGAGGACTGGGGGAAAGAATTCCTGGCGCTGACAGCGGCGGTAAAGGTGGTGGACTCGCTGGACGAAGCGCTGGAGCACATCGAAAAGTACGGCTCGGGGCACTCCGAAGCCATCGTCACCGAGGACTACCAGAGCGCCATGCGCTTCCTCAACGAGGTGGATGCCGCCTGTGTCTACGTCAACGCCAGCACCAGGTTTACCGATGGGGGACAGTTAGGGCTGGGGGCGGAGGTAGGCATCAGCACGCAAAAGCTGCACGCCCGCGGCCCGATGGGGCTGAAAGAGCTGACGACTTATAAGTGGATTATCTTCGGCAGCGGGCAGGTGAGACCGTAGTCTTTACTTTTCCTTAATTGTTACTACACGTCATTGCGAGGAGCGCAGTGACGAAGCAATCTCTATTAGCGGTTGTAGGGGATTGCTTCGCCCGCCTAAGGCGGACTCGCAATGACAGAATGGTTATTTCGGGCCTTTTAACGCACTTTGCTGAACCTGGAAAAGCTGCCGGATGCCCTTTTCCGCCAGTGACAGCAAATCGTTGATTACCTCACGGGAGAAAGGTTTACCCTCGGCGGTGCCCTGCACCTCGACGAACTCACCCTTGCTGGTCATCACCACATTAAAGTCGACCGTAGCCTGGGCATCTTCATCATAGCAAAGGTCCATCATCATATAGGTGTTGACGATACCGACACTGGTCGCCGCCACGGCGCTCTTCAGCGGTATCGATGATATCACGCCCATGTGCATCAGCTGCTCCATCGCCTGGTGCAAAGCGACATAGGCGCCGGTAATCGCGGCGGTCCTGGTGCCGCCGTCGGCCTGGATGACATCGCAATCGACGATTAAAGTCCTTTCCCCCAAGGCGGTGAGGTCAGTCGACGCCCGCAGCGAACGCCCGATGATGCGCTGGATTTCCTGGTTCCGACCACCGACATGACCAACCGTAGAGTCGCGCTGGGTGCGGGTAGACGTGGCCCGCGGCAGCATGGCGTACTCCGCCGTTATCCAGCCGGTGCCGCTCCCCTTGAGGAAGGGAGGCACCCTCTCTTCAACGCTGACCGAGCATAAAACATGGGTCTTGCCCAGCTTTATCAAGGCCGACCCCTCGGCGAAGCTCTGATAACCGGGGACTATCTTTATCGGTCGCAGCTCATCGTAAGCGCGCCCGTCAATTCTTTTCACACAAATTCTCCAATCCAGTCAACAATATGGTCAGAGTATAGCATTGATAACCGATAATGGCAATCAAAAATCCACCTCACCCCCAATTAACCTCACCCCTCGGTTCCCAAGGGGTGATTGTCACCCTCACCCTGTTCGCTACGCTCAGGGCAGGCTCTGCCCTCTCCCCTCAAGGGAGAGGAGAAATTCGGAGGTATTTCCTGAATACAGATTATTTTATTGCGTCCCTTTGATATTACGTCCCGGACGCGTGGCGGCGAAGGCAACGTGCATAAATAAACAGGGCTTATCCACGCTGAGAAACGTTATCGGACAATGCGGAAGACCCTTAGGAACCCAGACTGCCGTTGGGCTGGTGATTATATGTTTCTCCTCTTCGCGGCCCATACGCATTTCCGCTACTGACCCTAACTTACTTAAATCATCAGTATCAGAGCTCAAAAAAAAGAGGATTTCGTCGAAGGCGTGCGTATGCGGCCTTTTCTGATATTCGGGATTCATTCTACCCGGTTCCTTAAAGCATCTCTGCGCAATATTCACCTCAAAGTTACCCAGGTCTTTGCCCCACAGGTCCCATCCCTGAGAACCATTCCCTTCCCCGACCATCGGTATGACCGGAACAGGTACAATGTGTTTTCCGTATTTTGTTTCAGTCATTTTCTTTTTCCTCTTTTCAGTATTTTTAGGAAATATTATACTGATACTTCACCGTATGTCAACACGTAAAAACAGGTGATGAATGCTTTCCGGGTGGGAAAAGGGAGAGGGGCAGACGAAACTCTTAAACGCTTAGTAAATATTCCTTTAACCATTTAAGCGCGGCTTCGGCGGCGCTTATCTTGTTCTGTTCGCGGTCGCCGTGGAACTCGTGCCTGTGGCTGAAGGTGCCTCCCTTATGAGCCAGCCCGATATAGAAAAGCCCCACCGCCTTGCCCGGGGTCGCTCCACCCGGCCCGGCGATACCGGTATCCGCCAGGCAGATATCCACCGCCAGGACTTTTCGGCCGCCCAGCGCCATCTCCTTGGCCACCTGGGGACTGACCGCACCATATTTCTGGAGAGTTTCAGATTTAACGCCGATAACCTTAACCTTGGTCTCATTGGCGTAAGCCGTCACCGACCCCTTAAAGTAGTCGGAGCTGCCGGGGACGTTAGTTATAAGATGTGATATCAGCCCGCCGGTGGCCGATTCCATCACCCCCAGCGTCAGTCCCTTCTGCCGCAGTAAATCCCCGATTTCCTTTTCAAGCTGAATCATACTCAAATATACCTTTCCTTCACAGCCATTGAAAGACGTTGCTCCGAATAAAATCGAAGTTGCGAACGACGTTCTCAGCGCCGGTAACAACCCCCATGTGACCGGGCAGCAGATACTCGATGTCCAGCCGCGATAGCGCTTCTATGGATTTCTTCAACTCCACGCCATTTCCGCCGGGAAGGTCGACCCGGCCGGTGTTCATCTCAAATAGAACGTCACCGCAAATCAGCACCCTGTCCTGCCGCTTATAAAAGCAAACGCAGTCCGGAGAATGCCCCGGAGATTGAATCAATTCCAGGTCGATACCACCGGCGTTAAGACGGCTTCCTTCCAGAACGCTGTCCTCTTTGAACCCCGATGGCTCCAAGCCGAAAAGTCGGGCGCCGTCGATAACCACCAGCTGATAGTGTTTCTTCTGGACGGGGTGAAGGGCGATTTTAGCCCCGGACAGTTTTTTAAATGCTTCATTGGCGCCGCAGTGGTCGACGTGAAGGTGCGTATTAACAATAATGCCGATATCCGCGGGGTCGATGCCGTCTTCATGTAAGCCACCTACCAGTGACGCCAGAAACTCCACATTTCCGGGGTCGATAATGATGCCGGGGCTGCCCTTGATGACATAGGTATTGCAGTCCAGCATCCCCTTCTCCGGATAAAAATATAGATTATTTGTCAGTTTCATGCTATATTATCTCCAAACGAAACATACGATACGCCAAATATTATTATATATCATCTAAAGCTATAGGATAAACCGATAAGGAGGTCAACTCATGGGAATAGCAGCGGCAATTATCGGCAGCATCGGCGGACTAAGCGCGATACTGGGTATTCTTACCATCCTGGAAGTACAATTGAATATCGGCGACCAGTTCACCTGGACATTCTGGCTGGTACTCTCGGCGATCCTGTTCCTGGCTTCGATTGCCATATCGGTAGGACGCGGCCAGGTCCACGATTAGCAGGACAACCTTACCATTGAGAAAATAATTGACTGAAAACAATGACATTAAAGGCAACCGACTGGCGTTAAAAGTCACTCCTAATGCCGGCCGTAATGAGATAATCAGTTTCAGCGACGGCGTGCTCCAGGTAAGAATCGCGGCACCGCCGGTTAAAGGTAAAGCCAATAAGGAACTTACCGATTTCCTCAGCAAGGCACTGGGAGTAAAAAAATCATCTATATCTATCGTTAAAGGCCAGACCAGCCGCAACAAGGTTATCGCCATCGAAGGGATGAACCGCGAGGATATTATAAAGCGGCTTTCATTTTAGGTCCTCGGGGAAAAAGGAAAGAGGGGCTGGCGCCCCTCTTTAACTACCCTATAACGACAGTCAGAAGCAAACAGGGTCGTGACTTAAGCCTTCTTCCTGCGGCGCCACCAGGCAAAGTAGACAATTACGCCGATAACTATCCACAGCGGGCTGAAATAACCCAGCCAGATAAAAATATTGACCAGGACATGGCCGAAGCCGACCAGCCCGTTCCAGGCGCTGGTGGCGGTATTGCCAGCTTTCCAGCCGGCAATCACGGTAATATAATCATCCCTCTGCTTTGGGACAGTATTGCCGCGGTCGTCGGTTACCTTGAGAGAGACAGTATAGCTGCCATCGGACTTGTAGGCATGGGACGGCTGTGAGTCCGTGCTGGTGCTGCCGTCGCCGAAGTCCCACTCATAGCTGTAAGGCTGAAAACCGCCGGAGACGGTCGGGTAGAACCATACTTCACGACCTACCTTAACGCTGCGGGGGTCGGCATTGAACTCCACGGTAAGCTTGGACTGCTCCAGGTTTACCTGAATCAGGGACATGGACGAGCTCTTTTCCAGGTACTGCATGCGGCCCTTGGTCTGCTCGATTTCGCCGGTCACCCTGGAAAGCTCACGCTGCACCTCGAGGATATCAGTTACTTTCTCGGATGTTTTCTCAAGCAGCTTTTCCAGCTGTACCCTGGTTGCTTCGAGATTGTGCAACCTGGCCTCGAGGTCGATATACTCTTCAGTTACGTCCTGGCCGGACGTGCTTTCCGACCTAACTTCCACAGCCAGGCCGCGCAGCGCCCCCATGGCAGCATCAAAACTTGCCACCTCCACCCTGATGGCGATATTGCCCATCATCCTTTCCTGCTCCTGCCAGCTATTAGAGGACACGACAAAACCTTTATAGGTACTGGCGAGCTGTGTAATCTGCTGTAAAGCACTGGCGACATCCTCCACCACCAGATACATATTAGCGGTGCGGATAATCAGGCGTTCGCCGGCCCATGATTGGTCGACACCCCCATACGCTGGAGATGGTGCCGGGGCAGGCGCAGGTGCCGGCGAAGGTATATTAATTACCGGGGCTGGCATTTCTTTGACCGCTACCGACGGTGCCGATGACGGTCTGGGAGCGGGGGCGGGAGTCGGCGCGGGCACGGGTGTGCGACCCGAGTATTCGATAATGGGGCCTGACTCTTCTGATTTAGCGCAGGCCACTGTTCCCACAAGAAGAATAACCATCAATAGACCAATTATCAACCTTTTCATACAAACCTCCCTCGTTATTACTGCTCTGTTTTATTATAACGTAAAAAGTATGAAAAGGTTCGCTGTAAAGCTAATAAATTTCCGGAGATTGCTAAAATAAAGTGAATTTTGGGTATCAAAGATATTGTTTATAATGTCATTTTCGGGCTTGACATGAGAACCTAGGACACCACACTTCATCTGGATTCTGGCCGGAGTTTACCCCGTACTTTGATACGGGGCCAGAATGACACCAGACTATTGCCAAACACTTTTTTCAATTACTGCTTTTCATAAGCCCTGATGCGTCTCATGCGCAGTATGAGGAAGACTTCCTTACCCACGGCTAAACTCATCTCTTCAAAGATATATGAGGGTATCTCGGACATGAGGTTATTATCCGCGACATCAATCCAGATTCTTACCATATTGCCCACAGACTTGATATCGGTAACGATGCCCTGAAATCCATTGACGCTCAGCCCGGGCGGTCGCGTCTCGGAAACATAGATATGACGCGGCAAAATGGCGACCTTCCGGATAGTACCGCCCTCGTGAGGAACAGTCAGTTTCAGTCCGCCGCAGCCGACCTCCTTAATCCCCTGCCCCAGGTCACGGCAATAATCGCAGTCCAGGATATTCGGCGCCCCGATGAAATCGGCAACCTTCTCGCCCTCGGGGTAGAAGAGCATCTCTTCCGGCCCGGCCACCTGTTCCACCTGACCGTTCTGGACAACGGCCACCCTATCTGCCATCTCCAGCGCCTCCATGAGGTCGTGGGTGATATGGATGGTGGTCAGCCCCAGCTCACGGTGGATACGCCGCAGCTCGAGCCTTAAGTATTTGGCGGTACGCAGGTCCAGAGCCCCGAGAGGCTCATCGAGGAGAAGAATCGCCGGAGATGGAGCCAGAGCCCTGGCCAGGGCTACCCGCTGTTTCTCACCGCCGCTCAGCGAGCGCGTATCGCGACGCAATATGTGAGAGATACCCATCAGGTCGGCCAGCTTATTAACGCGCTCCTGTATCCCGGAGCCGGCAGACCTTGCCTGCTTCAGGCCGAAGGCAATGTTATTAAAAACGTTGAGAAAGGGAAATATGACGTAGTCCTGAGGTACATAGCCGACATTCCTTTCCTCAGGCACCAGGTGCGTAACCTCGGTACGGTCGAACCATATTTCTCCCTTCCTGATATGATGAAGTCCGGCAAGGCACTCCATCAGGACAGTTTTTCCGGCGCCCGTCGGCCCGAGGATGACAAAATACTCGCCGTCACGGATGGACAGATTGATATCTTTGAGATGGAACTCACCCAGATGCAGGGACAGGCCTTTGATTTCAATCATATCTGATACCTTCTGCCGATGATTCTCCTGATAACCAGCAGGGCCGCGATAGCAATTATTATAAGCACGAAAATCACGGCGATTGCTTTCTCCACGTCAGCCGAAGCAAGGCTGAGGAATATCGCCGTGGGTAATGTTTCGGTCTTAAAAGCCGTGGCCCCGGCCAGAGTAACCGTGGCGCCGAATTCACCGAGGGCACGGGCCCAGGTAAGAATCCCGGAGGCAATAAGTCCGTCCCTAGCCAGAGGAAGAGTCACTCTGAAAAACGCCTCCGGTTTACTGCACCCCAGCGTCCGGGCGACCTGCTCATACCGGGGGTCGATACTATCGAAGGTGGACTTAAGCAGCCTGACGGCGAGGGCGCTGATAACTGTAATCTGGGCCAGAATAATGCCGGGTACCGCGAAAACAAATTTAATAACATGGTTATTGATACCGGCACCCAGGGGGGTATTGAAAAAAACCAGCAGGGCGGCGCCGAGAGCTATCGGCGATATGACGATGGGTAAATCGAGCAGGCTGTCAACGACATCTTTTCCCGGGAAACTAGCGCGCGAAATAGCATAGGCTACCGGTACGGCAATCAGTATGGAGATAATCGCGGCTATCGTGGCGGTGGTGACGCTCAACCTGATGGCGAACAGTATTTCCTCGGAGAACAGCGCCGAGACAAAGGCATCCCACCTGGTATAAGCCAGCATGGATACAATAATACCGATAAAGAAGACCGCCAACAGCACCAGGGCGCTGATGGTGGCTACTCTAAAGACCCTCTCACCGCCGGCACCCCTTAAAATTCTGAACATACAGGTACACCTTCCGATGGATTATCATTTAGCCAGCGGTTTATATGTCGGCGGGAGCTGGTATTCACCGCCGATTTCAGCATGCGGAGCGACCTTCCTGGCTTCATCTTCGGTGGTGATATAACCCCACTTCTGGAAAATATCCTGCCCCTGCCGGGATACCAGAAAATCGAGGAATTTCTGAGCGCTTTCACTATCTTTAGCAAATCTGGTGATGGCGCCGGGTATATAGGCAATCCTGGGAAGCTGCTCCGGTGGCAGGTAAACCACATCTATTTTATCCGGGTCCCAGTGATGAAAAACGTCCCAGCCGATAACGGCATCTACCGACTTTAAAGATATCAAAGTTGCCGTCTTTTCGCAGCTTTCCACATTGACAACGATATTCTTACTTACGTCCGCTAATAGATTGTTATAGTCCAGGATTTCAACAGAATACAAACCGAGACAAACTGCTTGCGGATTGCCTATGCCGACCTCAATCCCCGGTTTAGCGAGGTCGGCGAGCGACCGGATATTCTTCGGGTTACCGTGCTGGACGGCAATAACCGGTATCAAGTAAGCAATTTTTTTTACGGACGCCGGTTCAATAACATCCTTGCGCTCGGCTTTAGCCATATAGTCCTGGCTGCCCGGTATATATAAATCCCCACTCTTGGACAATTCAATCTGTGAAAGCATAGTTCCAGAGCCGCCATAGTTGGCATACACTTTTATGCCGGTCTCCTGCTCGAAAGCACTGGCAGCCTCTTCCATGGGTGGTTTGCTGGCCGAACCAACGAAGGCGTTTAGCTCCTTCGACTCTTCTTTAGCACATCCACTGATAGCCATAAGCAACAACACTCCTAAAAGTATCAGCTTCAATTTTTTCAATGATACTCACCTCTTTCATTAAATCCCGGTTTTGCCTTAAAAGAACTGTATCCATGTCACCCTGACCCTTCGGCTGAAGGGGAAGGGTCTGGGGGGTGGTGGGGACTATCTGTGTAATACCAGCCCCACCCACGGATTCTTCGTCATCCTCAACTGAATCCTTCCGAAGAAGGACTCAGAATGACATTTGAGGTAATCCCTTACTCCAATATTCGTTATATTATGCGCAAGGTTATATTATTATCAATATAACGTCTGTTAAAAAAATATTATATCCGTTTATCAATCAACTCACGAACGCTGGTGCGTTTTTCCTTGTATTCCCTGACAATCCTCCGCCCCTCCTCGGTTAAACG
>CAYQZZ010000063.1:0-11961 GCA_964422155.1 uncultured Dehalococcoidaceae bacterium | reverse complement strand
TTACCCGCGGCTCAGGCAAGTCGGGCGAAGCCTCCGAGGTATCCATGTTCGACCTGCTCAAGGCTGCCCTGCGTCAGAGACCCAACCTCATCATCGTCGGTGAGATTCGTGGTGCCGAAGGAGCCATCGCCTTCCAGGCAATGCAAACCGGTCATGCCACTATGAGCACCTTCCACGCGGCATCCGTATCCAAGCTTATCCAGCGTGTTACCGGTAACCCCATCAACGTGCCCAAAACATATGTTGACAACCTGAACGTGGTCGTCATCTGCCAGCAGGTGCGTCTGGCTAAAGGCGGGCTGGGAAGGCGCCTGACCAGCGTTAATGAAATAGTCAGCTATGATTCAATTGGAGACACTTTCTCATTTATTGAGGTATTCAACTGGAACCCTCTGGACGATACCTTCCAGTTCCGGGGTTTCCAGAACTCCTACCTGCTGGAGAATAAAATTGCGCCAAGGCGCGGCTTCCCGGAAGAAAAAAGAAGACAGATATATAAAATATTAAAGCAGAGGTCGGATGTATTGAAGCGCATTTCCGACCAGGGAAAAACCAATTTCTATGATGTCTATGCAATATTGTCCAAGGCATACCGTGAGGGGTATTTCCGTTAAAGGTATCAGAGAATGTGCAGCATGTGCTTATTGGCGCTTGCTGTAAAGGAGGCCTCGAATGCGTTTTATGGGGTTAAAAATAGGCAAATCAACTGAAAAGAATGAAAATGGTAACGCCGGAGCGAAAGGTTCCACGGCCACTCATGCAGCCGGGTTAGAAGAACAGCTTAATGGTAGAACCAATAACCTGAAGCAAACGGCAAAGCAATTGAAGAAACTCTCTGATAAAGTGAGCAGCTTAGAGGAAAATGAAGGTATTTCCCACAAACCCCATGGACCTATAGCTGTGCTGGAGGTCGGGGCGGAAGACTTACTATCGGGTGCCGACATTATTAGAAAATCGGACATCGGTGACCTTCCTGAGGAAGAGGGCGAAGAGATAAAATTGGTTGAAGTAAGCGCCAAAGCCGTCACATTGCCAAAAAGCGAAGCTGCTAACCCCCCGAAAGCCCAAGCTGCTACCCCACCGAAAGCCGAAGCCACCACCCCACCGAAAGAAGAGAAAAAACCACCACCGGAAGAGGGCAGTGATTCCCTGAACAAACTCTTCAGTAATGATGAGGAAGAGGAAAATCCGCTGGCCAATCTAATTCGTTCACTGCCGGATGTGACGACCGAGGAACTAATCGAGGATTTGAATGAAATAAAGGCAATAATAAAAGATTGGCAGAAGAAATAAGCAGGAGATACCGAACACACTGGAGACATAAGCCGATGGGACTGGGGGAATACCCCGATAAAATAGGGGGTTATCATGGTTGCCTGCCATGGTATAGCAGTAGTAGCCTAAAATTGCGGGGCAACTGGATAGAATTGCCCATACTGCGTGCTGTGATTAAAAGTAGCTATGGCGCAAGAAGCGACCGGACCCTGAAACTCATGGAGGGCCGAAGATGAGTTATAAACGAAATAAAAAAGCTCTGTGGGCAAGTAAACACCTGCGCTATATCATAGCCATCATGGTACTTTGCTCCATTATTTACTATTTGCCCGTTATCGGCGGCTTTTTCGGCTGGACAGGTCTTCAAAACTCCCTGAATAGCCTTCATAATTTATACGGCATCGACTTCCTGGGCCTGATATTCTTCGCCCCGGTGGTCTATGCCGCTTATGTCCTCGGGGTCATACCGGCGGTACTGTCGGCACTTATCGCCATGCTAATCCTGTTGCCCCATGCCATATTAATAGACAATTACCCCAACGCCTTGTTCAAACCCACGGCGTTCGTCATCATCCTCAGCGCCGTGGGGGCTGTAGTTGCCATGCTCCAGAAGAGCGAGCAGGAACACCGCCAGAGGATGAAAGAGATGAAATGCCTCTATGACATCGGCAGAGCAACAGGAGATAGTAACTCCATAGATGAGTTCCTGGGCAAAGTAGTAACCCTGATTCCACAGTCAATGCAGTACCCCGAAGAAACCAAGGTCAGAATTACCTTTCATGACCAGGTATTTAAGAGCCCCAATTTTCAAAAATCTCACAGCAAAGTAGCCGATAACTTGGTGGTCAACGGCGAGAATATAGGCATTGTGGAAATATATTCCTCCCGCGATAATCCCTATTTAAAGAAGAAAAACCACCTGACCAAGACCCTCGCCGAGAGAATCGGCAGCGCCATCCGCCAGGTGGAACTGGAGCAATCGCTACGCGGCTACTACGAACAACTGGAAAAGGAAGTGGATATCAGGACAAAAGACCTGGAGCAGGTCCAGGAAAAGCTTATCCGTTCCGAGCGATTGGCGGCCGTCGGCGAACTGGCCTCGGGCGTGGGGCATGAACTGCGCAATCCCCTGAACGTGATAAGGAACTGCGCTTACCTGCTTAATATGGCTCTAACCGATAAAGGTGACGAAGAGGCAGCGAACACCCTGAAAGTCCTGGATAAGCAGATTGATATCGCCAATAAAATTGTGACCGACCTACTGGACTTTACTCGCATCAGGCCGCCGTCACAGGTCAGGGTCGACCTAAAGAATCTAATTAACGAAAGCTTATCATGGACAACCATACCGACATATGTCACCGTCCACGTTAATGTAAACGGTAATTCCCAGCAGGTTAGAACCGACCCCGAACAGATGGGGCGTGTCTTTGCCAATATCATTTCTAATGCCATACAGGCCATGAACAGTAAGAACGGAGAACTCAATATAGGCACCGGCGCTGATGATAACTTTGTCCGGATAGAGTTCCAGGACAACGGCTGCGGAATACCCGAAGAGAACATGACGAAAATATTCGAACCGCTGTTTACCACCAAGCCGAAGGGCATCGGCCTCGGCCTGGCAATTTCGAAGAGACTTGTCGAGCAAAATGGCGGCAAAATCGAAGTTGTCAGCCAGGTCGGTCAAGGCACAACCTTCACCGTAAAACTTCCGTTAGAGCAAAGGAGATAAACCCGACATGAATGATAAACTGACAGTTCTCGTGGTTGACGATAATAAAGATTTACTCGAGACCTTTGCCATGATTCTGAAGCGGCGTGGTTTCAGTGTACAAACAGCGGATAATGGGGTATCCGCCGTCGACAGGTTTAAAGAACAGAATTTTGATGTTATTTTAATGGACATCGTTATGCCCGAGATGAACGGCGTGGAAGCCTTTAAAAAAATAAAGGAGATACAGCCCGGAGCATCCATCATTCTCATGACGGCCTATTCCGAAGAAGAGCTGATTCAGACCGCTAAAGACGAGGGCGTCCACCAGATAATCCATAAGCCCATAAGAATTGACCAGTTGATTGAACTGATTAATGAAGCAGCTGCCAGCCAGCCGATTCTCCTCGTTGATGACGACGCAGATATTTGCGAAACCCTGACAAAGGTGCTGGAACTGCAGGGATATGAGGTGCTGACGGCAGGCAGCGGCGAAGAAGCAGTGATTATTTCTCAGGAAAAAGCCTGCCAGATGGCTTTTATTGATGTCAAGCTGCCTAACATAGACGGCCTGGAGACTCTTCTGAGGCTAAAAGAAATCAATCCCGATATACTCACCATTATGATGACCGGTTTCCGCAACGAAGTTAAAGAAGCCCTGGATAAGGCTCAGGCAGCTTCGGCGATAACCTGTCTTTATAAACCATTCGACCCTATCGAAGCTGCTGACATCGTAAAAAAAATAGGTAAGAAGTCACGTCATCCCGGGAGAGCAGATGAAGGCTAAAGACAACATACTGGTAGTCGATGATGACCTTGATTTTCTGGGAATCATCAAACGTATCCTGGAAAGCAAGGGCTATGAGGTGGCGACCATCCCTTCAGCCGGTGAGGCTCTATCCCGGCTGAAAGAGCGTTTCTACAATGTCGCTATCCTCGATATCAGCCTGCCCGATGCCGACGGCACGGAACTTCTCTCCAATATTATCGAGATACATCCAGATATAATCGCTATCATGCTCACCGGCCATTCTTCGGTGTTGAATGCCGTACAGTCATTGAATCGCGGCGCCTTTGCTTACCTTGAGAAGCCGCTAAACCCGGAGAACCTTCTTTCGGTCATCAAACGCGGCCTGGAGAAGCAACACCTCGTTCTGGAAAACCGTTTGCTCATGGAGGAACTGGAACGGCATAATCGTATCACCAATACATTACTCAGCGTATCGCAGGCGGTGTCACAATCTCTTGACCTGCAAAAAATCATCGATTCGGGATTAGAGAAAGTAGCCCAGTGTACCGGTATGGAAGCCAGTTTCGTTTACCTCAGTGAAAACGACCGGCTGAAGCTGAAGGGTCACCACGGGTTATCGCCAAGAATGGTCATAGACATGCCCGAAGAAATCAATATATCCAGCGCTATCATCGGTCGCATCTTCGAGCAGTCCGGACCGGTTGTTATAGAAGACCTGACAAAATACACCGAAAAAGACCTCGGCTTCCTGAGTAACGGAGGCTACCGCTCGTTTGCCGGGGTTCCCCTGACTATCCTGGGTGAAATCATCGGCGTTATGGGGGTGGCTACCGACTTTGCCGGCTGCTTCAGCCATAATAATATCGAATTGCTTACCGGAATCGGCCGTGAGATAGCCATCGCGGTAAGAAATGCCCAGCTGTACGAAGAGGCATCCAGCGTCAAGGCACTCAGGGAACTCGATACCATGCGCACCGAGTTCCTAGCCAATGTATCCCACGAACTGCGTACCCCTCTGGCCGTGATAAAGGGGTCCGCCAACAGTCTCCTGCAACCGGACGTGATTTTCGATGAGCAGACACGGCGGGACTTCCTGGTATCTATAGATAAAGATGCCGATACGCTGACCCGCCTGGTGGATGACCTGCTCATAATGTCACGCCTGGAAGCCAATGCCCTGGAGGTCAGGAAAAAGCCGCACAAACTTATTGATGTAATTTCTTCGATAAAAGACAGACTGGATAACCTTACCGCCAAACACCACCTTCACATCAACGTTCCAGATGTTATGCCGCCGGTCGAGATTGATGATGGACGTATCGGTGAAGTGCTCACCAATCTCGTAGAGAATGCGGTAAAGTTCTCGGACGACAATACGAACATTTATATAAAAGCGTATACCAGTAATAAAGAAGTTATCGTAAGCGTGGCCGATGAAGGCGTCGGCATTCCTCCGGAACTGCACCAGAGAATATTCGAACGGTTCTTCCAGGGAGACGGTCGCAGGGCCGGACGGAGAAAGGGAACCGGACTGGGGCTGGCTATTTGCCAGGGCATTATCAATGCGCACGGGGGTAAAATCTGGGTGGAAAGCCAGCCGGGCAAAGGCGCTAAATTCAGCTTCAGCCTGCCGGTGAACTAAAGGGGAGATACAGCTATGGACAAAAAACACATCCTTATCGTAGACGATGACCCGGCGATACTGAGGTTACTCAGCACGAACCTCAAAGCACGTAATTATGAAGTTATCACCGCCACCAACGGAGAGGAATCTCTGGAAGCGGTGCAGAAAGATTTCATCGACCTTATCATACTGGACCTCATGATGCCCAAGATAGACGGCGTGGAAGTGTGCCGCCGCATACGGGAATGGTCCGACGTGCCTATCATCATACTCAGCGCTCGCGGCGACGAAAATGACAAGGTTAAGTGTCTTGAGCTGGGCGCTGACGACTACTTAACAAAGCCCTTCGGCATCGCGGAACTTATGGCGAGAATCAAGACAGCCTTCCGCCACCGCGGCGACCCCACCGTATCCCCGGCCCAGTCCACCTTCGTCTGCGACGGCCTGGAGATTAACTTCGCCAAGAGGCGTGTCACGGTAAACGGCAGGGAAATAACGCTCACCCCTACCGAGTTCGCCCTGCTGCAGCACCTGGCCGTAAATTCCGATAAAGTCCTTACCCACAACATGCTCCTGCAAAGCGTCTGGGGCAGCGAATATTCATCGGAAAAGGAATACCTGCGTGTCTTCGTCGGGCGTTTACGCCGGAAACTGGAGCCGGACCCCAAGAACCCCAAATATATCCAGACCATCCCCGGCGTGGGCTACCACATCGCCACGACGGCATAGAACTCATAAATACTTACATTTAGGTAAAAATGAGGGGAGTTATAACGACTCCCCTTTTTGTTTAATGCTTTCAAATCCCGATATTATTGATTAAACAATCCTATTAGGAGTACAATCAGGTAAACAATTTTCTGTTTATGAGGAGAGTTATGGTTGAAAGAAAATACGCCAAGTATATCATCACGGAGAACAAGGTACCACTACCACCACCGCCTCCCCAGGCCCTGAAAAGAATGGAAGAGCAAAGAAAAGCCGGTAACTACATGGAAAGTACTCACATGTTCATGTTGACCGATGCTGTAGCCAAGGGAGCTTTCTACGTAGATTGCGTCTGGATGTGGGAGCAGAAGGGAACCGGAGGCTTGTACACCGAGATAGCTCACGCCCATGACTGGGATGAAGTCTGGATATTCACGGGAACCGATAAAAATAATCCCCGGGAACTGGGAGCGGTACTTGATTTCTACCTGGGAGACGAACAATACCTGGTTGATAAGAGTTGTATCGTCTATATCCCCGCCGGACTGTCCCATGGTCCCTGCGGTATGAAGAAGCTGGATAGACCCGTTCTTTTCATTACCATGGGTAACGGAACCTCATATACCAGAACAGCCGGAAACGAGTAGTGAGAAAACAACGGGAAACCATATTATAAAAGGAGAAAAATGCCTGAGAAGAAGTACGCTAAATATATCATTACGGAATATCCCAAGCCGCAGCAGCCACCGCCCGCCGAGTTTATAAAAAGAATAGAGGAGCAGAGGAAAGCAGGAAACTACTGGGATGACACTTCCCTCTTTGGCCTGAACGACAAGGTGGCCAAGGGGGCCTTCTATGTGGACTGCCACTGGATGTGGAAAAAATATGGTACCGGGGATATTCAGACGGAGATAGCCCACACCCACGATTTCGATGAAGTCCTGGGGTTTATCGGGAGCAATCGGGAAAATCCGCGTAAACTGAACGGTGAAATCGAGTTCTGGCTGGAAGACGAACAATACATCATCGACTATAGCTGCCTGATATTTGTCCCCCGGAGGATGAAACATTTGCCACTGATATTCCGCAGGATTGACAGCCCGATATTCTTTTTCACCGCGGGAAACGGAACCTCTTATGCAAGGTCGTCAGGAAACGAATAATACAAGCTACTTTTTAACTGATATTAGAATATGGAGGTCTTAAGAATATGGCAGCCAAAACAAAATACGGAAAGAATATATTGACAAAAAAACTCATCAGGGAAATAGCACACTACACCGGAAAATCAATCGTGGCGCATGATGGCGAACTGGACACGGACTGCAGCATGGGTTACCACTGCATCTCCAAGCCGATGTCTTTCGACCATCCTCATTCGCATGATTTTCCCGAGATGCTCTGCTTTATCGGAGGTAATCCGCTGGATATTACCGACTTCGGGGCGGAAATCGAGTTCACTCTGGGCGGCGAAAAGTACCTGATTAATACCCTTGCCGTCGTCTCCATCCCCAAGGGTGTGACACATTGCCCGATAATTATTAAAAAAGTGACCAAACCCATCATATTCATGGAAGTGTCGCTTACCCGCATCTGGAAGCCATCGGGACCACCACCCAAAAAGCCTGCCAGAGCGTCTAAAAAGTCCGCAAGACAACCAAAAAAATAATATAGCAGCTACTTTCAAATAAGGAGAAGAGAAATTGACTCAATCCAAGTATGCAAAATACATCTTCACGGATGTTAAGCCACCGGAGAAGCCTTTCCCCATCCCCAAGAGAATTCTGGAGCAGAGAGAAAAAGGCAATTACATCGAATCCACCTGGATGTTTGCCCTGGACGATAGAGTCGCCGAGGGGGCTTTTTATACAAACTGCGTCTGGTTGTGGGAAAAGAAAGGCACCGGCGATTTAGAGATGGAGATAGCTCATACCCATAATTTCGATGAGACCTTGGGATTCGTGGGAACGGTCAGTAATAATCCGAGGGAACTGGGCGGAGAAATAGAGTTCTGGCTGGAAGATGAGAAGTTCGTCCTTACCAAGAGCTGCCTGATTTATGTCCCGCGGGGCATGAAGCACCTCCCCCTTTCCATCAAGAGGATTGACAGCCCTATCTTCTGGTGGACGGCGGGAAACGGGACGATGTATACGCGGACATCCGGAAACGAATTCTGACAGGTTTGTTTCCCCAGCAATAATCATAACAGGAGAGAGTGTTTAGCAATACCCAAAAACAAGCATCCCATTGTCATTGCGAGCGTAGCGAAGCAATCTCTATGATGCATCTTTGAGATTGCCACGTCCTGATTGCATCGGGACTCGCAATGACAGAGCGAGTTAATAAACAATCATAAGGGGGTATTAAAGAAAATGGCGGAAACGAAATACGGCAAACACATATTGAGAGAAGCTTTCAAAACACACCATCAACTGGAGGGACTTTCGGCAAACGGCGACGAAATGGATGCCGACTGTATTCTTACACACCATGTAATCTACAAGCCGGAACTCATGTTAAAGGAGCCTCATTTTCACTCTGACTTTCAACAGTTGCTGTGTTTCCTAGGTACCAACCCGATGAACGTCCGTGATTTCGGCGGTGCCGAGGTCGAGATATGCCTGGGCAAGGAACAGGAAAAGCACATCATCAACTCCCCTGCTATTGTCTCCATCTCCAAGGGATTGCCTCACGGCCCTCTCAATTTTAAAAAAATCCCCAAGCCAATCATTTTCCTGGAAATCATGCTGATACGTAAATATCATTCCGAAACATTGAAAAAATAGTCCTTAACCAATAACAAATTAACCGAAAATATAACAACCCCATCGAATAAAGGCTTTGCTTTTATCCATATCATTATGCAAACTATCTTTACCCTCTTAATGTATGTATCAATTGACTCCCCTACCTCCCCCCAATCATTAACAGGATATTTATGTTATTCATGTAACCGTTTATGCTCTATTTACTGCCAGAATGTTAGCCTTATACCAGAAAATTAAACAACCAATATAAGGAGGCTAACATGTTAGCAAAAACAAAAATCCTTACCGTCACTCGCGACCCGGTATTAGTGAGTCTACTACAGAAAGAGCTCAACGACGGTAAATATGAAATAGTCAATACCCAGCGTACCGGTATCTATCTTAAAGACATGGTCGATACCGAGCAGCCGGAGTTCATTATTCTGGACATCGTCATGCCAACGCTTGACGGTATCGGGATATGTCTGCAGCTCCGGCAATGGACCCAGGTTCCTATTATGATGCTCAGCACCTGGGACACCGGCGATGGTACGGTCAGGGGTCTTAATCTGGGTGCCAATAACTACCTTACCGAACCTTTCGGGATTGACACACTAAAAACGCGGATAGAGGATACCCTGAAACGCAATACCGCCGCTATCGACCCGCTTTCCAATATTCACACAGGCAAAAACTGAAATAATAGCCACTAATATTAAGCTGTTCCCCAGCTGGATAACCGCCCAATAGATAGAGGGCTTAGCCGATGAATCGCTAAGCCCTCCCTTATTTATTACCCCGGTATCTCACCAAAGCGTAACCTATAGTACTTTCTCGTAAAACATTTATTTATTGTTTACAGCTTTGCCCCAGCTTTTTACATTTTATTACTCGCTCCAGCGATAAGCTTAGACCGTGAGAGAAGACCCGGAACGTAAGACATAGAGTAACTTCAATCTCTTAAGTTAAAAAAATACGAAGAAATGAAAAGAAAACTGCTTTTCCCTCTAATTGTGGCTTTGTTACTGGCTCCTTGGCCGGTAGTCTACGCTTATGACAACGCTCTGGCCGATAATATACCCATGACTATTGAAGTCGCTGACCCATCAACGGCGCCACAGCTCAATGGATTCGGTAATGCCATAGGTAACATAACTCCCGGCGACCTCTTCCATATCGACATTTCCGGTGTAACAGCCGATACGTTATTTACTCTGTCCATAACCAATACTGATGAGCTTGTACACAGCTATCGCTATATGACACTCAATATCGGCATCTATGTACAGGCCGACATTGACCGGTGGGAAAAAATATACACGGGCTCCGGTGAAATACCCCCGGAGACTTATATAACGATGCAGAGCGGTACCGTGAGCTTCTCATTGCCAGGATGTGCCAAATATAAAATCACCGTCAATAAAGGCTGTTTCTATTGCTATGGAGCGAAGTCAAACAACAGCGTCCCGGTACCTGAATTTTATCTCACTACAAGCTAA
This sequence comes from uncultured Dehalococcoidaceae bacterium, assembly GCA_964422155.1. Taxonomy (GTDB): domain Bacteria; phylum Chloroflexota; class Dehalococcoidia; order Dehalococcoidales; family RBG-16-60-22; genus JBGPRB01. The sequence goes on along the minus strand of CAYQZZ010000063.1, from coordinate 1,643 downwards.
TTTAATACTGCTGGCCCCGTTACGACCGGCATATCGAGATAATGCAGTTTGTCAGGAGCCTTTAAACAAAAGAATAAAACGCCGCTGGAGGTAAAAATATGATAATACTATGGATTAGAAAGAAAAGAAATGAAGAGCAAAATGTCCCTGACAGGAAGGAAAAACAGCCTTTCCAGGAACACGATGATATTATGAAAAAATTTCGGCTCGCCCACCCGGATGCAAACATCGTAGCTTCAAAGGATATTATGACAGCGGATGGCAATTTGCTGGCGCCGATACAAAAGGTTAAACTTACCGAGCACGCACAAAACTAATAAATCAGCGACTCGATAGAAAAATCTACATATATAAATCAGATATAAGTTACTTAGAAAGCTCTGCCATTCTTTGATATGGGAGAGCTTTTCTTGTGCCTGCCATGCCCGTTAGCTTCAATACGCTTGCCACGATACATTTTATAATGATAAAATGAGGAACAGCAGTAATAGTCTGGGCCGCTAGCTCAACTGGTAGAGCAGATGACTCTTAATCATCAGGTTCAGGGTTCGAGTCCCTGGCGGCTCACCAGCATTATTGGGGGTTCTAGATTTTTTCATCAGCTTTTTCCCTTCCAAGTTGCTCGCTACTTTATACTCTTACAGCTCTCGTATCTTTTCATTCCGAATACATTAAGGAATTTATCTGTCAAAAAGTCTTAACGAGTACAATGACGCAGCGCCAGCTACCGGAAATTACCTTACGTACCTGACTTTCGGTTATCTTCAACTCCTCAGTAATTTTTCAAGTTTGAAACGAAACGGAACTGAGGTAAAACCATCAAAATAATTCAAAGATAACCCTGACTACCTTTATGCTTTATCAGGTAGCTTTCTCCCGCCAGTTAGAATATAATTTTGCTAGCAGGATTTAACTGATGTGAAGGAGCATTACGGTGACTTATATAAAAATACCAGAACGCATCGGCAGGCTCAAGGAACTGGCCGGTAGTCTGTGGTGGAGCTGGCATCCAGAGGGAAGAGCCGTTTTCAGGACGCTGGATTACTCTCTCTGGAGACTGAGTGGACACAATCCGGTGCAACAGCTGTATGAAATCAGCAAGGAAAAGCTGGAGGCTGCCGCCAGCGATGCAACATTCCTGTCTTTATATGATAAGGCTATAGCAGCCTTTGATAGTGATACCAAAGACGGGAGTTCGTGGTATACCACAAACCACGCCGGTTCTTTTTCAGGGCCGGTCGCATATTTCTCAATGGAATTTGCTCTCCACAATTCCCTGCCCATCTATGCCGGCGGCTTAGGTGTGCTTGCCGGCGACCTGTGTAAAGAGGCCAGTGACCTGGGTATACCGATGGTAGCGGTCGGCTTCATGTATCCGCAGGGATATTTCCGACAGCGCATTTCATCCGAAGGCTGGCAGGAAGAGGAATATCAGCAATTAGACTTCAGCAAAGCACCGGTAAGTCCCATCCTATCCAGCACCGGACAGAGATGCCTGGCCGAGGTAAAGATTAAAAAACGAACCCTGCACGTCGGCGCCTGGCTGGTACAATTAGGACAGGTTAAACTCTATCTCCTCGATACCGGCATGGAGGAAAACGAACCTCAGGACCGGCAACTGTCCAACCGCCTTTATACAGCCG